>JANWWR010000045.1 GCA_025055835.1 Gemmatales bacterium | reverse complement strand
GACGGATGGTCAGTCGTTCAAAGGGAAAACGGATTATACCGATCACTCCGTACCATCCCCCGAGCCAGAGGAAAAGGAGAGAAATTGGCCAAAGCAGGATCTGTCGCGCGACTTCGCCCAAGAGATCCGTTCGTTGCGCTTGCTGTCGTAGCTGCTCCTTACGCTGTTGTTGTTCGCGCTCAATTCGCTCCAGTTCTTCTGGAGCCAGGCGGTTCTTCCAGGCGTTGGCCAGTTCGGCAAGCTTTGTCTCCGCCTCGCGCCGTTCCGGCGGGATTTCCTTTGCGCGCTCCTGCTTCTCCCGAAGAGCCGCCAAACTAACCCATGGCGGCCCAAGGCTCAGCCAGAAACCTGCAAGAAAAAAGACGGACAGTATCACGGCGACGACCCTCCACTGGAGCGCTCGCGGCGTGGGACGGTAGATGAGGGAGGACTTTTTCTTAATGAGTTCCCAGTCAACAAGATCATAGGGTACCTGTACCCCGGTACCCCAGAAACCGCCCCATTCCCGCAGGACTCTGATACGCAGCTCCATAGGAGAGGTTCCCTTGTAAGTTTCTAGATCTGGGCATCAGAAGTATGCTGACAAGAATACTAGAAATTGTCATGATTAGCCAACCAATGGACAGCACGGCGATGGCGGTCGGTGGACCAGCGTAGCATCGTAGTATCGTCGCGGACGAGGCATCGCCGTGGGAACGCGTGCAAACCCCAAAGAGGATCATGATTCGCGGTTACGTTCTCCGGCAACAGCCTAGGGTCCTGGGACAATGAACTGAACGATTCAAGGAAGCAGACGTAGACCGGCAGGAATGTACGATCGATGGCCGGGATTGCCACAGGGAGTTCGAAGCCTTGTTGCCAAAAGTTAACATCCGCTTCCCTGTTCTGTATCGCCGGGTGAACCAAGCTCCCCAGGCCATGGGGGGGAGCCAGATTTCCTCGAAGCAAAGAGCTGATCCAAATGTCGAAGTCTAGGCTCGAACCGATCTTTCTCAGGCACAAAATACCACCCATCGCAACACACTGGCACGCCTTTTGCTCTGCCGATACATGACTTGAGATCATAACCCACCTCATTTGAGAGGGCAATGCCCGATGATGACACTGCGCTCTGCACCACAGTTCAGATTCGCGATTGCTTCAGCGATCATCCTTCTCCTGGGCGGCGGGAACGCCTTTGCCGGACTCATGTACGGCCTGGGGGCTTTGCCCAGCAATAATACTCGTTTATTTGAAGTGGTGAATTACAGTAGCCCTTCACCGAGCATTAATATTATCGGCTCTACAGGGCGAGTCTTGGGGGATCTGGCCATTTCCAGTTCAGGAACGATATACACGGTAGCGACGGTAGCATCCGGACCAACACCGATATTCACCGTTAACCCAAATACTGCCGCTCTATCCGGTCCAATTTTTACTTTGGGTGCATCAGGCATGAATTCGCTTGCTTGGATGCCTGGAGACATTCTATTTACTTATGGGTACCAGTCCGGTAATGTATGGCGAATCGATTTGGTAAGCAACACCGCATCCATTTTGACCACCTTGCCGGCGAATGGTGCCGATTTGGCCTGGGATCCTACCGATGGTTTTCTATACGCATCCACATTAAATCAGCGGCTTTATAGAATTGATCCCAACACAGGCACCTTTACACTCCAAGGCGTTCTTAACTTAGGAGGACCATATGCAAGTATTGCTATTGATTATACTGGTCAAATGTATGCAACGACCGCCCTGGATAATTCGGCTGTGCTGCGATACTACAGTGTCAACAAAAGCAATGCCTCGACCACGTTAATTGCTGACTTCACGGGGCTAGGGTTAGGCAGTTTTGGGTTGGGCGCAGCTTCGTTCCCAATCCCAGAACCCAGCTCTCTCATGCTCGTGGTACTTGGTTCCATGTGGGGGCTAATAGTCAAAAGGGCACTTCGAAGGAAACTGTCAGGTGCAAAGGATAGGGCAGCATAGTTGCAGGCTCATGTCAAATCTGGATCCACCTGATGGAGATTGCTTTGAAGCGATGACTCCTCGTCAGGGCCACCGGGTAAAACATTGTTTTCAGGGCGTAATCCGTAGTCTAGCCATTGCAAGCTACTAGATGGTGTTGTAGACTTGCGACACTGTCTGGCTCGGCAGACAGGATCACTTGACGTTTTGACCGGTTGCGTCTTAAGCAGATGCAGCTTACTGATTTCCAGAAGTTTGCAGGGCAAACTGGGCCGATGTGAGAGCGTAATGAGATCTGGTCCGGTGATTCTATCAGGACAGGTGACTTTCGTGGTATAATCCTCACTAAAGTTTCCGGTTACTGCCCTCCGATGCGGCGCTGGTATTAAAACCCGAAGCGTGAGCGAGGGATGACTGTGATTTAAAATCCCTCACTGAGGTTTCGGGTTTTTATGGTGTCACTTGGGTTTTGGGTTTGTGTAGAGTAGCGCTGCCCCGACGGCTTTACGTGCCGACTTTGGCGACCCATTCCTCAACGGTCTTGTCGAGTTCCTGCGGTGAAGGGGCGCCGACCCAGCGGGCCCGGACGATGCCTTTGTCGTCGATGAGGTAGAGCGTCGGCCAACCCTGAACGCCGTACTTTGCGGAGATCGGACCCGCGGGGCTGCCGCCGTTCCACCACGACCGCCACGTCACGTCGCGTTCCTTGACGAATTGCTTGACCCGTTCGCGATTGCGGTCACTGTTGACGCCCAGGAGGACGAAGGGCTTGTCCTTCATCTTTTCGGCCAGTTCCCGGGCATGGGGAATGAGATTGACGCAGTGGGGGCACCATTCGCCCCAGAAGTCGATGAGCACGACTTTGCCCCGGAAGTCGCTGAGCTTCATGGGGTTGCCGTCGATGTCCTCGCCTTCAATCTCGGGAGCCGGCTCCCCAATCTTCGGGCCTTCCATCTCCAACGGGCCGATGGCCGGGCCGAGGTCCTTGGGAATGTTGATGGCCTGGGGGCGGTCGGTGTCGCGGCTGGCGATGAAACTGGTTCCGATGATGATGCCAATGCCCACCACGATGATCAGTCCCATGATGAGCACCGCCGACAGGACGATGACGGCGACGAGGTTTTGGCCCGAGGGAGATTGGGCGTTGTTGTCTTGCCAGTCGCTCATGGCAGTTCCTCCCGGGTTTAGGTAGTGATCCGCCGCCATTGTCCCCGGAAAGACGGACGACGACAAGGGCCAACTCGGGAATTGGCCGGAATGAGCTTGTCGGGTATGGAACAGGCCCATTCGGAGATGAGCGAGTCACGCTTCCAAAGCAGGATTTCGAAGAAAAAAACGGCGAGCTTTGCGCGGAAGCTCGCCGTCGTCGTCTCCAGCTTGGGCTTGTCAACCGAGGTAGTCTTGGCTGGAAGGACCAGCCGCGCCTGGCGGGTCGGACCACTCCCGGGAACTAGTGAGGTTATCGGCTACCTGTTGTCGAGGACTTGACAGCTACCGAGGCAGCAGAGCGGCGGCCTGAAACGGTACAATGACTCCAGGGTCGAAATCGCGCCGCAGTTTGCCTCACGGCGGTTAGAAGCCATTCCCGAAGATCGTCTATCGGGAGAAAGCAGAACGCCGGGAAAAGACTCCTCCGCGTTTCCCAGGCAGGAGGGTGGCAAGGTCCCGGCGACCGCGGTCGGCGCATCGGCCAAGGCCACGAAGCAGGCGGCCAGGAATGGTGCCATGAAGTCTCGGCCGGGAGCGGCGGATCGCTCCGCGGAATTTGTTGCGCTGTACCAACGCCACAGCCGCGAAGTCTGGGCCGTGGCCTACGCCCGGACCCTGGATGGCGACTTGGCGGCGGATATTGCGCAGGAGGCATTCCTGCGATTATGGCGGGAGTGGGAAACCGGCCAGCGGATCGAGAATCCACGACGCTGGATGTTGCGCGTGGCCCGCAATCTGGCCGAGGACGACGCCAAGAGTGCCTTCCGGCGGAACGGCACCTGTGAACCGCAAGTGCTTACGGGATTTGAAAGTCGGGAAAGCCTGCCGCTCGATCGGGTACTCCAGCGGGAACGTCGGGAACAGGTGCGGGCGGTCCTGGCGGAACTGGCAGAGACAGACCGGGAGATTTTGACGTTGCGGTACGGCCTGGAATACGAGACTGCTGAGATCGCCGAAATCCTGGGAATCAACCCGGCGGCGGTGCTCATGCGGCTCAGCCGGGCGCGTCAACGTTTAGCCGAACGTCTGAAGGAAAAAGGAGTTACGGAACCATGACCGGGGATCGGGCAGCCACCGACAAGGCCGTGGACGACTTGTTGCGCGATTTCTTTCGCTCCGAGATGCCGCAACCGTGGCCGGAATGCCCCGTCCCGGTGCCGAGCCAGCTTCCCAAAGCTAAGCCGTCAGGCAGGTTGCGTCATTCCTATGTCGGTCTGGCGGCGTGTGCCGGGTTCGTTGCCCTCGGTTTGGGAATGGCGTGGAATTTGTTGCGCTTCGAGGATGCCGCTTCGGCGGAGAAGGGCTTGTTGCCTTCCGCCGCGAAGCCGATTCCAGGCGGCACGCTGTTCCGCTCACCCCCTGCGACATTGCCTGAACGGGATACCGGGAGGCTTACGCCTCCCGCTCGCCAGGGAAGCGAAACTCTTACGCCTCCCGCTCGCCGAGGAGCTGAGAGTGTTGCTCCGCCCGCTCGCCGAGGAAGTGAAAACGTTGCGCCGCCCGTTCGCGGGGACATGGCCGAGGAGCCAACTCCTCTGCCCGTTCGTGATCCGCGCCGGTACTAATCGCAACATCCGCAAAAGATGGTCTGCTCCCGATCCGGACCAATGGACACAATGCTGATCGGCAAACCGAGGATTGCGCTCAACCGATCCAGATAACGCCGAGCCTGAGCCGGGAGTTCCGCCAAGGTCCGACACCCCGAGATGTCCCGCTTCCACCCGGGCAAAGTTTCGTAGATCGGTTTGCATTTCTCCAACTGGTGGGCGAAGGCGGGAAAATGCTCGATCTGCCGACCGTCGTACTCATAGGCGACGCAGATGCGGATTTCGTCGAGTTCGCTGAGCACGTCCAGGAGCATGATGGCCAGTTCATCCGCCCCGGAAACCATGACCGCGTGCTTGACCGCCACGGCATCGAACCAGCCGCAGCGGCGAGGGCGGCCGGTCACCGTGCCGTACTCCCGGCCCGTCTGGCGGATATGTTCGCCGATCTCGTCGTGCAATTCCGTGGGAAATGGTCCCTGGCCTACCCGCGTCGAGTACGCCTTGATCACGCCGACGATCCGGGTCAACCGTCGGGCCGGAAATCCGCAGCCGCTCCAGATCCCCGTCGTCGAACTGTTCGAACTGGTCACATAGGGGAAGGTGCCATGATCGACATCGAGAAGCGTGCCTTGAGCGGCTTCGAAAAGAATCCGTCGGCCCTTGGCGTAGGCGTCGTGCAGGAGACGGACGGTGTCGGTGACGTGCGGTCGAAGCGCCTGGCCCAGGGCGATGTATTCGTCAGCCAAGCGATCCGGATCGAAAGTTTTGGCTTGGGGGGAAAGGGCGGTCAGCAACCGATTCTTGATCGGCACGATTTCCCGGAGTCGGTGGCGAAGATGATCGGCGTCGAGCAGTTCGCCAACCCGGATGGCCAGATGCCGACCCGCTTTGTCCTGATAGCACGGCCCGATGCCGCGGCCCGTGGTGCCGATGCTCCGGCCCTCGGCACTTTCTCGCAGGGCCTCCTCTTCCAGGTGATAGGGCAGAATAACGTGGGCCCGATCCGAAAGCAGCAGATTCGAGCCGACCTCGATCCCGTTGGCCCGCAGACCGTCGCATTCATCAAGGAACCTGGGGGGATAGACGACCACGCCGTTGCCGATAACGGCTTGGACCTTGGGTCGCAAAATGCCGGTCGGGATCAGCGAGAGCTTAAAACTCTTGCCGTTGCACACGACGGTATGCCCGGCATTGGGTCCGCCATTGTAGCGGACAACGAGATCGTGATCGGGGGTGAGGAGGTCCACGATTTTGCCCTTGGCTTCGTCACCCCATTGCAGACCGACAACGCTGGTGCATGCCGTCATTGGCAGAAACTCCTGAAGCGAGTGCGGCATTCCCAAGAGGAAGCAGGTCGGCGCACCGACGGGCTGGGCGGGAAAAGCCGAACGGCCCAAGCATGTACGCTAGAAATCCCGTCCCACCCCGGCAAGCCGACGGGTGGTGCTGAACTGACTGCGACAAGCCCTCTTGGACCCGCGCCAGGCCGCCTTGACGGACCCGACGGGGACATATACGCTTGTTCAAGTAAGCTGAATGGGGGCCAGCGGGAGAGGCGGATCATGCTCGACGTTTCCCGGGAAGACGTCGTCGCTCGCATCGATCGCGTCGTCGAGGATTTGCTGAAGTCGGCTGGATGCACGCAGCCGCCCGTGGATGCCATCGACCTCGCTCGGCGGCATCTGGGCATGGTTGTCTGTCTGGACCGCAGCCAGCAGAACCGGGGCCGCGCTCAACGGAACCGCGCGGGTCGGCTCATCTATCTGCGGCCGGAGTCGCTGCCTGAACGGCATCAATGGACCGTGGCCCATGAGATCGGCGAACATCTGCGACCGAGGCTCCTCGAAGCTCTCGGCCTCGCAAGCAGCACGCCGACCCTGGGAGAATCGTTGGCCAATCTGTTCGCCTTCCGCCTTCTCGTGCCGACCTGCTGGTTCGCCGAGGACGCCCGCTTGCTCGACTATCAACTGCCCGAACTGAAACGCCGCTACTCGACTGCCAGTCATGAGGTGATCGCCTGGCGGATGCTCGACCTGCCCCAGCCGTGCGTCATCACCGTCGTGGACAACGAACACATCACCAAGCGCCGAAGCAACGCCTGGCAGGTGACGCGGAAACTGGTCGCCGCCGAACGCACCTGTCTGGAGTATGTGCATCAATACAGCCGGGCACGCCGGGTGCAGGCCGACGGCTGGACCGTGTACGGCTGGCCGGTCCATCGTCCCGACTGGAAACGGGAAATTCTTCGCAGCGTCTTTGAGGAATAAGGTCCGGTCCGCCTTGGAAGCACCAGCCGCGAATCAAAAAACCGACGGGAAATGGGTCGAATGACCCATCCCCCGCCGGTGCGCCAGTTTCTTCGATAGTGCCTCCGACCGGAAAACCATGGAGTGTCAATCGGGTGTCACTGCTTGGCCAGTTCAGCCTCGATGACGGCCACGACCTCGGGAGCGTCCGGCTTGACGCGCGGAGCAAACCGAGCCACGACCTGACCGTTGCGGCCGATGATGAACTTCTCAAAGTTCCAGGTAATCTCCCCGGCGAACTTCGGATTGGTTTCCTTGGAGGTCAGGAACTTGTACAGGTCGCACTTGTCGTCGCCCTTGACGCTGACCTTGGAGAGCATGGGGAACTTGACGCCGTAGTTCTTCTTGCAGAAGTCGGCGATCTCGGCGTCGGTCCCCGGCTCCTGGCCGCCGAAGTTGTTGGCGGGGACGCCGACGATGACGAAGCCCTTGTCGGCGTACTTCTCGTACAGGGCTTCCAGCTGTTGGTACTGCGGCGTCAGGCCGCACTTGCTGGCGACGTTGACGATCATCACGACCTTGCCCTTGTACTGGGACAGATCGACCGTCTTGCCGTCGAGGCCCTTCATGGTGAAACTCAGCGGTCCGGTCACCTTCGCACCTCCCTTGGCAGCGTCATCTTCGGTGGTTTCAGCCGCCTCGGGGACGGCCTCGGAAGTCGTGGTTTCGGCAGCGGGTTCAGCGACGGCGGCGGCCACTGCGTCCTTCTTGGATGACTCACACAACGGGCAACCCTTGGAACCCTTTTCGCCGCCGGCGACGTTGCAGGTCGAACAGTCATCGCATTCGCTGCCGGCCTGGGCCGAAACGAGGCACTGTCCCGCCGTGCAGCCTTCTTCGCTGGAGCTGCCGGTGCCCGGGGTCTGGTCGCCGTTGCTGCACGCCGAGCAGCAGCCGCTCACGACCGCCAAACCGATCCCCAAAGCCGCAACGAGCAGCCCGCGGCTCAGCAATCCGCCGAACATTCGCATGATGTTCTCCTTTTGCTGCATGGACTCCGATAAAGCCGTCACCGTTGGTGCATTCCTAGTATTAGGCATCCTCAGCGTCGCTTCAAGCAACTGTTTTCTGATCCCGGGCTTCCAGTCTCCCACCTGCCGAGGCGGGTTTCTGGAACTACGCGAGAAACTGCGAAAAAGATCGAAAAAATGCCAAAAATCGGGTTTGCCGGGACTTTTCCACTCCGGTACGATGGCACTAGGGAGCGAGCCGGGAATCATCGGCATTTTCTCGACCAGTCCACCCCGGCAGGCGCGGCACCTTGCACAGCGGTAGCGTTCGGCAGAAACCTGAAAGTACGGAAAGCGAACCGGCTTCCATGGCGGAAACACGGACTTCTTCCACATTGCCGGCGCAGACCGTTTGGCTGCTTCGGGCGGCTCGGCAGATCGCTCGGGAGATGCCGGCCGACGCCATCCTGCTGCTTACGGAAACCGAACTCGATTGGGATGCCGTTCTCGACGAACTGTCCGGCTGCCGACTCCTTGTCGCCGCTCATCGTCCCGAACTCGCGGACAAACTTCGCAAGGTCAAGAACATCGTCTTTCTCGACATCGACCCGTCCCCAGCGGTGATCCGAGACCGGCTTGGCCTGGCTTTGCTGGAGGCCATCGCCACGGAGCATTTGAAGCCCGGAGCGCACGTCGTCGCCCTGTACAACGGCGTTGAAACCGCCGACCAACCCGACCAGATTGACAGCCTCAGCCTGCTGCACCTGGGTGAACACCTGGAGCGGCTGACCGCCAGCGAACTACGGCGGCTTGAAACTCGGGTTCCCTTGGAAACCCTGCGGGCCGTGGTGGATCTGGCTATCGAGATCGGTCGGGAAGGCCGGGAGGGGCATCCGGTCGGCACCATGTTCGTCGTTGGCGATACCCGGCGGGTCCTGCAATACACGCGGGTCATCGGCTTCGATCCGGTGCGCGGCTACAGTCGGCGGGAACGCAACATCCGGGATCGGCGGGTGCGGGAAAGCCTCAAGGAAATCGCCAAGCTGGACGGGGCCATCATCGTTAACCGCGATGGCACCGTGGAAGCGGCTGCTCGGCTCATCGACTGCGCCGCCGATGGCATCACGCTCAGCAAGGGCCTGGGCAGCCGACATTGGGCCGCCGCCGCCATCTCAAAACGCACCAAGGCCATCGCCGTCACCGTCAGCGAATCCACCGGGGCGGTGCGATTGTTTCAAAATGGCGAAGTGGTCCTGTACATCGAGCCAATGGCTCGACCGATGGTCTGGCGACAGATGCGCATGGAAGCCACCGAAAATGGCTCCGATCGGCCTGCCGGTCCAGAGACTTCTTGACCGGCCGTTCAATCCGCTTCAGGATAACTCTCCAGCGCGGAGACAGGTCCAGGGTGATTGGAACTTCCTATGCCCATCGACATCCCCTGCCCGATTTGCCATGAAAAGGTACGGATTCCCGAGACGTTGATGGGCAAGAAGGTTCGTTGTCCGCTCTGTCAGGAAATCTTCGTCGCTGGCGGCGTCCAAGCCCCGCCTCCGCCTGAACTGCCGCTGGCTGAGGAGTTTTCCGAACCGCCCGTTTCGCCAGAAGCGCCGACACCTCCCCCACCACCGCCCATTCGACGGGAGCCTACGCCAAAGTCGCCGCTTCCGCCGCCCCCGAAGCCCACACCGCCTCCGCAGGCCGCTTCGAAGCCGAGCATATCTCCACAGCCCGCACCAAAGCCGACTACGCCACCGCAGTCAGCTCCCAAGCCGCCGCAGCCGGCTCCCAAACCGCCCGAACCGCCTCGGCCGGCCAGCAAGCCCACACAAGCGCCCCAAGCAGCACCCAAGCCAGCCGCTTCGCCCCGCTCCACCCCGCCAACGGACAAACCGATCATCGCCAAGCCCATAAGCCCGCCCCCGCCTCCGCCTCCGCCGAAGCGGTACGAGGAGGTCGAGGCTGAGATCGTTGACGACGAATCGCCGGAAGAAGATGCCTACGAGGAGCCGGAAGAGGAAGACGAGGTCGATCGTGGCACCCGACGCAAGAAAAAGAAGCGCACCCGGCGACGTTCGAACGGAAACAGCACGCAGTTGATGGTTCTCGCTATCTTACAGCTGATCCTCGTCGTGCCTTGGTCAATTTTCGCAGTATATAACTTCATTGAAACGGTGCTGAAGGGAGCCACTTTTTTCCTCATGGACGATCGAGTCATGGGTGGGCTAAGTCAGGAAGAGCAAGCAGCCCTTCTGCTTCCTCGAATCATTTACTTTTTCCAGATGGTTATTGCAATTCTGGGACCTGTGAGCGCACTAATCCTTATTGGCGGTAGCGTATGCATGCTGATTCGAAAGTTACGCGTTTTGGCCATTATCAGCAGCATCGTAGCCATGTTGCCATGCACTTGTTGTTGCGTTTTTGGCTTACCCCTTGGAATCTGGGGCCTGGTCTTGCTTAATCAACGGGACACCATCGACATGTTTGATTGACTCCCAAGCCAGGCACGGCCTTCCCGTTTTCTCCCTCCGTGCCTTGCGAAGTTTGCAAAGGAAAAGAACGCGGGGCGAAGGTTGCCCCTCGCCCCGACAATCGGTTTAATTTTGGCCTGAGGGTCACTTCGCTTACGGCTTAGCTTCCTGGGGAGCAGCGAGTTTCTCAGCTCCCTCCTCAACTGGCTTGAGGCAATTATACATCTTGCCTGCGGTCGCTTTCTGGAGCGAAGCCAGGGCGGCAGCGTAGCGGAACAGGGCCTCGTTGAGTTGGCCTCGGATCTGGGCGGCGACTCCCTCGGCCTCCAGCCAGTCATCGATGCCGCCCTGTTGGTTCGTGTAAGCGGCCCGGCCGTTCTCGACGTTCTTCTCCGCTTTCTCGACGGCCTGACGCAGCAGTTTGATCTGACCTTCTTCCTGCTTGAGGCGCTGGCAGGCATCCTCGACTTCGAGGGCAATCAGGCCGGCGAACTTGTCCCGCACGGCAGCGGCACGATTGGCCAGTTGAGCGGCCTGAGCCATCCGAGCCGACCTATGCCCGGCCAGAAAGATGGGCATCTCCTGGGCCAGTCCGCCCGGTTGATAGGTGCCGTTGATCCGCGTCGCCGGGATGACAGCGGCGTGGATGTCCGCATAGGCGGCAAAGGTCTTGACCTGCGGATGCAAGCTCAGGCTCTGGGCTTCGATCTCGAGATTGGCCAGCACCGCGAACAGGGCGGCGCTGTTGGTTTCCGGACGATGGCAAAGGGCCGTTTCCGTGCATTTCTTGGAGCAGAACTCGGCGGCATGCTTGGCGCAGTGCTTGGTCACGGATTCGTAATACTTGTCGAGGGTGTCGCTGGAGAAGTCGAAATCCACGTCGCAGCCGACGCCGATCGCTTCCCGCAGGCCGGCCTTGGCCCGAGCGATGCCGTGTTCCGCCTCGGTTCGCCTGGCCTGAGCAACCAGGGCGTAGGTGTCGATGCGATCCAGGTCGGCTTCCTTGACGAACTTGCTCCCGGCCTTGAGGCTGTTCTCCGTCGAGTCCCGCAGCCGCTTCATGCGGTCCGAAAACTCGGTGGCAACTTTTAGTTGGTCTTGAGCATAGATCACGGTCAGGTAGGAGCGGGTGACGGCATGAACCGTCTGCAATTCCGCTTCCTCCAGGTTGGCCTGGGCGATGGCGACGCCAAGATCGGCCTGTTTGCGGCGGACGTGGGCAATGGGCCCGGCCAGGATCGAGAGCGAAGAATTGGCCGATTCCCGGGCCACGATGGCGGCATTCAGCGATTGGCGGGCCGCCTGGACATTTGGCTGCCGATCCAGAGCGACCTTGACCGCTTCTTCCAGCGAGCGAATGGTATGGGCCGGTGCGGCCGACGGTTCCTGCGCTGCCGTCGGCAAGTTGCCTACGGTCAGCATCAGCACTCCCGCGGCGAGGCCGGCCATCGAAAACAAGCGCACCTTGCGGGAAACCATATCGTGCCCTCCTGGCATCTGAGCCAGCGGCCGCCGGCTAGTGGGTACATCGAGGCTGGGCCGCTGCTGCGGGAACTTTCCTTGTTCCAAACAGATCGCCGGTTCCCGACGATCCGTCCCTACGGGAAGATTTCGACGGGACTGACGGATCGCTTTGACCCCATCTCGCCTGTTTTGCCGCACTCGCCGAGATTAAGAACGGTGCAAACGGAAGGACCATTAACGCATTCTGTTCCGACATTTCCGCGCAAGCGTCGTCTTGTCGGCACGACCGTCACACTTTTCGCAGTTCGACGTGGAGCGGTTGCCCCTCGATCTTCACGTCGGTGGCGACAGCTCCCGCCCCCAGCGTGGAAGGCGACCAGTGGACGGCGAGCGTCTCGGTGGCGATGTAGTCCCGGTGCCGCTCGACCGCGGAAGCCAAGACCCCGTCGGCGGGGCGGAGGTGCAGTTGGATCCGATCCTCCAGTTCCAGCCCGGCCTCCTTACGAAGATTCTGAATGCTGCGGACGACTTCCCGAGCCAGCCCTTCGAGCTTGAGCGGTTCCGAGATGCGGGCATCGAGCAAAAGGATCGTGCCGCGGTCTTCAACCGCCGTCCAACCTGCGGGAGCCTGGAACATCACCTGCACATCACCGGGTTCAAGCACCAAAGGCCCGTCAGGCGTGGAAAGTTCCAGCGGCGTTCCTTGCTTCACCCGGCTGGCCGCCTCATGCGGGTTCATGGCCGCCAGGAGAGTTTGGGCCTCCTTGACCTTCGCCCCGAGCTTCGGCCCAGCGGATTTCAGATTGAGCGTGACTTGGGGAGTAGCCAAAGCTCCGTGGGCTGGGTCGTGCAGCGTCACCTTCTTGATGTTGACTTCGTCGCAGATCTGGTCCGCGAATCGCTCCACGGCCCGCCGATCCCGTTCGTCCGCCGGTTGCACCTTCAACTCGGCCAACGGTTGCCGAACCTTGATCTTAACCGTGTTCCGGGCCGCCAGGCCGAGCGACACCAGGCGCAACAGGGCCTCCATATCCGCAGACAAGTCGGCGTCGATGAGCGTCGGATCGGGTTCAGGGAACGGACAGTGATGCACACTTTCGAGTTGCAAATCTTCGGCCCCCAGGCTCTCGCTTAAAGCCCGATGTCGACCCATGAGGTTCTGATACATGACTTCGCTCAGGAACGGGATGATCGGAGCGAACAGCCGGGTGAGCGTGACCAGAACCGTGTAGAGCGTCTGATAGGCCGCCAGTTTGTCCGGCCCTTTTTCGCTTTTCCAGAAGCGACGGCGATTGCGGCGGACGTACCAGTTGCTGAGCTTGTCGTCCACGAACTCCTCGGCCTTGAGACAGAAGGCCATGACATTGAACCGGGGAAACTCCCGGCGGGCGGTCTGGATGAGCAGTTGCAGGTCGGAAAGAATCCAGCGATCGAGATCGGGCCGCTGCTCGACGGGGATGAGCGGCTCGTTGCCCTCGAAGCCGTCGGCCCGGGCGTAGTTGCAGAAGAAAGCGTAGGTGTTCCACAGCTTCAGCGTAAACTTGTTCCGCAGCTCCTCGGCGGGAGCAGGCCCGAAGTTGATGTTATTGTTGGGATTAGCCCGGCAGTACAGCCAACGCATCAGGTCCGCGCTCATGGGCGGACAGTGCTGTTCCTTGCCATCCTTGCCTCGGATGACGTAGCCGGTGTCGGCCGCCCCCTCGAAGGGGATGGCGTTCCCCTTCGACTTGTGCATCTCCTCGCCGTACTGGTCCCGCACCAATGCGTAGCCGAACAGCGTCTTGAACGGCGCTCGCGGCTTCGGCCAGGTCATCATGGTGCTCATGGCCAGGAGGGCGTAGAACCAGTTGCGGAACTGGCCGGGAAACGATTCCGTGATGAAATCCGCGGGAAACCACTTTTCCCAATAGGCCCGGTCGGTGTTGTACTTCATCGTGGAAAACGGCACGATGCCAGCGTCGAGCCAGGGATTGCCCACGTCCGGGATGCGGGACATGAGATGGCCGGTCTTCGGATTGCGAATCTTGACCTGATCCACCCAGGGACGGTGCGGCGTGTGGCCCTCGAACTGTTCCCAGCCCTCGACGGCCCGTTCCCGCAATTCTTCCCGGCTGCCGATGACCTCGAAGTCGCCGGTCTGCTCGTCCACCCAGATCGGCAGGGCCAGACCCCAGTAGCGCTTCTTGGAGATCATCCAGTCGCCCATGTTGCGGAGCCAGTCCAGCTCCCGCTTCAGACCGTCCTCGGGAATCCAGGTAATGTCGTGGCAGATGCGCATGATCTCGTCCCGCCACGACATGCTGATGTACCACTCGTCCACGAGGCGGAACAGCAGTTCCGTCTTGCATCGCCAGCAGTGCGGATAGTTGTGCGGATACTTTTCGACAGCGACGAGCAGGCCTTTTTCCTTGAGATTGTCAAGAATCAAATCCGTGGTGGCGTGGTCGAGGGCGGACCGGCCCGTAAGCGGACCGAAGCCGTCGAGGAAGATGCCTTCTTCGTCCAGAGGTGCAAGGGGTGGCAGCTTCTCGGTCTTGCCCAGCTCGAAGTCTTCCTTGCCGCAACCGGGGGCGATGTGGACGATGCCCGTGCCTTCGGTTTCGCCGACGGCTTCCCAGGCAATGACCCGATGCGCCTCCCGAGCCGACACGGGACCGGACCAGCCCTGCTTCTCAACGACCTGGGCTATCTCGGCGGGATAACCGAACTTCGCCGACTGAGCGGGGAGTTCGTCCCACGGTCCGTCGTAGCTCCAGCCGATCATCGCGGAGCCAGGAATCTCCCCCAGCACCGTGTAGCCGCCCTTTTCCTTGAGGTGCTGGGCCAGCGGTTTGAGCTTGGGCACTCCGGGCACCCAGTTGCCGCGTTTGAAATCCTCCTCCAGCCGGTTTGCTGTCAGCGCGCCCTTGGCGACGTAGTACACCTGGTCGCCGTGCTGGATTTTCAAGTAAGTCAGGGCCGGATTGACGGCGGCGGCGACGTTGCTGGACAGCGTCCAGGGCGTCGTGGTCCAGACCAGCAAGTTTTCGCCTGCTCGGCCTCGGAGAGGAAAGCGGACGAAGACCGCCCGATGGGCGACCAGCTGATAGCCTTCGTGCATCTCCATCTGGCTGATGCCGACGGCACAGCGGGGGCACCACGGCATGGCGTCGTAGGCCCGGTAGATCAGTCCGCGACTATGGCACTTCTTGAGGAAGCTCCAGATCGTGTAGTTGTTCTCCTCGGACATGGTGAAATAGCTGTGCCGCTGTCCGGGAGGCTTGGCCCAATCCTCGTCGGTGCGATCCCAGTCCATCCACATGCCCAGGCGGATGCTCTGCTCGGTCTGGATCCGGGCGAATTTGTCCACGCGCTGTTTGCACAGCTGGACGAACTTCTCGATGCTGGCGAAGCGGTTGCCTGGGACGAGGTTCTCAATGTCTTGCTTGGAACGAAGCTGCAATTCCTTCTCGACCTCGACTTCGACCCACAGCCCCTGACAATCGAAGCCGTTCTGATAGCGAAGTTGATGGCCGGTCATGGCGAAGTAGCGCTGGAAGACGTCCTTGTAGGTCCGTCCCCAGGCGTGGTGGACGCCCATCGGATTGTTGGCGGTGATCGGCCCATCGAGAAACGACCAGCGGGGCAGATCAAGCTCCCGCTGCCTGGCCCACAAGCGGTCGAACGCCTTGATACGGTCCCAGAAACGCAGGACTAGCCGTTCCTGCGCCGGAAAGTCCACCTGAGTTTCGACTTTGGCAAAGGCCATAGGCAACCCATCTGTTTCGCTGAGCGAGTAATCGGGCGATTTTGTGAATCTATGGCAATTATGCCTGCCATTCCAGCGGGCGGCAGGCTTGCGAATTCTCACTTTAACCCGAAGCGTCAGCGAGGGAAGCACCAGGGCACTGACGTGCCCCGCTCGCCGTCTCATCCGCAAGGCGAGCGGGAAGCGTTAGCTTCCCGGTCGCCGTAACCCGAAGCGTCAGCAAGGGAAGCACCAGGGCACTGACGTGCCCCGCTCGCCGCTGCTGATCTGTGCGCGATGCGAGGGTGGGTTAGCACGGCGGACTTACGTCCGCCGCTCAGTGTCTGATTTACTCAGGGAGTTCCACCGTGATCGCCAGAACGACGGGAGCGGTCGCGTCCGGTCCTTTGACGAGTTCGATCTCCCGGATCACGTCGGCCTTCTTCGGCTGAATGGTCAGGTAACGCATCTGCTGATTCCGCATGGCGAAGGCGAACTGGGAGCCGGGCACGTCCACGCGGCGGATGTAGTCGGCAAAGTGGATGCCGTTCTTGAGTTCATGATCCTCGGTGCTGCCGTCGGCGTACCGCAGCCGGACGGTCATCGTCACCGAGCCACGCTCTCCCAGGGGGAAGCCCCAACCGCTCACGCCGCTGAGCAGGTGCAGGGTCTTGGCCGGGGCATTGCACGGAATGGCGACCGACTTCGGCATCCGCGGCGGAATCGTGCCCTGCGGACCGTAGAGCAAAACGGCATTAGGAACGCGGTCGCCCAGCGGATCGATGAGTTGGAACGGCACGCCGGACACCGTTCGCGGCTTCCAGTCGGGTAGCACCAGGCGCTCGACGGTGTTCGCTTCGTCGTTGAACATGCCGCGGGTGGTGACGACGGTGGCGGCCTTGTGCAGCGGCAACGGCAGAAACTTGCCCCGCTGTGTGAGGAATTCCAGAAGGTCGGCGAAGTCCTGCTCCTGAAGCTGTTTCTCGAAGCCTTCAGGCATGAGGGACTTGGTGGACACCTGCATCTCCTCGATGTCCTCACGGAGCAGGACGTGCTTTTTGGCCTCGACATCCACCAGTTCGACGGCGGTGCGGGACTCGGCGATAAGCAGGCCGTGCAGCACTCGGCCGTCGGCGGTGGCGATGGTGTAGGCCCGGAAATTGCCCTCGACGCTGCGGGACGGATCAAGGATTTCCAGAAGCAGATGGTGCTTGGGATGGACAGCCATGCCGGTCAGGTCGGGGCCGATCTGGTGGCCTTCGGTGCCATGCCGATGACATTTGGAGCAATGGTCGAGAAACACCTTTTTGCCGCGAACGGGATCACCAGGCTTCTCGGCGACGTGGGCCAGGGTTTCCAGCACCTTTTGCCGATCGGCTGAAGGCAGCGCTCCGCCGCGTTCCAGGAGCCGACGGCTGCGTTCGGCCAGACGCCGATCAGGATGTTCAGCCAGAGCCTGCCGCTGATCGAGAGCCAGATCGCTGAGCGGAACGGCGTTTTTCTCCAAGGCGTCGAGCAAAGCCACGGTGGATGCCGGACGCCTGAGCAGAACGCGAATGGCTGTCTGCCGCAGCGACGGGGTGAATTGCTTGAACCGTGCCAAGACCAGCGTGCCGACCTGATCGGATTGCGATAGCCCGGCGGCTTCGAGGAACTGAACAGCCAGGTCGGGCGGCGTCCGTGGCGTGATCAGGTCGAGAATCTTTTCGACCGGCTCGGTCTGGTCAGGCTGTAATTCGATGAGGTCCCGGGCGGCTTGGGCACGTTCGGCTTCCCTGAGGGATTCGTCGGCGGCCAAGGCCGACAGCGTCTCGGTGATTTTCGCCAAGTGCTTTTCCATGCCCTTGACACCTAACGAGCGAGTCAGAGTGAGAAGCTGGCCCCGGCCGCGCGGCGAGAGCTTGTCGAAGACCGCGGCCAGGATTTCGCCCGTCTTCGGATTGGCCTCAGCGGGCCGGTTGCGAGGCCAGCCGCGGGCCAATGCGGCGATCACCAACTCTGCGATTTCGGGCTTGTCTGTTGGCAGGCTTTGCAGGATTTCATGCACGGTTACGACTGGAGCACCACGGGCAAAATGCTCGGCGACGCGGCTGATGATTTCCCGCAGTCCGAAGGGTGGATCAGCGATTTTCACGGCCGCTTCGAGGAAATGCCGATCGTGAGCCGCAGCGGCGATGACGATGCCATCCCGGAGCCAGCGATCCCGCAGGTTCTCACTGTGCTGAGCAAAGGCGAGTACGGCGGCGGCGACCTCGGGATCGGGAGGCAGGTCAGCAGCAGCCAGCAGGGCGGCCAGGCGGACTTGCGGTTCGGGATCGCCCAGCAGGCCGCTTTGCAGCCAGGCTCTGCCCGCTTCCTTGCCCGGAGGAAGATGCAGAACGGCATTGCGACGGACACCCGCTGAAGGGTGCTTCAGGGCGGCAATGACCGCGTGGTTAACGGCTTCGCGTCTGCCGTCGAGAAGTCCCAAGCCGTTCAAGGTCCAGATGGCGTGAATCGCCCCGGGATTCAGGCCGATCTCATCCACGCCCTGATCAGCGAGAAGCCGAAGCAGACCGGCCTCGGCATCACGTCGATTCTGCTCGACTAATAGCCGCTGAGCCTGGAACCGCCAGAACTGGTTGTCGCTCTTCAGGGCGTCCAGCAGTTGTTCCGTCGAGCCATTGTGGAGGGAGCGCTGCGGAGCCGAGTAGCCTTGCGGAACGAGCCGGTAAATGCGGCCGTGCTTCTTGTCCCGCAACTCGGTTTCGTAGGCGTTGCCTCGGCCGGTGCGGAAGCCGGGCGGCGTCGGGTTATGCTGGACGATGATGTTGTACCAGTCGAGGATCCAGACGCAGCCATCGGGTCCGACCTCGGCCATGATCGGAGCAGCCCATTCGTCATTGCTGGCGACGAGGTTCCAGGAGTTGCGGGCGCGGAAGTCGGCCCCCTGAGGTTCAAGGACGAAGGTGGCGACGAGATGTCCGGTCGGCTCGGCCACGAACGCCGTGCGGTTCCAGTAGTCCCTCGGATAAGCCCGGGCCGTGTAGAGGGCGTGCCCAGCCGCCGCCGTAAACCCGCCGTGAAAGTCCACCTGCCGGACCTTGTCCGTGATGGGGAAGAAACGATTGCTCGTGGCGATGCTCGGCAGCACGCCCGCCGACCAGCCCCGGACTCGTTCGTAATAGCGATTCGGAATGGCAGCGAAAACGCTGGGACAACCGTTGGCCGTCGAGCCGAACAGCAGCCCTTCCTCGCTGAAGCCGACGCCCCAGGAGTTATTGTTCGTGCTGCGGACGAACTCCAGGCGGGAACCGTCCGGACGGAAGCGGAAAAACCCCTGGCGGAACGAGTGCCGTTCTCCGCCAACCGTGCCCACGAAACCGGCATACCCGACGATGCCGTAGATCCAGTTATCCGGGCCATAACGGAGATTGCTCGGCCCGGCGTGGGTGTCGTCGGTGCCCCAGCCAGTGAAGAGAACGACACGCTGATCGGCCTTGTCGTCACCGTCGGTATCGCGGAGGTAAAGCGTCTGAGGCGGTTGAAGGACAATGGCCCCGTCGCCGTACGGCAAGACGCTGGTCGGGATGCTCAGCTTGTCGGCGAAGACGGTCACCTTGTCGGCTCGCCAGTCGCCGTCGGTGTCCTCGCAGATAACGATGCGGTCGTTGCCCCGTCCCTCGGGTTGGAGGTCGTTCGGGTAATCCTGAGTCAAGGCCGCCCAAAGTCGGCCTCGGTGGTCCCAGTTCATTGCAATCGGCTTGCCGCCAAGCAGTTCTTCCGAAGCGAAAAGTCGAAGCTCGAAACCAACCGGATGAACGTAGTGCCGGAGGGAGCGGTCGGGGGAGAGCGGTTTCTGCATCTTGCGGATCGGTTCGCCAGTAACTCCCCATCGCTGGCCCGGCGGGTAGAACGGGATGTTGGCCTCCACGTACTCGAACGGCGGCAGGTTATCGGGCAGTTTGGTCATTTCCGGCGGTGCTGCCCCAAGAGTTCCCAGCACAAGAACCAGGAAGCAAATGACGCAGGCCAAGCGGCTCCTCATGGCTTGCCTTCTCCCGATGGAATCAGAGTTCCAGTTCCGGCAACGGAGCGATTTCGCCAGCGCAACGACCCAGTTCGGCCTTCATACGCTCGGCGATTTGCAAGTAGATCTGGGCGGTGGGCGAGGTCGGCTCGGCGTGAACGATGGGGTCGCCGCGGTCGCCCGACTCGGTGATGCGCGGGTCGATGGGGATCGAACCCAGGAAAGGAATGCCCATTTCCCGAGCAATCCGCTCGCCGCCTCCCTGGCCGAAGATGTAGTAGCGCTTGCCATCGTCGGCGACGAAGTAACTCATGTTCTCGATCAATCCAAGGATGGGTACCCGCACTGTTTGAAACATGGACAATCCGCGTCGGACCACGGCGACGCTGACCTGTTGGGGCAAGGTGACGACAACCGCTCCAGTGACGGGCACGAGCTGAGCCAGGGACATCTGGGCGTCGCCGGTGCCTGGCGGCATATCGACTAGAAGGAAATCGAGTTCGCCCCATTGGAACTGCGTCAGAAACGCCTGGAGGTACTTGTGGATCATTGGGCCGCGCATGGCCGCCGCCTGGTCGGGGTCGATCAGCAGGCCCATCGACATCAGTTTAACGCCGTACTTCTCGACGGGTTCCGGAGTCCGGTCCCACTGGTCGGTGGTGACGCCGAGCATGTGCGGCAGGCTGGGACCGTAGATGTCGGCGTCCATGAGGCCGACGCGGTGCCCTTGGGCCTTGAGAGCCAAGGCGAGGTTGGCAGTCACAGTGGACTTGCCGACGCCACCCTTAGCGCTGGCCACGGCCACAATGTACCGCACGCCGGGCAGTTCGATCTTCTGTTGCATCGGCATTCCACGGGGAGTTCCGCTCATGGTGTTTCCTCAGAGGTTTTCCATCATGGACGACTTGAAAGATTTTTCTCCAGTCGAAGGGCGGCAGGTAGGGCATTCGCACAGCGACCGCAACAGGTCGAAGGTGTAAATCCCCGTGCTGTGGCCATCGTTCCAGGTGATGGTGTAAGCGTAATAGCCGACCGGCTTCATCGCCACCGGCCGCAACGGGCCTCGCGGAATCTCATGCGGTTTGAGGATGCGGAACGGCTCGGGTGGCCGCTGCCGCTCTTCCCGACAGGAGGCACACGGGCAATTACTGCGGAGGTTCGACCAGGTGTGGCGGCTGACGTGGCCGTCGCTCCAATCGATAAGCAAAACGTCGTCGCCTTCTTTGCGAAGCCGCACGGGCC
>JANWWR010000206.1 GCA_025055835.1 Gemmatales bacterium | reverse complement strand
GGACGGGAAGCGGGTGGTGACGGGGTCGGTGGACGGCACGACCTGCATTTGGGACGCCCAGACGGGCCAAAAGCTGCGGACCCTCCAAGGACACACGAGTTTGGTGTTGAGCGTTTCGTGGAGTCCGGACGGGAAGCGGGTGGTGACGGGGTCGGTGGACGGCACGACCCGGATTTGGGACGCCCAGACGGGCAAGGAAGTGGCCACGCTCTTCTCTCTCGAAGCCGGGAAAAACTGGCTGGTGGTCACACCCCTCGGTTTCGTCCATGGCTCCCCGGGCGGACTGAAGCTGGTCAACTGGCGAAAGCCCGGCACCTTGGACCTGGGACCGAAAGAGGCCCTGCTGAAACGCTTCCACCGCCCCGACCTTGTCGCCCAGGCGCTGCAGCCCGCCGAGGGACGTTGAAGCGTTGCACGTTCGTAACGGCACCGCGGAGCCGAAGTAGACCTGCCCGCAGGCACGGGCCGTGTCGGCGGAACCGCCTTCGGGTAGAATCACTGCGTTGGTTTCCACCGCGCAGGAGAGGTTCATGCCCACCAGGCTTTCCGCCGTTCCCGACGTCCACGGCCGTTTCGGTCCCTTCGGCGGACGCTACGTCCCCGAAACGCTCATGTACGCCCTTCGGCAACTGACCGAGGAATACGCCAAGGCCTCAGCCGACCCGGAGTTCCAGCGTCAGTTCGACTACTACCTCCGCCACTACGTCGGCCGACCCAATCCGCTCTACTACGCCGAGCGGCTCACCCGACACGCCGGCGGAGCGCGGATTTATCTGAAGCGGGAGGACCTCAACCACACGGGAGCGCACAAGATCAACAACTGCATCGGCCAGGCGCTCTTGACCCGTCGCATGGGCAAGCCGCGGGTCATCGCCGAGACCGGAGCGGGTCAGCACGGCGTGGCGACGGCGACGGCGGCGGCCTTGTTCGGGCTGGAGTGTCAGGTGTACATGGGCGAGGAAGACGTGCGGCGGCAGCGGCTCAACGTCTTCAAGATGCGGGCCTTGGGCACCGAAGTCGTGGCCGTCCGCTCCGGCAGCCGAACCCTCCGCGACGCCATCAACGAAGCCCTCCGCGACTGGATGGGCTCGGTGGAATCGACGCACTACATCATCGGCAGCGTCGTCGGGCCGCACCCGTTTCCCCAGATGGTCCGCGATTTCCAATCGGTCATCGGCAAGGAAACCAAGGCCCAGTGTCTCGAACAGGTCGGGCGCCTGCCCGATGTCGTCGTGGCCTGCGTCGGCGGCGGCAGCAACTCCGCGGGCATGTTCTACCCGTTCATTGACGAGCCTTCCGTCGAGATTGTCGGCGTCGAGGCGGGAGGCCGAGGCCGCGGACCGGGGCAGCACGCCGCCACGCTCAACTTCGGCTCGCCGGGCGTGCTGCACGGCAGCTACAGCTACGTCTTGCAGGACGAAGACGGCCAGACCGCTGACGTGCATTCCGTCTCCGCCGGACTGGATTATCCCGGCGTCGGTCCCGAGCATAGCTATTGGAAGGAATCTGGCCGAGTCCGCTACACCCAGGTCAGCGACGAGGAAGCGCTCGACGCGTTTGGCCTGTGTTCCCGGCTGGAAGGGATCCTGCCCGCCCTGGAAACGGCCCATGCCCTGGTCGAGGCCGTGCGGATCGCCTCGCAACGGAAAAAGGATGACGTCATCGTGGTCTGCTTTTCGGGACGAGGCGACAAGGACTGCTTCGAGGTGGCCCGGCTCCGCGGCGAAGAACTGTGAGCCAGGCTGGGCACATTTCACCATCCGAGAAGTTCACGATTAATTCATCAAGCCATCCCGTGTTCTTCGCAGCCCGGCACTACCATATCGCCGTGGTTTAAAACCCCTTTGTATCAGCTGCGAGGAATCTTGGAATGAAGCGTGACAACCGCTCCCGCCCCGCTTTTACCCTGATCGAACTGCTGGTGGTCATCGCCATCATCGCCATCCTGATGGCGTTGCTGCTGCCCGCGGTGCAGAAGGTCCGCGAGGCCGCCTCCCGCATGCAGTGCCTCAACAACATGCGGCAGCTGGGCTTGGCCCTGCACAATTTCGCCAACGACTACGGCCAGGCCTTCCCCGCCAGCCGCATCACCGTCGGCACCGACAACAAGTTCCGCTCCTGGACGCCCATCGCCCTGCCCTACATCGAGCAGGACAACGTCGCCAAGCTGTGGAATGAAAGCGTGAAGTGGAACGTCGAGCCGAACCTGACTGTCTCCCGACAGCAGCTCAAGCTGTTCAAGTGCCCGACGGCTCCCAATGATCGGCTGCCTTCCCCGGCGTTCGGCGTGCTGGGCTACGGCGATTACGGCTCGGTGAACGCGATCCGCTATCGGTTCTATACGGCCAACGGCATCCCGGAACTGTTCCCTGGAGCAGGCACGCGGCCCGGTGATGAAGTGCCCGGCGCTCTTCAGCGGGTCATTCCCACGCCGATCACGGCCATCCGCGACGGCACCAGCAACACCATTCTGCTTGCTGAGGATGCCGGTCGGCCCAATCTCTGGCAGCGCCGCATGGACCGCAATGTCGCCACCGTTGACGGCCACGGCTGGGCCGATCCCGACTGCGGCTTCTCCGTGGACGGCGTGCAGGATAACCTCGTGACCACCGGCGGCCGCTGCTTCATCAACTGCACCAACGACAGCGAGCTGTACAGCTTCCATCCGGGCGGCATCAATGTCTGCATGTGCGACGGCTCGGTGCGCTTCCTGTCGGAGCGGATCAGCGCCGCTACTCTGGCCGCCCTGGTCACTGCTCGCGGCGGCGACATCCCCGGCGACGACTGGTAATTCGACGACTGGTAATCCCAGAAAGTATCCGCAACGAACCGACAATTTACAGCTTCCTGAAACGACGCTCCTTCTCAACCCGGAGAGATTCCGATGGGCCGCTACCGTGTGCTTCTGGCCGGTCTTCTGGTCGCCGCTCTGACCGCTGATCTGCAAGCGGAAATCAAGCTGATCGGCACCGCCACGATTCCCGGCGACGCCCTCGATCTCTCCGGGTTGAAAGGAACCTTCAAGGACGGCACCCCGGTCAACCGGCTCGGCGGACTCGGCTCCGCCATCGCCTACACCGGCCAAGGCAATCTCTACATCCTCGCCTCGGATCGTGGTCCGCTCGACGGAGCGACCGATTACCCCTGCCGCGTTCACTTCCTGGAAATTGTCGCCAAGCCTGGCCAGCAACCGCCCCTTGAGGTGCAGCTGCGTTCGACGGTCCTGCTCAGAGACGAAGCGAATCAATCGCTGGTCGGCAGTCTGGCGGCCATCAATACCGAGAAGCCGGAACGCTCGCTGCGTCTTGACCCGGAAGGCATCCGTGTCGGGCCGCGCGGCACCTGGTTCATCTCCGACGAATACGGCCCGTACCTCTACGAATTCGACACCCAGGGCCGACGACTGCGGACCTTGCCGGTTCCCAAGCGGTTCCAACCGGCCAAACCGAGCAGCCGACCCGAGGAGGAACTGCCACCTCACAACACCGTCGGCCGTCAGCCAAACCGCGGTCTGGAAGGCTTGGCAATCACGCCGGACGGTCGCAAGCTCCTCGCCGCCCTGCAAAGCCCGTTGATTCAGGACGGGGCCTTGGACGCCGCCAACAAGCGAATCGGCATCCATGTCCGCTTCCTCGAACTCGACTTGGCCGAGGGCAAGACCCGGGAACTGGTCTATCCGCTGGAAAACCCGAGTCTCGGCGTCAGCGAAATCACCGCGGTCAACGACCACGAGTTTCTGGTTCTGGAACGGGATGGCAAAGCCGGCTCAGCGGCCCAGTTCAAGAAAATCTTCCGCATCGACATCCGCGAGGCGAGCGACGTCAGCAGCATCGAGAAGCTGCCGTCCACGACGCTGCCCAACGGCGTCAAGCCGATCCGCAAGGAACTGTTTCTTGATCTCCTCGATCCGAAGTTCGGTCTGGCCGGGGAATCCCTGCCGGAAAAGCACGAAGGACTGACATTCGGTCCCGATTTGCCGGACGGCCGACGCCTGCTTCTGGTCGTGGTGGACAACGACTTCGTGGCCACGGTACCCACGACGATTCACGCCTTCGCCGTGGACCGGCCCGACCTGCCGAACTACGAACCGCAGCGGATTCTGCGACCCGCCGCGCGTCCGTGATCGGCTTCTCCATTCCGCTTCAGACACCCATGATGTTGTAACCGCAGTCCACATAGACGATCTGGCCGGTGATGGCCGACGCCAGCGGACTGCACAGAAAGACCGCCGTGTTGGCTACCTCTTCGGCCTCGATCGGTCGGGGCAGAGGGCTGCGTTCGGCGGCGTGCTGGATCATCTGATTGATGTCGCCGATGGCGCGAGCGGCCCGGGAAGCATACGGCCCGGCAGAAATGAGATTGACCCGGATGCCGCCGTTGCGACCCAGGTTGAACGCCAATTGCTTCGCGTCAATTTGCAGAGCGGCCTTGGCCGTGGACATGCCTCCGCCGTAGTGCGGCACCACCCGTTCCCCGCCGACATAGGTCAGCGCCACTGCCGACGCCCCGCGGTCCTTCATGAGCGGTTGGGCCGCCCGCAACAGACCCGTAAGCGAATAGGCACTGACCGACAGGGCCGTGTGGTACGCCTTGCGGCTCGTCTGCCACATCGGGTTCTTGATCTCCGGGCTGAAGGCGACGGCATGGATGAGAATGTCCAAAACGCCGTAGTCCCGGGCGATCACGTCCATGACGCCCTTGATGGAATAGTCGGCGAACTTGGCGTAACGGCGGTCGGTGCGGGTCTTTTCATCCACGTCGTCCATCGTGTCGAAGGACACGTCGCAGGGTAGGACTTTCTCGGGCTTGAAGGTTCCGGCCCCGAAGGGCAGAATGCGGGACTCCGCATCCTGCTCCCGTTCGAGAATGCTCTCCACGATGCCCATGACCCGCGGATGACAAGACAGAACGATGCGGGCACCAGCGGCCTGGAGGGCCTTGGCGATGGCCCAGGCGAAGCCCTCGTTGTCGGCCACTCCCGTCACCAGTGCCACCTTGCCGCTGAGATCGATGGGGATCATGATTGGCTCCCGATTCACCGTCCTGGTCAGGTTCTGGCATGGGCCGCCCTCGGCTCGTTGAGGCCGGACCGACCGGGGACTTCCTATGCTTATCAGAGCAGCAAGGGGGGAGCAAGATGAACCGATCTTTAGCGGATGCGGGGAGGGGGGAGGCACCGGAGGACCTACGTCCTCCGCTCGCCGCTGCGAATGAGTCATGCCTCCCGCTCGGCGAGGAACCGGAGGGCTTGTGCCCTCCGCTCGCCGCTGCGAATGAGTCATGCCTCCCGCTCGGCGAATTTGACGTAAAGGTTGTGGCGGTGGCGGTGGTGCGGCGGGGGAACGAGGTTCTCGTGGGACGGCGGGGCGACGACGGGCCTTTGCCGGGCCTGGCGGAGTTTCCCGGC
>JANWWR010000190.1 GCA_025055835.1 Gemmatales bacterium | reverse complement strand
TGATGAAACTGGGCGAAGTCGTGGTCGTCGCCCCGGCCACGGAGCAAAGTGCCGTCGGCCATTCGATCACGCTCCTGACTCCGATTCTCGTGCAGGAAGTTTTCGACGGCGAAAACCAGCGGATCGGCTGGGCCGTCGAGGGCCGACCTGCCGATTGCGTGAAACTCGCCCTCACCGAATTGCTCGCCGAGGAACCCGATCTGGTCGTCAGCGGAATCAACGCCGGGTCGAATGCCGGGATCAACGTCATCTATTCCGGCACGGTGGCGGCAGCCATCGAAGGAGCGTTCTTCGAGATTACCAGCATCGCCGTCTCGCTGGAGTATCGCAAGCCGGTCAACCTGAACTTCCCCCTGGCCGCCGACATTGCCCGGCGAATCATCGAGCAAATCCTGGAACAAAAGCCGCGGAAAGGCTCCCTGTTCAACGTCAACATTCCGAATCTGGATGAAGGCCCGCCGGTCGGCGTCCGGGCCGTGCCGCAGGGATTACTCCGTTATCGGGAAGCCTACGACCGCCGGTCCGATCCCCGCGGCCGGGTCTATTTCTGGAGCATGCCCGAACTGGTCTGCCCGCTGCACGAGCAGGACACCGACGTGACCGCATTGGCCGAGCGGTGCGTCACCGTGACGCCATTGAAGTTCGACCTCACGGACACGGCCACACTGCGGGACATGAGACAGTGGCCGTGGCGCCTGTGACGGCCTGATGTCATAGCACCGTCGCCAGAAGTTCCTTGGAATGCTGGCCGACCTCGGCATGCAGCGACCGGCCGTGAGCGTCCATCGTCACCACGGCGGGGAAGTCCTTGACCGTCATCTCCCAGACGGCCTCGGGACTGCCGAACTTTTCCAGCAAGTAGACGTTGTGGACCTCCTGCACGCACTGGGCATAGACCTGGGCCGCTCCGCCGATGGCGTGCAGATAGACGCAGCCATACTCCTTGCAGGCTTCAAGCGTCTTGGGTCCCATGCCGCCCTTGCCGATGACGGCCCGGATGCCGTAGCGGCGGATCATCTCGGCCTGGTAGGGTTCCTCCCGGCTGGAAGTGGTCGGTCCTGCCGCGATGACCCGGTACTTGCCGTTCTCCCGCAGAACCACCGGCCCGCAGTGGTAAATGGTGCCGTTGCGGATGACCTCCAACTCGCCGCCCTTGAAGATGAACTTGTGGAACTCGTCCCGCCCGGTGAAGAGCTTGCCGGACAGCAGCACGAAGTCCCCGGCCCGCAGGTTCCGCACGGTTTCCTCGGATAACGGCGACTCGATGCGGATGGCCTGCTGGTTGCCGTTCGTGCTGATGCCGCCCAAGGTGAGCAGTTCCGTCGGCGGAGGCACGGGATCGCCGCCCTCGAACTCGCCGGGCGGCTGGTAGAGCCATTCCACGACCTCGCCCTCGGGATCGAGAACGACGCCGCGGCGACGATAGGCCCAGCACATGTAGGCAATGGTGACGAAGAACGACGCCGGCAGCCGGTTCCGCGTGCCGATCTTGCACGACCCGATGGTCAGTCGGCCACCGAAGCCCATCGGCCCGATGTCGAGGCGGTTCGCCTCGTCCACGACGCGGGCTTCCAGCTCGGCCAGTTCGGGGACGGGGTTGACATCGTCCACGTCCCGCAGAAGTTGCTGCTTGGCGTACTCGTAGCCCAAGGCCCGGTCGCCGCCGATGCACACGCCCAGAAAGCCGGGACTGCATCCTTTGCCCTGCGCCTGGTAGACGCAATCGAGAATGCAGGCGTGGACGCCTTCCAGATCGCGGTCGAAGCGTTTGCCGTTGAGCGTGATCGGCAGCGAATACTGGGCACTGACGTTCTCGCAGCCGCCACCCTTGAGAATGAGCCGCACGTCCACCACGTCCTTGCGATGCTGGTGCCAATGGAACACCGGGCTGCCCGGGCCGAGGTTGTTGCCGGTGTTGCGGCCCGTCAGACTGTCCACCGAGTTCTGCCGGAGATAGCCGCGCCGGGTGGCCTCGACGACGGCATCGCAGACGATCTCCTCCAGGTCCAGCTGGTCGAAGCCGACCGGCGTGGTGATCCAGAAATTGATCGTGCCCGTGTCCTGACAGATCGGTTGACTGTAGCGCTTGGCCAGGCCGATGTTCTGGAGCACCAGCCGCAAGGCCAGGTCCGCCTTGGAACCTTTCGCTTCTTGAATCTGATGGGCTTCGAGCACGGCGGACACGTCCGCCGGCAGGAAGGCGGACGTTCGCCGGATCAATTCAAGAATGTGATCGTGAAAACGGTCGCGGTTCATGGTTCCCTGCTTTCTGTACGCCGATGAGGGGGTGCCGGCCCATCGTCAGGCGTTTATTTCTCGATCAAAACCATGTCGGCCACGTCCACCGTGAGCTTGAAGTCCACGACGATGCCGCGGCGGATGCTGCCCAGCGGGCCTTTCTGGATGCTGGTCACTTTGCTGAACTGATTGGGAACGTACTGCACGGTCAGGGTCAGTTCCTGGGGCTTGGGCGTCCAGTTGATGACGGCGACGGCGACGCCGTTGGGACCATCCATGACCACGGTTTCCACGAGGGGATTGTTGGTCACCACGTCGTAGCGGCAACTGCCCCAGCCAGCCGGGGCGGTGACGAGATCGGCCAGTTCGCCGTCGTAGTCGGTCGGCAGGAAGTGGTTGAAGCCCTCCGGCACGGTGCTGCGGTCCACGGGCCGAAGCGGAATCGCCTGGCGGATGTAGGCACTGCACACGAAGCTGCCGAACAGCATGGCCACCCCCTCGCCGTACTCCTTCCGCAGCACCGCCGGGCTGCCGTCGCGGTACTTCCCTTCGACGATGGCATCCTTGACCGTAAACGTCTGCTTGAAGGCGAGGGCGTCGCAGTCCCGTCGCACGCCCTGGATCTCAGTCATGATCCGGTCCAGCGGCTTGAGCCGGGGCAGTTCATGCTTGGTCATGATGACCTTGACATGCCGTTCGACCTTCTGCCCGCTGATGCCGTACACCTCGTTGAGGATGTCCATGGGCTGGTTGTGCTCGTCGAAGAAGCCGCCGCCGGCGTAGCCGCCCAGTGCTCCGCCGCCTTTGACCCATTCCTTGATGACCTGGGCCGTGGCCCGTTCCAGGTGGTTGCCGACGATGAACAGCGAGCGAATCCGGCGCCGTTTCAATTCGCCCTTCTGGATGTCCTCCTCGCTGATGAAATCCACCGTATAGCCGCTCTGACGCAGGGCCAGATAGAGGCATTTCCGCTCGTGGTTGTAGGCCGGGTCGGTGTCCCAGAGGTCCTGGGCGAAGGAAATCAGGATGGCACAATCGCCGCGTCGGGTCTTGGCGTCGAAAGCGACATGCTCGAACTGGCCGGTTTCCTGGACGACGTCGTGAATCGCCTTCCACATCTCCGTCGCTTCGCTGACGACGTAATTCTCCGTGTAAGCGACGGACAGCGGCGTGGCACAGAAGAAGTTGATCTGCTTGGCACCGTGGCCGATGGCCGTGTAGTAGGCCCGGCGGAAGTTGTCCGGCGTCGTGCCGGGATGGTGCGGCATGACGTACCAATGGATCGGCAGATCGTGGTCGGCCGCTCCGCAGCGAAAGGCCGTGAGCAGATAGCCGATGATCTGCGGGCTGGCTTCGGGCACCTGCCAGACATAATCTTCGCCCCACGGCAGCGTCATGGCCCGCCGCTTGAAGGCTCGCACCCATTGGCCTTCCTTGGGCCAGTAGTACGGATGCGGCGAATAATTCGCCCCGACGGTGACGTGCTTGCCGAAGACTTCTTCGAGTATCTGCGTCCGCTCCTTGTACTCGTCGAGGGCCTTCTCGAAGCTGAACAGGTGCGACCAGTAGTAGAGTCGGGAGGATTTGTCCTGAAGCTCGATGCGGGCCTCGTCGAGCGACTTCAGACCCAGGTCGGCGGGATTGAGATTCCGGCCCTTGAGGAACTCGCGAAAAGCGGGATCATCGTCCGGCGACTTGGCCGCGCCCCCGATGTGGATCTCGTCGCCGAGCGAGACGACTTTCAGCCGCTCGGCCTTGCCATCCGCTTTGAGCTTTTCGCAATAAGCCCGCAAGTCCTTCGTGGCGACGTGCCGCACGTCGATGTAGCCGTTCTTCTCCGGCAATTGGATGAACGGCAAAGTGTTGGAACCCAGGGCCAGTTCGAGACTCTGCACCAGTTCGGCGGTGCGGGAGCCGGGCGTTACTCCGGCGCTGGCCCCCATGATACCGTAGATCAGGTACTTCTCCGGGCGTTTTCCTTTCGGCGGAAAGGCAGTGACGGTCTTCAGGAGGGCTTCGAGATCCTCGTCCACGGTGCGGATGCGGCGGGTGCGGCGGAGGTCGCCGTCGAGAAAGAAAACCACCTGCCCGGCCGGATCGGTGGTGAAGACGTCCTCGCGCATTGGCTTTTGCTGGGCGTCGTAAAACCCAAGGCGGACCTTGCGATTGACCAGCGGCTTTCCATCCGGGCCGACCACGCTGACTCGCCATTGGAAGGCGTTCAGCGTGTCGAAAAACTGGCCGACTTCGACCAGCGGCGAGGTTTCCCCCGGTGGCAGAAATTCCTCCGGCTTCAGGGCTGGTCCGCTGGTCTTGCCGATCCACCACTGGCCGGGCCAATCCCGAACGTGGACCCAGTAGGGCGAATGCTCGGTGCAGGGACCGACCCGGACGCCGATGGCTCCGCTGCCTTCCGCATTGGTGACGCGGAAAAACACGTCCCCGGCCTGCGTCAGCCAGCCGTCGAGGGGCAGATAACTGGCTTGTTTGATCTGCCTTTCGATGCCGTCGAAGTCGTCGGTGAGGACGATCACGTCCACATTGCGCCGGGCCGACTGCGGGTCTTTCTGCGGTCCCTTCGTCAACACGAAGCGGGCCTTGCCAGGCTTAAGTTCGACCTTGGCCCCGCGCCCTTCCCAGACGATGTTGTCGCTCGGTCCCCAGTCCCAGAGCACCTGCGGCTTAAAGCCCTGGCGGAAGGGCCAGAGCTTGGGGTTCTCCTTGCGGCCATAGCCCCGCTGGAAGACGACTTTGCCGTCCTGCTCGATGCTCAGGTCGAATTCGACGGCGTAGTCGTAGGGTTGCTCGTAGCGTGCCCAGACTTCAAACGTCCCAGCCCGGGGAATCTCGATGTCGCGCACAGCGCGGGCAACGTCGCCTTGTTCCGGGGCACCGAGATACCGGCCCCGGGACAAGAAGCTAATGGCCAACGTCGAGGCGTAGTAGTTGGTGCCGAAGTCCTTGGCCTGCCAGTCTCCCTCCACGGGCTGAAAGTCTTCGGCTTCGAGGAACAGCCGTAACGGCTTGGGGGCGTTGCCGCCGGCGGTCGCTGGTTGGCTTCGCAGTTCCAGCCAGCCTGCCACTCCGACCAGCAGAACCGTGCTTGCTGCCAGGACGAGACGGCCGAGGGAAGTGGACTTCATAGTGTTTCCTCGTGGTTGCGGCACGACCGAGATGCTTGACGGCGTTGTAAAGGCCGGTTAACACGGGGTCGCGGTCGTCAACGAACCCTGCCTATTCTAGACGCTCGGCATTCGTAATTGAGTTCCTTGTCCGTCCGTGGCAGCGTTCCGGGCATGGCGTTTGCAAGCCACGCAGTTAGACGGTGCCGCTTAGGGCGAATGTGTCGGTCGGGCAAGGCCATCCGCTCGGCCATTCTAGGATGCCGACGAAAACGCCGCAAGGATTGCCGATCGCTCCGGCGAGTCGGAGCGCAAGTCCGGGGATTTTAGGCGATTTGCTCTCAAACAGCCTTGACGAGGCAAGTATGCTTCATACCGGGTCGAGGCTTGGATAGCTGCCGCTGAAGTTCCGCACCTGGGGGAGGCTTGCCATGAGCGATGAATCCCGCGACCAACCCGTGTACGAACCTGACGAAACCCGTGGCAAACGCCGCACTTCGACGCGGTCCCAACCCCGCAGCCGCTCCTTGCCGCCGTACAAGGTGCTGTTGCACAACGACCACATCAACGAGTTCAGCTACGTGGTTCGTACCGTGATCGAGCTGACGCACATGAACCGTGTGGAGGCCCAGCAACGGACCCTGGAGGCTCACTGCACCGGCCTGTCGCTGCTGCTCGTGACCCACAAGGAGCGAGCGGAACTGTATGTCGAACAGTTCGCCAGCAAAGGCATCACCGTGACCATCGAACCGGTGTAGGGTCATCGAATCGAGGTAGGCTCACCGGGGCACTGACGTGCCCCGCTCGCCTTTCTCTACTGACACGATGATCTGACAATCCCGGCGAGCGGGAAGCGTTAGCTTCCCGGTCTCCTGAACGAATCGTTCGCGGCGATGCACGGAGGGCTAACGCCCTCCGCTCGGCTTATTTCCTCATTTCTGTAACCCGAAGCGTCAGCGAGGGTGTACTGTGACTCACCGGGGCACTCACGTGCCCCGCTCGCCATGTCCTCGGCCAGCGACCAAGGCGACACTCTTCCATACCCTATTTGCCAGTCATATCAAATGACTGAAAATGTTTGGATAAATCAGTAAGCTGGACGTTTAAAAGACAGATTAATGTCGGCACACAGCGTGGTGACTTCACCTATTGTTTAGCCGGTTTTGCGAATTGCGGGGCCAGTTGGCGGAACCGCTCCAGCCAGGCCCGCTGCATGGCAGAGCCGATATCCTTGTCCCGGGCTAGTTCCTCGGGAGTGCGGCCCCAATAGAAGAAAAACCAGCCTGACGCCCACTGCTGTGATTGTTTGACAAACTTTTCCAGATCATCTGCCGTACACCACAGCGGAAACGACTCCTCAATGACCACCGGCTTACCCACAGCAAATCCCCGTAAAGTTTCCAATGCCTCGTTAATTTTGCCCTTGTGGGGATAAATGTGAACTGCGACAAAATCTAACTCCGGGACAATCTTTTCCGGAATAAAACCTGAGGTCAAACCGGGACGGTCCAGGCTCCAATCAACCAGTCCAACCGTTATCAGGTGGCGGCGATCCACCTGTCGGATGGCCTGAACTAATTGTCGTGCCCATGCCCGGGCAATATCAGGCCGGCTGCGATGTTCCTGATTCAAGGTTATAAACTGCACGAAGTGCTTGCCGCCGAAGGGCGAACCCAGCCACTCGCCGGCTTCCCGTTTGCCACCCGGCACGACTGGCTCATTCATCAGATCGTAGCAAAACACGGCGGGGCTTGCAGCGGCTCGACGTGCAACCGCAGTCCAGAACTGGCACTGTGCCTGCCAGCGACCTGCTTCATCCAAGGCGTCGTACCACGCCGGCACGTCCTTCTTGTGGTAACACCCCAGACCCGTAAGGTCCAAGTATAGACCCTGTCGCTCGGCCAGGCGCAAAAGCTTATCTAATTGTCGCAGCGCTGCTTCATTGGGCTTATCGATGCCGTCTATAAACTTGCCAAATTGCAGATGAATGCGCACACAGTTGGCACCCAGGGCCCTCATCTCCGCAAAATCTTCTTCTACTTTGGCCCATTCCGCTTCCCAATAATCCTCCAACAAGCGGCCACGCTCATCGTGGTC
>JANWWR010000159.1 GCA_025055835.1 Gemmatales bacterium | reverse complement strand
GTTGTCGTTGCCGATGCGGGTCATCCACGAATGCGTCGTGCCGCGGTGGATCGTGACGTTTTCCCGGAAAACGTTGTTGTCGCCGATCTCCACGCCGGTCGGTTCGTCCTTGTACTGGAAATGCTGGGGGCGTTCGCCGATGACCACGTTGTCGTACACCACGTTGTTGCGGCCCATCGTCAGCGGTCCGATGAGATGGGCCTTGGCCCGGAGGACGCAGCCCGGACCGATCCGCACCGGCCCTTCGACGATGACGAAAGGGCCGATCTGGACGTCTGCTGCCAGCTCGGCTTCGGGGGAAATCAAGGCGGTCGGATGGATCCGGGGATTCGCGGCGACATCCATGTGCGGCGTCCCGTAACGGGTTTGAGGATCGAGGTTTTCCTAAACGGGCACCTATATCGCTTCCCGCAAAATCAGGCCAGAGCAGTTTTCAAAGCGACCGGATGCGAAACCGGTGCGAAGACGGGCAAAGGGCGACGGATTGGTGAAAGCGGCTGGTCAGTTTCCGCCGCGATTGCCGGTCTCGACCTTCCCCGCACTGGCTTTGCTGCCGGGCGGACCTTTTGGATGATACCGGGCATTGAATGGGGCAGGATCGTAAGGGTCAGGTTGAGAGAGAGACGGGTTCAGGCTCGGGGACGGGGGTTGTGACGCAATGGCAGGGTCCGGCGAATCGGGCGGCGAGGCGGCCTGGTCTGCGGCGAATTTGTCCGAGACGGATGACGGTAGGCGCGGAGTGGAGCCGGATGCGGATTCCAGGTCTGGACCGCCGGGAGGTTCCTTGGGCAAAGGGGAAGCGGCGTCGGGAATATCGCCGTCAAGCGGAAGCGGTTTGCGGGGCGGATGCACGGAGAACACCCAGGTTTCCAAGGTCTGGTAGGCGGGGGCATCCTTGTTGGGCAGGGGCGGTTTGGGCCGTCCGCCGTGGGCCTCGATGGCCTTGCGGAGCAGTTCGCTGTTGGGCGGATCCTCGGGATCGAGGAAGCGCAGCGTCTGCACGAGGTTGTGCCGGGTCGTCATCGGCTGAACGACGCCGTGGCTCGGCGGCCGCTGAAGCTCGAAGGCCAGACCCCGATTGCCCCCGTGACAAGCAGCGGTGGCGCAGCTGTTGAACAAAATCGGTTGAACCCGCTGGGCAAAGTTCCGCAGCATCTCTGGGGTATAGCGATGTTCGGTCGGCTCCGCAGGACTGCGGTTGGTGGACTTGGCATCGTTCCCGGCTTGGGACCGGGCAGGCAGCTGGCCGGAAATCGGGCCGGAAACAGGCAGGAGACTCGGGGTTTCAACGGAGCTTAGACCGGCCAGCCGTCGGGCCTCCCGATGCTCGGGGTGTATCCGCAACACCCGTTGGGCTTCCTGGCGGGCCTGCTCCGTGAGGCCGTTTTTTGCGCACCAGCGGGCCAGTCGCAGGGCGTCTTGTACTTCGTCCCGGACCGGTCGAGAGCGGAGGAACTCATAGGCTTCTTCCAAGGACTCGCACAGACGTTGGACCCGAACTGCGGGAATGTACACAACTCCTGACGAAGTGCGGACTTCGTACACTTTATCCCGTTGCTGAACTTGGCCTTGGAGCGTGGTTTCGTCGGTGAGGATGAGGACGCGGCGGGGCAGGTCGTCAGGCCGCAGGGCCGGGTTGTTGGCCGGGCGTCCTACCGTCTCTCCATCACCACCCAAAACCAGGGACGCTCCCAGCAATCCCAGGATGAGTCCCAGAAGCCCGCGCAATATTCGACCTCCGGCCCGAACAGCGGCCCTCATCCGGGCAGCGATCGGGAGATTTCCGCCACGGGGAGACACCACCGGAACCATGCCCGGGGGCTATAAACTCCCCGGCAGCTGCGGTCAATGGTAAGCCCCCGCGTGGTCTGCTACCGACCTGCTCCGGGGAGTGGGAATCAGGTAGTATGCTGTTTTGCAGAAATGGGTTACGGCGGAATCGGTCCAGGAACCGGGGAAAGAATGTTGCGCGACATGGTGGCGTCTTCAGATCGGAACCATAGGGGCCAGAAGGAGCGAGGTTCGGGCGCAAGGCCCAAGGGGATGTTGCGCGAAAATGTTGCGCGAAGCAATTCGCCGTTGCTGTATATCCATGTGTCACAGCAGGTTATGGCAAAGACGGGGCGAAATTGGCAGCGTCGGTTTGTTGCGCCTTCGTCTCTAACTTCAAGTCCTCATAGAGGGGAGAGGCATGAGAAATCCGGGATCTGTTGCTTGGCGGAAAAAAGTTGCGCGGAAAGTGAATCCTTGGGGCTGGACGGGTATCTAAGATGGATGCCGAGGGAAGACGGCGACGGCCAACCGGCCGGTCGGGAAAAAATCTCGGCGGGGATGGTTGACAGTTGCCGATCTTCTCTTATACTGAAGGTTGCCCCTTGGAATTGACCCGAGGGGCGAAACGAGCCGCAAGGCTCGATTTCTTTCTGGCTCTTTGACAACACGGTAAGCACCTACGTGGAAGCCTCTGCGAGGGTGTGTACGCTTACACGGCGTGACACAACCTCGTAGTAACGAGGTGAGCGGGTTGAAAGACCTGTTTCCCGAGTTACCTTGAGTCACGCCTGGAGCGACCGAACGCATCAAACTCTGTGGCGTGGTTCCAAGCGGATGGGTCGGGCCGCAAGGCTTGGCTTGGTCCTGCCTTGGAACAGCCGGGTTTGCTAATCCACGGAGCGGACGTGAGCCAAGGCCCTGTGCTGAGGTTTTCTGTCCGAGATCCGACAAGCAAACACTTTGAAGGGTTTGATCCTGGCTCAGAACGAACGTTGGCGGCGTGGATCAGACATGCAAGTCGAGCGAGGACTGGGGGCAACTCCAGAGCCGAGCGGCGTAAGGGGCAGTAATGCGTGGGTAACGTACCCCCAGGTTCCGGATAGCCGGCCGAAAGGCCGGGTAATACGGAGCGATGTGGCTGGGAGGCCTCTTCTGGCCACCAAAGATTTATCGCCTGGGGAGCGGCTCACGTGGTATTAGCTAGTTGGTAGGGTAACGGCCTACCAAGGCGAAGATGCCTAGCGGGTGTGAGAGCACGACCCGCGCCACTGGCACTGAGACACTGGCCAGACACCTACGGGTGGCTGCAGTCGAGAATCTTCGGCAATGGGCGCAAGCCTGACCGAGCGACGCCGCGTGCGGGATGAAGGCCTTCGGGTTGTAAACCGCTGTCGAGGGGGAGAAAGGCGCAAGCTTGATCTATCCCTGGAGGAAGCACGGGCTAAGTTCGTGCCAGCAGCCGCGGTAAGACGAACCGTGCAAACGTTGTTCGGAATCACTGGGCTTAAAGGGCGCGTAGGCGGTGTGCCAAGTCTGGGGTGAAATCCTTCGGCTCAACCGGAGAATTGCCTGGGATACTGGCACGCTCGAGGGAGGTAGGGGCAGCGGGAACTGCCAGTGGAGCGGTGAAATGCGTTGATATTGGCAGGAACGCCGGTGGCGAAAGCGCGCTGCTGGACCTCTTCTGACGCTGAGGCGCGAAAGCTAGGGGAGCAAACGGGATTAGATACCCCGGTAGTCCTAGCCCTAAACGATGAGGACTAGGTTGTGGACTTGACATGGGTTCACAGCCGAAGCAAAAGTGCTAAGTCCTCCGCCTGGGGAGTATGGTCGCAAGGCTGAAACTCAAAGGAATTGACGGGGGCTCACACAAGCGGTGGAGCATGTGGCTTAATTCGAGGCTACGCGAAGAACCTTATCCTGGGCTTGACATGTGCGAAAGCGCTGGGAAGTAGCCCGCGGAAACGTGGGGCCAACGGTATCCAGTCCGGAACCCAGCACAGGTGCTGCATGGCTGTCGTCAGCTCGTGTCGTGAACTCTTCGCGACCCATCGGAGCGATCCGATGGTAAAATCCGACTCATAACGGTGGAGTCCTCTCCCTGCGTGGAAGGATAATACCGTGGGAAGTCGCCGGATGGTCGTCGCGGACCTCCCGCCAGAAACGCACTCCATCATCGTCGGGTCGCTGCTCGGCGATGGCTATCTGACTCCCAACGGCTCACTTCAGATCGAACACGCTCTCGATCAAAGCGAGTACCTGTTGTGGAAATATCAGATGCTTAAACCCATCGTCGGCAAAGCACCTCGACTGGTGGAACGGTTCGATCGTCGCACGCTCAAGACGTATCGTTCCATGCGTTTCTACACCCGAGCCGTCCTGAAGCCCTTTCGGGACAGCTTCTACCAGCATCGAAGGAAGATCGTCCCTGGTTTTCTGGGAGACGTTCTTGATGCCCTGGCAGTGGCGGTGTGGTTCATGGACGACGGTGGTCGAGGTGCTCGTACTCCCCGAGGCGTGGTGTTCAACACCAGCAGCTTCAACGCCGAAGAGCAGGTTCGTCTGCAACAGGTGTTCTGGGATAACTTCGGCGTTAAGGCGAGCATCCATCCCAGAAAGAACGGCTGCCAACTCTATATCCGGGCTGAAAGCTTTCCTCGCTTCTCGGCCCTGGTGGAGCCGTATCTCGTAACGTCGATGCGTTACAAACTTCCGGTTGACCCCGTAACGACTTCGCCTGATTCACCAGGCGGGATGGCGGATTAACAGGCCGCCATAATACGTCGGCTCTCATGTTCGACCCATGAGATGAAGGTATAGTCTAAGCCCCCAAGAAATTGGGGAGTCTCTTGGAGATGTCGGGTTAAGTCCCATAACGAGCGAAACCCTTGCCCCTAGTTGCCAACGGGTCATGCCGGGGACTCTAGGGGGACTGCCGGTGTTAAACCGGAGGAAGGCGGGGATGACGTCAAGTCCTCATGGCCTTGATGCCCAGGGCTGCACACGTGCTACAATGCGGCGTACAAAGGGACGCAAACCCGCGAGGGGGAGCCAATCTCAAAAAACGCCGCCCAGTTCAGATTGAAGGCTGCAACTCGCCTTCATGAAGCCGGAATCGCTAGTAATCGCGGATCAGCAATGCCGCGGTGAATGTGTTCCTGAGCCTTGTACACACCGCCCGTCAAGCCACGAAAGGGAGGGGCGCCCGAAGTCGTCTCACCAAGCAGACGCCGAAGGCGAAACTCCTGATTGGGACTAAGTCGTAACAAGGTAACCGTAGGGGAACCTGCGGTTGGATCACCTCCTTTCTAAGGATGTCATCCAAGGTTGTCGGTCAGGTCTGCCTCTCACGAGCGCCTGATCGAAACCTACATGTCCGCACCCAAGCAAAGGCCTTCTGCCGGGTGCTTATCGGTGTTGCTGGAGAAACCCCCGTGGCCACCACCACGGGGGTTAATTTTTTATCCCAACCCTGGTTATAAACTCTCTTTCAATCGCTGCCCTGATACCGGATAGCAGGCCGGTTTAACAGCCCGGAGGCTTAACCATGTCGGTTCTCGATCTGTTCCGTCTCGACGGCAAACGGGCCCTCATCACCGGAGGCAGCCGCGGACTCGGCCGTGCCATCGCCGAGGCCTTCGCCGATGCCGGAGCTGATCTCGTCCTCCTCGGCCGGGATGCCGCTTCGCTCCAGTCTGCCCGACAAGACTTGCTCCGTTTCGGCCGTCAGGTGGAAATTCTCCCGGGCGATCTGTCCGTGCCTGCCGAGGCCGAACGCCTCTGCCAGACCGCTCTGGCCTCCTTTGGGCCGATACACGTCCTTGTCAACAACGTCGGCGGTCGCCGTCTCAGCGTGGCCGTCGAGGACCAGAGTCTCAGCGATTGGCAGAAGCTCCTCGATCTCAACCTCACCAGCGCGTTTGTCTGCTGCAAAATCCTCGGCAAGCCGATGCTCGAACGCCGTGGCGGCAGCATCATCAACATCTCCTCGATTTCCGGCATGGTCGTCGGTCGGGGCATCTACGGCCGCCACTACGAAACCGCCAAGGCCGCCTTGACCATGTTCACCAAGACCCTGGCCGTGGACTGGGCCCGCTTCAACGTCCGCGTCAACGCGATCTGTCCGGGCGGTTTCCTGACCGACGCCAATCGCCGCTGGTTCAGCGAGAAGCCCGAGCTGCACGACCTGTTCGTCAGCCAGGTGCCGATGGGCCGTCTCGGCGAACCCAACGAGATCGGGCCCCTGGCAGTCTATCTGGCTAGCGACGCCTCCAGCTACATGACCGGCTCGGCGGTAGTGATCGACGGCGGCTACACGCTGTGGTGAATCGGGGCCGGACTTCGATCTGGAAGCGGCTCAGCGACGGGGGCGAGGGGCTTGGCTGTCTCCTTGACACTGGTTCGCGGCAGGCGGACAATGTTGGCAAATCCTCTGTCTCAAGGGTGGGACGTGTCGGACGTGAACCCCCCGCTTGCCGGCGGCGTATCGGATGAGTGAAAACCTGGAGCGGTCCGAATCGCTCGATCTGTGTTCGGACGAAGAACTGCTGACGCGCTTCCGCCAGGGCCAACTGGACGTTTTCGGCTCGCTGGTGCGGCGTTATGAGCGCGAGCTGTACGGCTATCTGCGCCGCTACCTGGGTGATGACACGCTGGCGGAGGACGTGTTCCAGAACACGTTCGTCCAGGTTTTCCAGAACATCGACAAATATCAGGACGGCAAACCGGTACGGCCCTGGCTGTACACGATTGCGACCAACCAGGCGATTGATGCTCTACGCCGGGCTGGGCGACGTCAGGCCGTCAGTCTGGACCAGTTGCGGACGACCGACGCGAACGGCGAACTGCACTCGCTTCTGGAACTGATGCCGTCCTCGGCGGTCGATCCGTTCGAACAGCTTGAGCAGGAGGAACGCCGCGAACGGGTCCGGGCCAGTGTGGATCAGTTGCCGGAACATCTGCGGCTGACGGTGATCCTGGCGTACTATCAGGGCCTGAAGTATCGGGAAATCGCGGACGTGCTGGGCATTCCGGTGGGAACGGTGAAGTCGCGTCTGCATGTGGCTTTGCAAAAGTTGCAGGAGGCTTGGCGGGCCGGGGCCGCAGCGCTGGAGTGAGAAGAGGAATCATGGAGCAGCACGACCTTCTCGGCTATCTCCTGAATCTTCTGGACGACGAATCGTCGCAGGCCGTCGAGCGCGAACTGCAACAGTCCTCGGAGGCGCGCCGCAAGCTTACGAAGCTGCGTCGCAACCTCGCTCCGCTGGGGTATGACAACGAACCGCCCGCTCCGCCTGCCAATCTGGTCTTCAACACGCTCCGCAAAGTCGCCGAGGCCGCCTGCCGCAAGGAGCCTTCGCGAAACGCCTCCAGAGCCATCCGCAAGGTTGGCCCGGGCTTGTCCTCGGGTTCTTCCGGCGTCTCGGGATGGACGCGGTGGCGGCGGATGGACGTGCTGATCGCCGCCAGCATCGCCTTCCTGGGTCTTCTCATGGCAGCGCCGGCGATTCTGATTCTCCGGGAAACTCAGAGCCGCGTCGCTTGTGCCAACAACCTGCGGGAACTGTACACCGGACTGAGCACCTGGGCCGCGGACCATTCCGACAAGTTCCCCGGTCCCGAACCCCGGGGGCCATTGGCGCGAGCGGGCGTGGTCATGGTCCGGCTCAACGACGGCCAATTGCTGGGCAGTCCGCGGCAAGTCAATTGTCCGGCCAACAAGGTCCGCAATCCACCGCACATCCCCTCCGCCGAGGAACTGCACCACCTCTTCGAGAAGAATCGGGACTCGTACCACCAACTGGTCCGGCGCATGGGCGGGTGCTATGCGTACCATCTTGGCTTCAGCAATCCGGAGACGAAGAATCTGGAACACGTCTCCTTCAACTGCGACAAACTGACGCCGATCCTGGCCGACCGTCCGCCCCGGTCCGAGGAAGGCCCTGGCTGGAACGTCCGCAACAGTCCCAATCACGGAGGCCGCGGCCAGAACGTGCTCCGTGTCGGCGGCAACGTGCAATTCGTCACCAACCGCTGTCTCGACCGGGACGACATCTATCTCAACAGCCGACGCCGTTGCCGCGCCGGCCAAGGACCGAACGACAACGTCCTCGGTTGCAGCGAAACCCAGCCCCTCTCGGACTAGGATTTCTGCATCTGGATAAGTCCGGCGGTGTAGTTGACGAGATCGCCACGCCGCAGGGCCACGTCCACCAGCGGAGCATAGTCGCCGACGCGCTGACACATCTCGACCAGCGGCGGACAGGAAAGATGTCGCTGATCGGCCTGAGCGAGATAGCGGCAATAAGCAGCGATGGCCTCGCGGGTCCGACCGATGCGGTCCAGCAGCGTCACCAGGACCTGGGCGGGATAGGTGCCGACGTTTTCCGGATCAGCGGCCTCGGCCTTGGCTCGGAAGTGCTCGATGCCCGCTTCGACATCTCGCCCTAGAAGCACCTTGAGATAGATGGCATAGTCACGATACTGGTCCTCGAATGGCGGATCGGTGTGGTAGCGGAATCGCGGCGACAGTCGCTCGCCATACAAGCAAAGATCGAGGGCCAGCTCCAGCTCTTCGCATGGCGGCAATTGCAGGCTGTATTGCGTCACTGCTCCGAGATGGGACACGTCCACATGATAAAACTCTTCCCCTTCGGGCCAGTTCAGCCGTTGGATCAGTTCTGGAATCGGGATGTCCTCGGCAAACTGTTCGCCGCGGTCAGCCAATTCCGCCTTGAGCCGTTCCCGCAGTTCGGTATGCAAGGCTCGGATGAGCCGTTTAACGCAATGGTCCCGCACGTCCTGCGGCATGTGAAACGCTTGACCAAGGGCGGTGATCGCCGAGCAGATGCCGTAGCGGGCCAACAGCAGATCGAAGCCCCGCCGAGGATGGACGCCCTCATGGAAGCCGATTTCGATGGCCTGCTGGGCGGCTTCGTCCTGGGTCGGCTCGATACGTTCGATGGCGGCAACCATCGGTTCATGTTCGCCGATCATGCGGAAGTACGGCCAAGCGGAAGCGAGGTCGTTCCGCTCGAGGAATAATCGGCCGACCGTGCGAGCCGCTTCTCGAATGGCATCCTCGTAGGGACCGAGTTTTTCCGCGGGAATATTCTCGCTGCCGATGTGGACGGCGGGAAGACCGAGTTCGACCCGCTTAGCCAACACCAGGGCGTAAAAAAGGGCGTGGTAGTCCTCGCGTTCCCGCAAGGCCTGGCAGAGGCGTTCGACGGCCTGGATGGGCTGATGGCGGCGGAGCAGTTCTTCGAGTTCGTCGTAGATCGAATTCATGGATAGTGACTATTGTGCAGAGATTCGTTCGCTTTTCTAGTTCGGGGGGGCAGGGACGGCTGACGGGGACACTGAGGGCTGACGCCCTCCGCTCGGAACAGAACCACGCTGACGCCCTCCGCTCGGAGCAGAACGACGCTGACGCCCTTCGCTTGCCGTTGCGTGGCGCTTTCAGGCGAGCGGGGCACGTAAGTGCCCCGGTGATTCTCCGCTCGCCGCTCCGGCATCAGCTCTGCTTCGCCGGGATCGGCTGGGCACTATTGACCGTAGGATCGTACTTTTTCTTGCCCTCCTCGGGCGGCACCTTGCGGAGATAGTCGGGCAGGATGTCGTACCAGGCTCCGTCGGCGAAATCGACCAGGCAACGCATATTCCAATTGACGGTGACGACTCGGCCGACACGGCCCTCGAAGCGCTTCAGTTCCGGGCGGTTCTTAGTCGGGTCGATCTCGACGTACTGATCGGTCCATTCGCGTTTGAGTTGCTCGTAGCGTTCTTCGTTAGTCATGATCGCAACCGCCATCGCCTGTCGGAACCTTACTGCCATTACGGTACGGTTCGCCCGCCCCCCGGCAAGTTGCCCGAAAAGCCGAGCAAGTGTGATGCCGCTGAAGACTGCGTTACTTACGCCAGAGAATGGACAGCGAGACTGCGGGCCAAGGCAGCGGCAATCCCAGCAGCAAGCTCGGGATCGGTTTCGGACAGAATCAGATTCATCAGCATGTCGTCGGGATAGCGATGCGGATCGGCACTCAGCAAGGCCAGGACGTGACCGAGAATAAGATGCTGCACCTCGTTGATCTCACGAAGCCGCTCACGGCTCTGGATCCCTGATTCTGGACTGTAGTACTCCCGTGCCAGAACAGTTAACTCGAATGCGACCCGCACCAAGACTTCGATTTGGGAAGCCGCTGGCAAACTGGCAAAGATCCGTGTCAAGCGCTCGGTGCTCATGGAATGACCTCAGGGGACATTCTCTCGGGGAAGTGATTGGATGTCAAACCCGCGTTCCTCAAGGACCTTCACGCGGGTGTTTCCATTTACGATTCGTCCATCCGATTTGACTCGCAAGGCCTCCCGGTTTCCTGGTGCAAGAGATTGCACGATGATTTCCGTCGGCTGCTTTCTCCAGTATTCGAGGGAGAGCTTTCCGCGTCCCGATTGGTACACGGAATCGGGATGGATGCGCCTCAGGGGTGGAGATGGGAATGGCCCGGCGATCTTAACCTCCCAGGACGCATCTCTACTTGCCTCGGTAGTTCACCGGCCCAGGAAGCTCAGCAGTTTGCGGGCGGCGGTCTCGGCGAAGGCCGGGTCGTTGATGTGCAGGTCCAGTTCGATCAGTTCCACGGACGGGGCTTTCCACAGGCGGATGCTGTCGAACAGGGCCTGATCCGCTTCCGGCCACCAGAACGGTTTGCCCTCAGCGTCGATGGCCGAAACGCCACGCAGCGGCAGAAGGATGGCCGTTGGTCCCTTGGCAGCGCTGGCCTTCTGGGCGATCTCCTTGCCAAGTTTGTCGTTCTCCTCGGGTGTGGTCCGCATCAGAGTGACGTTGGGATTGTGTTGATGGAAGCGACGGCCTTGGAACTTCTCCGGCACAGTATCGGGCGGACCGAAATTCACCATGTCCAAGGCACCGACGGAGATGACCTGGGGAGTGCCTCGCAGGGCGGCGGCGGTGAGCCGATCCGGCCCGGCGGTGAGGATGCCCCCGACCAGTTCATCGGCCAGTTCTGTCGTGGTGATGTCGAACACGCCGGTGACGAGACCGTCGCGGATGAAGGATTCCATAGTCATGCCGCCGGTCCCCGTGGCGTGGAAGACCAGGACTTCGAAGCCAGCCTGCTCGAAGATGCGGCGGCCTGCTTCGACGCACGGCGTGGTGACGCCGAACATCGTCGCGGTGATGAGGGGCTTGTCCCCCGCTTCGGACGGAGCCGGTTGGCAGCCGCGGGCCGCTCGGACCATTCCGGCCATAGCCTGGGCGGCGTTGCCCAGCACCGTGCGGCTGATGCGATTGATGCCGCTGATGTCCACGACGGAGTACATCATCAGGATGTCGCGGACGCCGACAAATTGCTTGACCTGACCACTGGCCAGGGTGCTGACCATGAGCTTCGGCACGCCGAAGGGCAAGGCCCGCATGGCCGCGGTGCCGATGGTCGTCCCCGCTGAACCCCCCAGGCTCAGCACGCCTTCGATCTTGCCTTCATCGAACAATCGCCGAGCCAGCCGAGCGGCCCCGGCAGCGGCGGCCTCGACGGCCTTGCCCCGGTCACCTTCTCGCAGGACCGCTTCCAGCGAAGTGCCCGCTGCCTGGAATACCTGTTCCCGCGAAATGTCCGGCGCGATGGCCGGAGGTCCCGTCACGCCGGCGTCCATGACCAGCGTTTCAATCCCGGCTTGCCGCAATAAGTCCCGGACGAAACCGATCTCCGTGCCTTTGGTGTCCAGCGTTCCGATGAGCAGAACCGGCATGGCGCGATGGTCTCCCGAAGGCAAAACTCAGCGTGCTAAACAAGCGGCGTGTTGGTCAGAATATTGCACGGTACCGGCGATGGCAGCGGAAATTGTCGGCAGTCAGTGGACCTGGGAGAATTTCATTTTCGATGCACGAATCCGTTTGACAGGGCGGCTGAGCCACGGTTATCATGAGGCTGTTTTCAGTCCCGTGGTGGGATGATGGCCGCGGATTGTGAGCGACTGCTGAGCGGCGTCGTTCGTGGCGGAGCGGCGCTGGTGGCTGTGCTGGCCCTGACGCTGCCGGTGGCGGCGGAGTGCCAGCACTGGTTGCCTGGGTCCGTGGGGCGTCCCGGCCATCCACTTCTCAGCGGTCCGGACTTGCAGGCCCTTTTCCCGGAATCCTCGCAGCCCGAAGCCAATCCCTCTGCGAGCCAGCCGATCGAAGTGCCGACAATCCCGCTTGCCCCCCGGCCGCCCGGCCAATGTCCCGCCGGTATCCGCTGCGGTCAGGATTCGCCGGCTCCTCCGCCGAAACTCGTGGCGCCGGAACGGCTCGATGCCTGGGCATGTTTCCACGCCTGTGGTCTGGAACTGACGACATGTCTTATGCTGTTCGATGACGGCACAAGCTACTGCCTGCTGCTATCCCGTCGTTTGGAGCGGCCGCCGCGCCGCGGATGACCTGAAGCCAGTCTGTTGACGATTTCGGTGGAAGACCGACAGGGCCAGGGAAGGTCCGTGTGGATCGGCTTTTATTTCCCTCATGTACATCGAGGTCATCCATGCATCGCGCGCGCAACGCTTTTACCCTGATCGAATTGCTGGTCGTGATCGCCATCATCGCCACGCTGATGGGCTTGTTGTTGCCAGCGGTCCAGAAGGTTCGCGTGGCTGCGGACAAGCTCAAATGTGCTAATAACCTGCGACAGATCGGCATCGCTATCCATCATTACCACAACGACTACAACCGCTTTCCCGAAGGCTGGACGATGGGAACAAACTTCGGCGCTCTGAGCCGTTTAGCACCTTATCTCGAGCTGGATAATATTCACCGCACTATCGATTTCAGCGTGCCGTTCAATCATCCGAACAATAACACGGCCCGACTGGCAGTCCTGAAGCTCTTCCGATG
>JANWWR010000104.1 GCA_025055835.1 Gemmatales bacterium | reverse complement strand
GCGGCGGTTCGGCCCTTGGCGGAGAGACGCAGTCGGACGGCTCGGGCATCCTCGGGATCGGTTTGCCGACGAAGCAGGCCCTTCTCAATCAGAACACGCACGGCATCGCTCAGCGTGGAGTGCCTCAGGTCGAAACGGCGCGCCAGATCGGTGATGGTGACGCCGCCGCGGCCTTGGGAGAGGATATAAAGAAGCACCTGCGCTTGGGTTTGGCTCATCTCCTTTTGCCAAGCGGCGTCCCACAGGACCTTGTTCAGGGCCTGGGAAAGACGCTCCAGGGCCGCGACGATCTTGGCATCGAGTTCCGGCAGCGGTTGGGAAGCTGAAAGCGACGAGTTCAAGGGAAACTCGCGGGGTCAGTAGTCGCCCTCCTTGGCGTAGGGTTGGCTCCATAAGGCCACCTGGAGCGTGACAGCTTTGAACCAAGCATGGTACATCTTATCCACCTCCTCCACCGAGTGGCCTTTCTTGCGGAGAAAATCGCGGATGGTGACCGTGATCGGCACGATAAAGGCGATCAGATAGCGGAGCGGTACCACTTGCGTGGCAGCGGCGACGTGATCGGTCTGGTTCTTCTTGGTGCGATGGTGCCGCAGACCGATCTCGTACTGATAGTCGAGCCAGTCCTGGTCGTGGGGCCGACGGCAGGTGTCCAAGATCCATTGCCCGAACCGCTTTCGGACATTCCCAAGGTATTCTTGGATCGGCTGGCCCTTGGCATCGAGAAAGTATTTGACCAGGTGGGGATGAGAGCCGACAAAGCCATACCACAGGTCGAGAATCTGCTCGACCTGATCGGCAAGCACGTCGCCGGCCATGCGGAGATACTTCATGTCCTCGTCGGTGAGCAGGATCGCCTTCTTGAGGTCGTCAAGCTCCGCCAGCGACAGGGGCGAGCGCGCCACCGACGGTTGGCCATAGGTGTAACCGGGAATCATTGACGTCGCTGCCATGACCGTTTCCTCCTGGAAATAGGAGCGTTCCACAATTATGTCGGACTCCTATATAAATAGGGGAAGCAGTAGGAGCGTCAATGGCGAAGCCGGGTCGGTGACTCAGCGCGAGGAGGAAGAGGCGGCGTCGAGCAGTTTGCGGGCCTGGGCGGCGTGTTGTTCGCTCAACTCAGTCATGCCGAGCTTGGCGTAAACGTCGGCCAGGCGCTGGTGGATGCCGGGATCATGCCGAAGGGCGGGCAGAGCGGCCTGGTAGTCGGCCAAGGCTTCCCGATAGCGGCCCATGCGGAAGAGAATGTAGCCGCGAGTGTCCCGGCACATGGGCTGGTTGGGCCACTGCTCCAGCACCGTGTTGACCAGCTGCAAGGCCCGGTCCAGATCGGGTGGTTGCATGTTGGCCAGCACCCAGGCGAGGTTGTTGGCGACGATGCCCAGATGCGGAGCGAGTTTGTACGCTTGCTCGAGATGCAGAAGGGCTTCCTCCTGTTTGCCGCGTTGCCAGGCGTCCATGCCGAGCGCCAGGTGCGTCAGCCCGCTTCCCTTGCCTTCGACGAGTTGGCTCCGGAGCACTTCGCGGGCTTTATCGGCCACCTCCCCGCGGATCTGGGTCATGGCCCAGACCTGCATGACGAGGTCGTGATTGTGCGGGTCCACCTGGAGGGCCTTTTCCAAAAGCCGAAGCTGCTCACTGACAAGCTGGGTGGCGTCGGCGGGAGATTGATTGCGGCGAGCCAAGGCGTCCGCCCAAGCCATGTAAGTCTTGGCCAAGGCCTCACGATAAACCGGGTCACCGGTCAGCCGCAGCCCCTCTTCGAGGACAGAAACGGCCACGTCGAAGTTTTCCAGGAAGATTGCGGCATCCGCCCAACCGAGGCGGGCTTGCGGCGTATGAACTTCCGATTTGGTCCAGGCTCGATAGAAGCTGGCAGCCTGCTCGCCCTCCCAGCGGGCCCGGTCCCTGTCTCCTTTGCGAGCATACAAGTAGGCCAGGCGAAGGTGCAGACGCGGATCGGCTTTAACCGCCCTCAGCAGATATAACTCCGCCTGATCGAGGCGATTGCGTGCCAAATACAACTCGCCGAGCAAGCCTTCGGCTTCGGGTCGGTTGTCCAGTTCGCCGTCCAGAGCACGCAGCAGATGGGCCTCAGCGGCGTCAAGTACCTTCGGCGATTTCTGGGGAGCCTGGAGCAATTGCTTGGCATACCAAAGATGCGCCGGAGCGTATCCGGCTTTGTCCTGCGGAGCCAGTTCCGACATGATTTGAACGGCTCGTTCAGTCTGGCCGACACCTTCCGAGGCCAAGGCGAGCGCGAAAAGCACGTCCTGCCGATGCGGGGCCAGATGAACCAGCCGCTCGAAGCAAACCAGCGCCTGATCGTAACGTCCGGCGGCGAGATGGGCGTGCCCAGTACGGAAATAGCGGCTTTGGACCTCGACTTCCGAAGTCTTGGTCATGGCAATCCCCGCCACGACGACCGTGAGTACCAAAGCCGCCAGCGCCGGCAACCCGGCAAACAGCAGGCGCCGGTCCCGCGTCTGCCACCACTGGCGCACATACCACACTGACCAGCGGATGCCAGGGAAACGGAATCGCGTCGCCATCGGGCCGATTTCCTATTCAGTCAAGACTGCGAGGCTTGGCGGATTCTCTCCGCGGCTTCGAGAAACTGCTTCAAGGCCCGTTCCTGTTCGGCAGGCGAGAGCGGCTGATAGCTCTCCACGAGCATCTGCACCTGACAGACGGAGCGAGCAAACTCCGGCTCGGCGGATTGCTCCGTCGTCCCGAACCAGCGGGCCGAGAAGCGGGCCATGCGGACGTCGAGGCGGTTGAAAAAGTTGGTCGGGCTTGGGGACACGGGAGAGCCGTTTTTGTCGAAATGCGTGAACAACACATAGCCGAAGCGGGACCCCGGCCGGTTCATTCGCAGGATGGTGACGGGTACGCCATCCACGTTGACAAATCCGGCTTCCTCGATGCTCCAGCCCGTCGAGCGGTAGCAGACGCGCAGGTCGTGCCAGTCGGAGAAGACGAAATCGGCCGAGATGACCGCTCGGCCCTCCGGCATAGCCCACATCCAAGCCCGGGAATTGGCCCCGAATTCGCTGCTGACCTCGCGGCTTTCCACGACGAAATCCTTGCGTTCCCAACCGGCCCACTGCTTGGGGAACAGGTCAGCATCCAACTGATGCAGGGCCGCTTCGAACTCGGCGGCCGGTCGGCCCGTGTCCCGGGCTTCGATCCCGACAAAGCCGAACTGGAAAAGGGCCAGCGCGCCCAAGACCAGAGGCACGGGCAGCCAACCAAGCCAGGTGCGGGTCAGATCGGGCAGGCGCGTCGGTGATTGGCTCCGCTCCGGATCGGAAGGCGAACGGGGCGATTGCCAGAGAAAGCGAAGCAGAGCGTCCGTGCTGAGAACCAAGAACAAGGTGACGAAGAAGACCGCGAAGCCGACGGCAAGATGCTTCCAACCAGTCAGCAGATCGGCGTTCCATCGCTGAAACGCATAAGCGAGGAACGCCGCCCGAATCGCGTTGCCCACCAGCACCCACCCCGCCGCTGCCCCTAGAAGCAAGAGGACATGAAGCGTCGGCCTCCGCTGCCATAGGACATAGAACAAGGTAGCTGCCAGGATGGTGAAAAATGAATGCACTCCGCTGCACGCCTGCTCGACGAACAGGTCTTTGCCGGGAATCTGAATCACGTTGCCCGAGACGGCGTGTTCCACTCCGAACAGGTCAAGCAAGTGGCTGCTCCAGTCGGTGGTCACCCGTTGCAGGCTCTGAACCAGGCGTTGATCGAAACCGAAAGGCAGCGGCACCATGAGAGCGATAAGCACCAGGGCGGGAAACATCGCCCGCAGCAGCTTCCACCCGCCCAGACCGTAAACCCCCGCGACCATCATCACCAAAAGCCCGGCACCGCCCAGAACCGGCGAGTAGGCGGCGAATGCGACGGCGAGAGCGGGGACAGCCACGGCAAAGCCGACCAGGACGATTCTCCACGCGCCGGGTTGAAGCTGGCCCAGCCCCGGCCAGCGGGACGCGGCCACGACCGCGACGCCGAGCAGAACCAAAGGCATGACCTGATAGTGCGGGCGGGCCCACAGATGCCCGCCGATGACCCCCAGCCAGGGCAGGATCACCGCGGCGAGAGCTACAAGGCTAAGAATGCAGACGAAACTGCCAAAGCCTGCGTGGCCAACGGGTCGGGTCGAAGCGGAAGTGGGTTGTACAACGCTGGCCATGTTCCCCGGGTGTCGCCGAGTTTGCCTGTTGGTGTCGCAACGCGGTTCGAGATCGGTACCCGTATTCGCCCGCTCCTGTCCCAGGCGATAGGTTATTCTCAAGCGGGGCATTCTACCCGCCAAGGCCAAGTTCATGAAGCTTTTGTGGATTTCCCATGAATCCAGGCGTCAAATCCGGACAGGTTTCATTGCCCGCTTTTTGTCTGCGTCTGGCTTGGCAAGAGCCATTTCCGGATGCTTGTCAGGGCGGCGTTGTCGCTGTCGGTAATTTTGACGGCGTTCACCGGGGCCATCTAGCTTTGGTGCGACAGCTGCGACGGCTGGCCGATCAGTTCCATGCCCCCGCCGTGGTGGTCACATTTGACCCGCATCCGCTGGCAGTTATCGCTCCGGAGCGTTTCGAGCCGCTGCTGACAACTCCGGAGCAACGGGCCAGACTTCTGCGCGACGCGGGAGCGGATTATGTCCTCATCCTGCAAGCAGAGCCTTCCTTGCTGGAACTGTCCGCGGAGAATTTTTTCCACGAAGTGCTGCAACGTCGGCTGCAAATCAAAGGCATGGTGGAGGGGCCGAACTTCCGCTTTGGCAAAGACCGCCGAGGAGACGTGGCACTGCTACGCGATCTTTGCTCACAGCGTGGGTTGCCCTGTGTAATCGTCGAGCCGGAAATGCTCCATGGACAAATGATCTCCAGCTCCAAAGTCCGGCAGGCCCTTCAAAATGGCGATGTGGTTGCTGCCCGCGAGTGGCTTGGTCGGCCGTACCGCCTCGAAGGCGTCGTAGTGCGCGGCGCGCAACGGGGGAAACAACTTGGCTTCCCGACGGCCAATCTCGCCAACATCGGCACTCTGGTTCCCCGCCCAGGCGTTTACGCCGCTGGGGCCATTGTGCTTGATCCAAAACTAAGTCTGAATCATGGCGAAGGAATAGGACATCTTGCCGCAGTTCACATCGGACCCAATCCGACCTTTTCGGAATCGCTGGCAAAGGTCGAAGTTCATCTGCTGGATTTTGCCCAAGACCTTCTGGGAAAGCGGCTCGCCGTGGACCTTCTTCACCGCATCCGGGAGGTGAAGCGCTTCGAGTCGGCGCAGCAGTTGAAGGAGCAGATCGCATCCGACATCGCGGCGATTCGGTCCCTGGTGAAGCGCGACGAGGACGGCCTCATGGAGCGGATTCGCCACGTGCTTGACCGGGAGATCCGGCCTGCCCTTCAGGATTCCGGCAGCGACGTGGAATTTGTCGGCTTCGACCGCGGCGTCGTCAGTCTTCGCTTCAACGGGGCCTGTGGAGCGTGTCCTTCAACCGCTTTCGCGATGCTGCAAGAAATCGAGCGGCTGCTGCGGGAGCGCGTTCCCGAAGTGGATTACGTCGAAACCGTGGCCTGAATCCGCCGAGTGCAGCTCCAGAATGGGTTCGGACGTCAGATCGGATCCAAGGGAAAGATTGGTCGGCGGATGTTGCGGTATTCGAAGCGAGCGGGATTCACGGCGGTCAGGCCGGGCGTGTCCACTTCGATGATGGTCCGGGCCACACCGCGGTAGGCCGCTTTGTAGGCAATGGCTGCCTTCACCACGATGATTCGCATCCGGGACGGATTGATCCCCAGACAGGTCAGCTGCCCCAGACTGAACGGCGGATGGCGGTAGCTGTTAAGGACCAACAGGCTTTCGCCGGGGAGTTCCAGCACCGCGGTCAGGCCCATGTGGTTGACCCGCCGTCCGCCGTGCCGCACCTCTGGCTCCTCGTAGGTGCCGTCGTGAAGAACCCGCACTCGGCCGCTGACCTCCACGGGATCGCCATGCAGCCGGTCCACCTTGCCTCCGACCTGGAGCCGAACTTGGCCGTTGATCCCGGCCAAGGCACAGGCTTGAACCGCGGCTTGGTCGGCCAGGCAGACGACGAACCGCGTCGCCCCTTGCCGCAGAAGTTCGGCCAAGAGCACGGTGCCGTCGCCAGCCGAGCCGCCGCCGACGTTATCGCCGAAGTCGACCAGGACCACGGGCGTTTCTTTCGCCGTCATCGCCAAGGCCACCGCCTCGGGGGCCTCCACCAGTCGAGCGGTCATCCTGTGGCGCATCTGCCAGACGTGCTCGGCGAAAGCCGCCGCTTCCAGGCGGGCTTTCTCCTCATCCTCGTCGGCCACGACAATGACCGCCGGTCCCATCTGCGGCACGTCGGCGTAGGGAAAACCCAGGGCAAAGCTGCTGTCCAGAATCGCGGGATCCTGGTCCCAATGGGGAAACCCCGCCATCAGGCCGCGGAGCGGCTCCTGCGACGTATCCTGCACCGCCAGACTGATGATCAGCGGTGGCTTAGCCAGAGCCTGATACACCTGACGCTTTTCGATCACGATCTGGTCCAGCAGCGCTGCCGCCCGTTCGCCGGTTTCGTGCTGGTCCATGTGCGGATTGGTGCGATATGTCACCGCCGCATCGCAATTCTCGATCATTTGTTCGGAGATGTTGCCGTGCAGGTCGAACGTGACCACCACCGGATAATCCGGCCCCATGGTTTGCCGGATGCGGCGGAGCAATTCACCGTCGGCGTCAGGATAGGAGACGGCGACCATCGCTCCGTGCAAAGCCAGCAGCAGCCCGTCGCTCGGATGCCGTTTTAACTCCGAGCACACAATGTCGGCAGCCTCGTCGAGGACGGCGTCTTCCACGGGTCCGGAAGGCGTGGCCGTCGCCATGAGGATCGGCAGCATCTCGATGCCGTCCGTTTCGCAGGCATCAATGAAGCCGCTAAGCTCGTGGTTACCGCCTCGCCAATCGGAGAGAATCTGCGGTCCGGTCTTCCAATACTGCGCGGCAAAGGCTGCCCGGTCGGTGATCAACGGATTGAAAGTGTTCGACTCGTGAAGAAACCCTGCGATGGCGTAACGCATGGTGATCGTCCGTGGCTGGGAGGATCGGAAGCTGGTTTTCTAGGTAGTCTGGCAAATGTCATCATCCTATCCGAGAGATACCAGCCCCGGCGACAGGATTCAGCGGTCGGATCTCCCAGCGACCTTGGCGGGAATCGGCTTGCTTAAGGCCGGAGGGAGAACCGGGGCGGATTCCACCAGCTGTCCTGGAACCTGGGCTGACAGCATCGGCTCGATGCGGAGGTCATCGAAATAGACGGTGCCGATGCCGGTCAGGGCCATGGTCAAATGGATGAATCCGCTGTCGGGGACGCGGCGGTACAAGGTGAAGCGCCGCCACGGCGTCGGATCGGTGAGGCGCACGGCTAGAGGTTCGCCGCCAGCGCTATCGTAGAACAGCACCCCGTCTGCCGAGGCCTGGATCGGCTCCGGGATTCGCACCCAGCCGGTGATCCGAACCAGGGAACCGGGTTGAAGCGGATAGGCTGGCGTATGAACGGCGAGAAAGGTCCGTTCCAAGGCTCCGGGGGTTTGTCGTCGGTCTTGCGGTTTGATTTCGAGTTTCAGGCAATGCTTGCCCTGTTGGGCCTTGTCGGCGACGATGGCGGCCCGGCTCTGAACGGAATCCAAACTGGTCTCTTGCATCGTCCAATGTTGTCGAATCGCATCGTCCTGCTTCTCGAAATCGCCGCCTTCGAGCAGGTTGACCGTGGGCTGAAGCGAACGCACATCTTCGGCCAGTTGCCAGTGCATCGGCAGGGTGAAGAAGCTGACGGCGTAGGGACTGGATACGGGGCTGTCCAGAGGTCCGACGGCCCGTTCCCAATGGGCTCGCATGAGAATGCGGAGCGGTCGCAAAGCCCGCTGCGCCTCGGCATAGGCCACGCGATAATCTGCATCGGTGCCACGCGACCAGGCGGCACGAGCCAGATCAAGCCGCCGACGGCATTCAGCCAAGAGACCCTGGGCATCGGGCTGCCCTTGGCGGGCAAGTTCCAACAGGCTATTGATGCGCTCCACCTTGGCTAATTCTTCGACGGCTAGATCGTAGGACCATTGGGCAGCCAAGCGGCGGGTCTTGCGAGCGGCCTGCTGGAGTCGGCCAATCTGTCCGCCGTCCACGGGATTCACGTCGTTGGTCAGCACCAAAGCCGTGGTCAGACCGAATTCGGGCAAGACCACCTTCAGGCCACCGGCAACTCGTTCAGCAGGGACGGCACGCACATCCCCAGGGGAAATCTCCCACACCTGGGCATCCGCGGGTGCGCCGGGAATGACGAGTTCCAGGTTGTTCGTAGCCAACTGACCGGGCACGAATTGAGCACCCTTGCCCAGCCAAATGGGCAGGACGAGCACGCCGCCGTCGTAGCGGAGTACCGCCGCCTTGATCTCCGACTGCTTGGAGGAAATCCACCGCACCTCGGTGTCCCGCAGAGTGGCCAGCATCGGCTCCAGCATTTCCAGTTCCTGGTTGAGCAAGGCCAATTGCAAAAGCCTGTCACGCCCGTGATGGCTGTTGGCCAGAAATCGGTCCGACCAGAAGCCGATACCGCGGTAGCCCGCCGAAAGTGCGATGTAGGTCAGCAGACGAATCTGCTCAGGCTGCGGCCCGATCGGCTCGTCGAATTCCTCGTCGGCCGATTTGCGGTAAACCAACTGCGTGTACCATTCCGGAAGATGCGTCTGAATCCAGGTCCAGGTGTAAACACCGCCCTCCAGGAGCCGAGCGCGCCCAACCAGCCAGTCCCGATAGTGGTTGAGTTCCAGCCCGGTCATGAGCGGCCAGCGATGGACGCCGACCATCTCCAGGTGCCGCGAATAGGGCCGAAAGCCGTCCCAGACATCCGCCGATACGGGACGACCCTGGTACACGTCGGCGGCACGGATGGTGGACGCGGCTTGCCGGACCATCTCCGCCTGTTCCGCCGTTAAACCACTGCCGAGCAGCCAGAACAGCACTGCATCACTGCACGGGAAACGCTGCACTCCTTGCGACAAAGTTGCAGGTGTGACCGATCCCCCGGCGTTGTCTGTCATAGCCAGGTCGGGGACTAGCCAGAAGCCCATTTCAACGGCTTCCTCAAGAACCTCGGCCTTCGTCGAGGCGTCCACGAACAGCGTGTTGAAGCCGGCATCCCGAAGCACTTTCAGCGGCGTGTCGCTGTACCGGATGCCCCGGAGGAAGAATGGCTTCTTGTTGACCATCAGCCGATCGTGATTTAGTTCGACCACGGCATGGCGCGGGGCCGGTAGGGAAGTGGGTTGACCGCTGGGAGTCGTCCGAGGAGCGTCGCCACTGGTTCCGGCAGAAAACGGCGGGTCGCCGCTGATGGGACCGATTTCCAGTTCGTCGATCCAAACCTCAACCAGACCCGGACCAGCGTACAGATTCAGAACTACTTGATCCACATAGGCCCCGTCGGCGTTGACATCACGGCCCAATTCCGCGCGAAGAAGCTGAAGCTGCTGCTGAGCGACCTTTTGAGGAGCGAGCAGTTCCAAACGCTGCCAGCGACCCTGTTTTTGATACACGTCACCCCGCAAAAGCAACGTCATGGGCGCATCGAGGTTTTTAGGATCCCGCTCCTTGGGCATCACCAGCCGGGCAAACAGTTGAATCCCTGGCCGATTCGCTTTGAGCCACAGACTGAGGGTCAGTTCTTCGACCAACTCCGCCCTGCCGACGGGATAGAAGTAGTAGACATGGCTACCGCGATCGGCTGTGAGGCGAATGTGTTCGCATTGCTGCCCGCCCTTGGCCGTTTGTGCGGTGAGTTTGTGTTCCAACTCCGTGACGGGCGCGTCCGCGGGCCCACGCTGCCAAGCGATGCGGCGGCCCTCGAAAGGATTGCGGTGGATCTGCTGGCCCTGAACCACCAGGGTGGCCAACGCTCCGCACAGTACCGCAGCCAAGCCGATCCACCGACGCATCCTACCGCCTCCCTGTCCGCACCGCTCCGGCGGCTTCGTGTAGCAGAACAAGTTGCGGAAGGGAAGAGGACTTGGCGAGCCGGGTCAGCCCGCACTTGACCAAGCCAAGAAACACGCCTAGATTACCGCTCTGAGGGCGCTTAGCTCAGTTGGCTAGAGCACCAGCTCGACACGCTGGGGGTCATAGGTTCAAGTCCTATAGCGCCCACTGCATTTCCCGGCGATAACAGGCCACTTGCGGCAAGTCCAGGCGAATCAAGCACTTGCGGAAAGTTACCCAGATTAACATGCCCCCCAAATCCCCCAGTTTCCTGCATCTGCTGCGTCGCTTCCTGCGCGCCTCCCGCCCCAGCAGCAGCAACCGCCCCTTGTGGAGAACCGGCCAAGGCCCGCTCGAAGTCGGCTTCCGTCACCGTCCAGTAGTTCCGCTCCGCGATTGCTTCCCTATGCCCCAACCAGGCCGTGGCCACGTGGCGGGGGAACGTCCGGGCCAGTTCCGTGGCTCTCGTCTTGCGGAGCGATTGGAACAGTTGGGGCCACGGGGCAACCCCGGCCTTGGCCAGTATCCGTAGGAAGCCGGTCCGCA
>JANWWR010000113.1 GCA_025055835.1 Gemmatales bacterium | reverse complement strand
CAGCAACACGCTTTTATACGGGGAGACGTGCGGGCATCAATGGCAGTCCCCGCCGGAGAGCAAGGACATCTGCTGGATGGCGGGCGGGGCGTTGGGCACGTATCTGGGTTTGCAGCGGGGGCGGGAGGCGTTAACGATTGCGTTTTCCAGTTGGCATGCTTCGGGAGTGCAGTTTTGTTTTGCTGATGGGTCGGTACGGATGGTGCGATTCGGTGACACGGTCTGGGATGGCTTTTCAGACACGTTTCCGCGGGATTGGCAGCTCTTGCAGCAACTGGCCGGTTTCCGCGACGGCCTGATTAACGACACGTCGGCACTGCTCGATTGATTGTGTGGTTCTGCGTTTCACCCTCGCTGACGCGTCGGGCTACAGTTTTCATGGCGAGCGGGGCATGTCAGTGCCCCGGTGTGAGGCATCGGATGAACCCTCGCTGACGCTTCGGGTTACAGATGGGGGCGGTCGTACTGAAACCCGAAGCGTAAGCGAGGGTGAAACGTGTACTCACCAGGGCACTGACGTGCCCCGCTCGCCTGAACCTCAAACAGAAACCCGAAGCGTCAGCGAGGAAAGACGGTGCCAGACGGGTGCCGAACCCACCCTCGCTCACGCTTCGGGTTACAAGGCGGCTCATGAAAGAGATACAGTCCCGGTAAAGCCGACATTGCCAGGGGAGCAGGTTTCTGTTCTGCTAGCAACAGGTTCCCGCGATTCCTAAGCCGTGATCCATCATTTCGGTAGGTGCTGAGTCTCGGTAGGTGCTGAGTCGTAAGCAGACTCATGCCAATTCGGCAGATCAGGAATGCAGATCCATTTGTTGCGCTTCCCGCAGGGCTGCTTCGTACTCGTCGGGGGTGTTCAGATTGCGGAGGCTGAGGAAGTGCGGATCGACTTCTGCAATTTCTTGGGCGGACAGACGGCGGGTCGGAAGTGCCTCGCACAGGAAGATGGGACGCAATCGGCCCTGGGCGAGCAGATGTTGCGCTGTCGGCAGACATTCGAGGCCGTAAGCCGCCGCCAGAGGATGAAGCCGCTCTTCGACTTCGGGCACCACCACGGAGGCCTGGGCGAGATGCGAGACAACCAGACGGATAAACGCCGGTTGCAGGAAGGGCACGTCGCAGGACGAGACAAATGCCGCATCCGCCTTTCCGGCAAGGACTTCCAGTCCGCCAACAAGACCGGAGAGGGGTCCCAGGCCCTCGTGCCGGTCCCGAGCGAGGAGGACATCGGCAGGCAAATCGGGAAGATGTTGCGCCGGAGCGGCCACAACGACGACTGGCTCGACGACCTGTTTCAGGATGCGGACCACTCGCTGGAGCAGGGTTTCGGTCCCGAAAGGCAGCAGAGCCTTGGACTTACCCATGCGGGAGCTGCGTCCGCCGCAGAGGACGATGCCCCCGACGCGGTTTCTCGGAAAAATGTTGCGCTGCGTCATTGGCGAGAGCCTTCGAGGTTGCGAAAAATCCGCGGTTGCTCGTTGACAGTCCGCCTGCCAGTATCTACGCTTTTGGCCATGAAACTTCCTGCATTTCTGGGGAATTTCGGGACGCCGACGACGGCAAGGAGCAAGTCATGGCCAAGAAAGCGAAAGGCAAAACTGACACCGCCAAGTCCAGCAAACCAGCAACGAAAAGCGAAATTCTCAATGCCCTGAGTCAGGCCACAGGACTGAAACGCAAGCAGATCGCCGACTTTTTTGACAAGTTGCATCTCCTCGTTGTCGGCCACCTCAAGCAGAATCAAGGCGGCGTCTTCGCTCTGCCGGGCTTGCTCAAGTTCAAACTGGTCCACAAGCCGGCCGTCCCAGCCCGTGAAGGCCGCAACCCGTTCACTGGCGAGATCATGATGTTCAAGGCAAAACCGGCCCGCAAGCTGGTCAAGGCTCAGCCGCTCAAGCAGCTTAAGGAAATGGTCTAGCCGGCGAATAGATCCTTGGCCGGGGGAGAGCCGATGATTACCGCACGAGGTTGTGCGGCTTTTCTGAAGAACTTAGCGGGGGAGGAGCGGGTGTGCATCTGCGTTGCCCGCACTGCAAGCAGACAGTGACGGTCCCCGACTTCCTCGCCGGGCAGATCACTGCGTGTCCCTCGTGCAGCAAGGAGTTCACGGTACCGATCCCCCCGGCCGAGCCACCCCGAACACCTTCACAGCAAGGATTCACCATGGGCGCGTTTTTCGCCAGTCCTCAACCGGAGCCGTTTTCCGCTGCCGAGCACATGTCGGGAGACAAACCCGCGGAGACGAAGATACTCGGTCTGACCGAGCCGCGCTTCTCCGTGCCGCTGCATCCCGAGGTGATCCGCTGGGTGGTACCCGTGACGCAGGTGTTGATGTTCGTTTTCCTGTTCTTCCCGTGGCTGAGTTCGCCGGTCGGCGAGCCATTTAATTTTGCCCAAAGCGGCTTCGCGGCAGCCTTCGGCCTGGCTGGTTCGTCCACGGTTCAGGCTCCGGCCCCCGCTCCGTGGCTGATCCTGCTGTTCATCGTGCTGCTGCTGGGTGTGCTGGCCTCGGTCGCGCTCATCGTGGAGCGCTTCGTGCTGCCGGTCCTTGGCAAGCAGGTGCCCCCGCTGGTGGCGGCCATCGTGGACAAGCGCAGCTTCATCCTCGGCGGACTGGCCGTGCTGGCCTTTCTGTTCCTGACGCTGCAACTGGTCCTGGGATTGCCGGCCGAGTCCCTCGACTTCTCGGCAGCGGCTCCGGCAAGTTTCGCGGAAAGCAAGGAGTTGTTTGGACAGTTGATGTATTCCCTGATCCGCCGCACGGTCTGGTTGCGAGTCACTTTCACCCTCTCCCTCGTGGGTCTGCTGGGGGCCTTGGCCGATTTCTGGCTCGAACGCCGTATTGGCCTGCCGCCACCCAAGTTCACGGTGGAATGGTGAGCGATTGACCTGGGCATGTCACTCCGCTCAATGACATAAGCGGTCGGTTCGGCCGACGTCTTTTCTCCTGGGCCGGGTTCCGACCGCTACCGATCCACTTCGCCCAACTCCCGTCAATGCTGCCAGGTTTTTTCGACATAACGACGCAAGCCGGAAAAATGGGCGAATTTGCGGTGCCCCGAAATGGCTTGGCCGAATGCCGGCCTTCGCCCCCTTTCGCCGTCTGCCTCGATGCGGACAGCCTCGCTTTTGCCCTTGACGGCTGGTGGGATCGGCCCTATCGTCCGCGGCCTTATCAGAATCCAGAAGGAAGAACGACCGACGGCTGCTCGACGGGGGAGGGCCAGGGTATGCAACGCGCGGGGATGGCGGCGACAGGCGCGCTATTTGGCTGCCTTTGCCTGGTAGGGCTGCTGGGGTGCAGCACGGACGAGTTCCGTCTGCAATCCACCGACGAGGACAAGGCAGACAAGTCCGCCCAGGTGCGAACCGTCGGCAGCGTCACGTCGGTCTGGGGCGTGCAGCCGGTGCGGGTGTATGGCGTCGGCGTCGTGCATGGGCTGCGCTCCGGTGGCGGAAACACCAAGCCGGGACCGCTGCGGCAACAGGCTCTCCGCATGCTCAAGGAAATGGGCTGCACCGATCCGGTGGCGTTCCTGGCCCAGCCCGACGTGGCCGTGGTGCGTGTCTCCGCGCTCGTGCCCCCAGCGGTCCAGAAAGGCGACCGGCTGGAGGTCGAAGTTGAAGTCGATCCCTCGCAGCCGTTGCAGAGCCTCCGCGGGGCCATCCTGCTGCCCTGCGAATTGAGCGAATACGCCGACCGCGCTCAGCTCACCGGCGGCGCTCGGCCCAGTGGTGATCTTAAGGGCCGCACTCTCGTCCGCGCGGAAGGTCCGGTCCTGGTCGGCCTGGGGGACCTCAACGACCGCAACCGGGAGCGTCGGGGCCGCATCTGGGAAGGAGGAAAGTCCCTCATCGACCGTAACTTCGGCGTCATTCTCAACCGGGACAACAAGGACGCCCGCCTCGCCAAGCTCGTCGCCGACCGGATCAATGAACGCTTCTACGGTCCCTATCGCGGAGCCATGCGGGGCATGGCCGAGGCCAAGAACGACACCCTCATCACCCTCCGCATTCCCTATCAGTACAAGAACAACTGGCCCCGGTATCTCCGCGTCGTCCGGCAGATACCCTTGCGGGAATCCCAAGGCCAACGCACCAGCTACGCCCTGCAACTTGGCGAAGAACTGCTCGATCCGGTCAAGGCAGTGCCTGCGGCTTTGAAACTGGAAGCCCTGGGAATCGAGGGCGTGCCGCTGCTGAAACGAGGTCTGGAACATCGTTCACCACTGGTCCGCTTCGTCTCCGCGGAGGCTCTGGCCTATCTCGGTGAACCGGCCGGTGCCGAACCGCTGGCCGAACTGATCGAAGCCGATCCGCGTCTGCGGGCCTACGGCCTGGCGGCCTTGGCGTCGCTGGACGAGGCGGTCTGCCACATCCAGTTGCGACGGCTCTTGCATTCAGACAGTGCCGAAACGCGCTACGGGGCGTTTCGCGCCTTACGCATCCTCGACGACCGCGACCCAGCCATTCCCGGCCTGGCAGTCAACGACTTTTTCCTCCATCAGGCTGCCCCGGAATCGAAGCCGATGGTCCATCTGTCCACGACTCGCCGGGCCGAGGTCGTTCTGTTCGGCAGCGGCATCCGGCTCCAGCCGCCCTTTGCCCTGGAAGCTGGTCCCGATTTCCTCGTCACAGCCCGGGAAGGCGAGGAGGTCTGCCGCATTGCCCGCCTCTCCACCCATGCCGAGCCGGTCAAGGAGGAATGTTCCCTGGAATTGCACGAAGTGCTTCGGCGTCTGGGCGCGTTGGGAGCGGGTTACGCCGACGTGTTTCCGATGCTGCTGAAAGCCCATCAGGCCGGCTGCCTGTCGTGCCGCGTCGTGGTGGACGCTGTGCCGCAGGCCCCGTCCGTATATGCTTTAGTTAATCAAGCCGCGCTGGACGGTTTCGAGGTGGACGTGGAAGAAGATGCCGATAACGCCGTGGACCTCGGCATGACGCCCAACCTGTTCCACCAGCAGAACCGCCGCGGTTCCTCGCCAGCCAAGGAGGGCGCCGGTTCGGAAGCCAAAGGCCATCCATGATCGAGCAGGGGTAGGCGTCGGGATCGTGCTTGCCCTGCGGAGTGATCCATGCTCAAGCGGCTGGAACTGATCGGCTTCAAGAGCTTCGCCGAAAGGACGGTGTTCGAGTTCGGGCCGGGGATCACGGCCATTGTCGGGCCGAATGGCTCGGGCAAAAGCAACATCGTCGATGCCGTTCGCTGGATCCTCGGCGAACAAAGTGCCAAAAGCCTGCGTGGCGGCGAGATGGCGGACGTGATTTTCAACGGCTCCTCGACCCGCCGCAGCCTCGGCTTCGCGGAAGTCACCCTGACTTTGGACAACACCCGACGCCTGCTGGCCATTGATACGGATGAGGTGCAGATCACTCGCCGCGTCTATCGCAGCGGCGAAGGCGAGTACCTGATCAACAGGCAACCGTCCCGGCTCCGCGACATCAAGGAACTGTTTCTGGGCAGCGGGGCGGGGGCCGAGGCTTACTGCGTCATCGCCCAGGGACGCATCGAGGCCATTCTCCAAGCCTCCACCAAGGAACGCCGCGTCATCTTCGAAGAAGCCGCCGGCATCAGCCGCTTCAAGGCAAAGAAGATCGAGACCCTGCGCAAACTCGAACAGGCCGATCAGAATCTGCTCCGCGTCCGGGACGTGCTGGAGGAAGTGGATCGGCAGCTCAAATCGGTCAAGCAGCAGGCCGCCAAGGCCCAGCGGTATCAGGAATTCATGGGTCGTCTGCGGGAAGTCCGGCTGACCCTGGCCTTGCACGAGTATCAGACGCTCACGCAGCAACTAGACGTCTGCCGCCAGGCGCTTGATGAGGCCAGATACGCCCTGGAACAGCAGGGGGAACGGGTCCAGGCCGGCGAAGAGCAGGCCCGAACTCTGGAAGAACACCTGACCCAGACGGAACGGCGACTCCGCGATGCCGAAAGCGCCGTCGCCGACGCCCGCCGACGCATCACCGCCGCCGAGACCGTGCTGGAGCATGAGCGGGATCGGCTGGCAGCCACGGAGCAGGAATTGACTCGGCTGCGGGGACAGGATTTCCGCCTCGGCCAGCAGTTGGCCGGGCTGCGTGTCTCCGTGCAGGAAGTCGAACAGCAGTTGTCGGTGTCGGACGCCACTTGCCGAGAACTCGCGGAAGCCGCATCGAAAGCCGACGCTGCCTTGCGTCATGTATCCGAAGCCCTGGGCCGATTGCGGAAGCGATCCGAGCAACATCGCTCCGAGTTGCTGGAACATTTCCAGGCCGCGACCCGCTTGCACAACGAGCAGGTCAGCCTTCAGACCCAGCTCACGGCTCTCCGCCAGCATCGCCGTCGGCTCGAACAGCAGAATTCCCAGGCCGCT
>JANWWR010000040.1 GCA_025055835.1 Gemmatales bacterium | reverse complement strand
TTCCCATCACGGCGAGCGGGAAGCGTTAGCTTCCCGGTCGACCCGACGGCTGACGCCGTCGGCTCGCCGGGCACAGATGGCTGACGCCCTCCGCTCCGCTCGCCTGAAACCCGAAGCGTCAGCGAGGGAGAACTCATAGAGCAGAAAGTCTTCCCATCACGGCGAGCGGGAAGCGTTAGCTTCCCGGTCGACCCGACGGCTGACGCCCTCCGCTCGGAAGCGGGTAGTGTCGTGTCTTATGGGCGCGGGCGCAGGGCTTGCAAATCCGCGTCCACCATCATGCGAACCAGATGCTCGAAGTTGACCTGGGGCTGCCAGCCGAGCACCCGACGGGCTTTGGACGAATCGGCCAAAAGCAGTTCCACCTCGGCTGGCCGATAGAACTGCGGATCGACCACGACGTGCTTTCGCCAGTCCAGACCGGCATGATCGAAAGCGATCTCGACGAACTCCTGAACGCTGTGCGTCTCGCCGGTGCCGATGACGTAGTCATCCGGCGTCGGCTGCTGGAGCATCAGCCACATGGCCCGGACGTAATCCCCGGCAAAGCCCCAGTCCCGCTTGGCCTGGAGATTGCCCAGCCGCAGTTCGTTCGCCAGTCCCAGTTTGATCCGGGCCACGCCGTGGGTGATCTTCCGGGTGACGAACTCCAGCCCGCGCCGCGGCGACTCGTGATTGAACAGGATGCCGGAGCAGGCGAAGAGGTTGTAACTTTCCCGGTAATTGACGGTGATGAAATGGCCGTACACCTTGGCGACCCCGTAGGGGCTGCGGGGATAAAACGGCGTCGTCTCCCGCTGCGGCGTCTCCCGCACCTTGCCGAACATCTCGCTGCTGCTGGCCTGATAAAAGCGGGCCTTGGGGCAGATTTGCTTCATCGCTTCCAGCAGGCGGGTGACGCCGACGGCGGTGAACTCGGCGGTGAGCACCGGCTGCTGCCAACTGGTCGGCACAAAGGACTGAGCGGCAAGATTGTAGATTTCCTCAGGCTGCGTGGTTTCGAGGACCTGCCGCAGCGAGGCGGAATCGAGCAGGTCACCCTGAATGAGTTCGATGCGGTCTCGCAAATGCTCGATGCGTTGAAAATTCTCGGTGCTGGCCCGGCGAGTCATGCCGCAGACGCGGTAGCCCTTTTCGAGGAGGAATTCGGCGAGATAGCTGCCGTCTTGTCCGGTGATGCCGGTGATCAAGGCCGTTGGCGAAGGCATCGTGAAAATCTCCTTCGAAAGCGGCGCGACAGTCGGTCGGACCCGACGGCTGACGCCGTCGGCTCGCCGGACACGGAGGGCTAACGCCCTCCGCTCGCCAAGGTTCAGCGCTAACGCCCTCCGCTCGGCGGACGTCGCCGCATTTGACGCGGCTGCAAGGCAATCTTAGTCTAGCTACAACAGCCTCCCAGTGAACCCGGGGAACTTTCCCCCTTCCGCTCGCCCTCGAAACGGAGTTGAGCATGCCTTCCATCCACGCGACTGCACGCCACCTGGCCCTCCTGACCCTGGCCGCTTCGCTTCTCCTGCAAACTGGCTTGGCTTCAGCCGACGACTGGCCGCAATGGCGAGGCAAGGACCGAACCGGCTGCTCCGGCGAAACCGGCCTGCTCAAGTCCTGGCCGACTGGTGGTCCCAAGCTGCTCTGGAAGGCCGAGCGCCTCGGCGGTGGATACGCCACTCCGACCGTCGCGCAAGGCAAGGTCTTCGGCATGAGCTTCCGAGGCAACAACGAAGTCGTCTGGTGTCTTAACGAAAACAACGGCCGGGAGATCTGGGCCGTCACCATCGGCCCGGCCAATCGGGGCGTCGGCTATGGCGAAGGCCCGCGCTGCTCGCCGACGGTGGACGGCAATCGGCTCTACGTCGAGGGCATCAGCGGCGATGTCTGCTGCCTTGACATCCGTAACGGCCGTGTCCTCTGGCGCAAAAATCTGGTCCGCGATTTCAAGGGCTGGGTGCCGACCTGGGGCTACAGCGAATCGCCGCTGGTGGACGGTAACAAGGTTATTGTCACCCCCGGCGGCGGCGAAGCGACCCTGGTCGCCCTCGACAAGAACAACGGCTCGGTGATCTGGAAAGCGAAAGTGCCCCAGGGCGACGGGGCCCACTACGCTTCGCCCATCGTCTGCACCGTGGACGGTGTTCGCCAGTATGTCCAGTTTCTTGCCGGGGGAGTCGTCGGCGTCGCCGCGGACGACGGCCGTTTTCTGTGGCGCTACGACGCCCCGCACAACAACACCGCCAACTGCTCCACCGTGTTGTTCCACGATGGGGCCATCTTCGCGGCCTCCGGCTATGGCACCGGCGGCGGACTGGCCCGCATCCGCAAGGATGGCAGCGGCTTTGTCGCTGAAGAACAGTACTTCACCCGCAAGATGAAGAACCATCATGGCGGCATGGTACTCGTGGACGGCCACATTTACGGCGCGGATGAAATGGTCCTGACTTGCATCGAATGGTCCACCGGGCAGGTCAAATGGCAGAACCGCACGCCGGGCAAAGGTTCGATCAGCTACGCCGACGGCTGTCTGTACTTCCGCAACGAGAACGGGCCGGTTTTCCTCATCGAAGCCAATCCCAACGAATATCGGGAACTGGGCCGCTTCGATCAGCCCGAGCGCAGCAGCAAAAACTCCTGGCCCCATCCGGTCATCGCCAACGGCAAACTTTTCCTGCTCGATCAGGACGTGCTGTTGTGCTACGACATCAAGCAGCGGTGAGGAAACGCCGTCGTGTCCGCTCGCCCTGGTCCGCCCTACTGCTACGACTATCCCCGCCCTGCCTTGACGGTCGATCTGGCCGTCTTTCGCCGGGTGGAGGACCGCTGGCAGATCCTCCTCATTCAAAGGAAGCACGACCCGTTTGCCGGTCGCTGGGCACTGCCGGGCGGCTTCGTGGATGAGAACGAACCGCTCGATCAGGCCGCCCGTCGGGAATTGCTTGAAGAAACCGGACTGAGCGACGTTCCGCTTCGGCAGTTCGGGGCCTTCGGCGATCCCGGCCGCGATCCGCGGGGATGGACCGTGACCGTCGCTTACCTCGCCGTGCTGGCCCGACAAACGACGGCGTTGAAGGCTGGCGACGACGCCGCTCGCGCTGCCTGGTTCGACGTCGGCCACCTTCCGCCGCTGGCCTTTGACCACGACCGCATCGTGGCTGGTGCCGTGTCCCTGCTGGAGGAACACCCCGGCTAAGCGTCGCCTTCCGCGGTGCAAGTTCCCTTTTGGGGACCGACTGCGATATTAGTTTTTTTGATGCAAGAATGTCTTGCTATTAGGAAATGGATTGATACCATGAGTCGTCATGCAGATCGAAGCGCTCCAGGTATTCTGCGACGTGGCCCGTTTGCGGAGTTTCTCCCGGGCCGGAGAAGCCAACGGGATCACCCAGTCGGCCGTGAGCCAGATCGTTTCCCATCTGGAAAAGCGGATGGGGGTGCGGCTGGTGGACCGTTCCACCCGTCCGCTGCAACTGACGCCGGCGGGGCTGACGTACTTCGAGGGTTGCCGCGATCTGCTCGACCGCTACGCCGAACTGGAAGCGGCCATTCGTCGCGCGGCCGTCGAACTGCCCGCCGTCGTCCAGGTCGCTGCCATCTATTCGGTGGGCCTGGGCGACATGGGTCAGTACATCGAGCGCTTCGGTCAGCTTTGCCCGCATGTGCGGGTCCACATCGACTATCTCCACCCCGACATGGTGTATGAACGGGTGGCGGAAGGCACGGCCGATCTCGGCCTGGTCTCCTTCCCCCGCCGACAACGCGAGTTCGTGGCCCTGCCCTGGCGTCAGGAGCGGATGGTGCTGGCCTGCTCGCCGAGGCATCCGTTCGCCCAGCGCAAGCAGATTCGGCCCGAGGAAGTGGCCGGGCAACGCTACGTCGGCTTCGATCGCAAGCTTGCCATCCGCCGGGAGGTGGATCGCTACTGGAAGGAACACGGCGTCAGTCTCGATGTGGTCATGGAGTTCGACAGCATCGAGAACATCAAGAAGGCCATCGAGATCGAGGCCGGCGTGGCCCTCCTCCCCGAACCGACGCTCAGCCGCGAGGTCGCCGCCGGTTCCCTGGCCGCCGTGCCTCTGGCGGGTCCGCCGCTGTATCGGCCGCTGGCCATCATCTACCACCGCCGTCATCCCCTGCACGCCAGCGCCGCCCGCTTCGTCGAGATGCTCCGTTCCTCGGCCGGGGAAGGGTCGGCCGCCCCGAACGGCTCGGCGAACCGGCTGAAACGTCGCATCACCGTCGCCAAGGCTTAGTTTTCAGGTTGGTTGTTTGGGAAGATTCGCCCCACGAGCGCTGCCATGACGCACTACGCCATGCCCCCCCGCCAAGGCCTCTACGATCCCGCCTACGAACACGATGCCTGCGGCGTGGGCTTTGTCGTCGATCTCCGCAACCGCCGGTCCCATGACATGGTGCAAAAGGCCCTCCAGGTGCTGCTCAATCTCCAGCACCGTGGAGCGTGCGGCTGCGAGGCCAACACCGGCGACGGGGCCGGCATCCTCCTTCAGATGCCGCACCGCTTCTTCGAGGCCAAGGCGGACGAGATCGGCATCCGGCTGCCCGAGCCGAAGGGCTACGGCGTCGGCATGGTCTTTCTGCCTACCGATCCGGACGACCGGCGGCGATGCGAACGGCTCTTTGAAGAGATCGTGGTTCGGGAAGGTCAGCGGTTCCTGGGTTGGCGAACGGTGCCGGTCGAGCCGGGACCGTTGGGCAAAACCGCTCGGGACGCCATGCCCTTCATCCGTCAAATCTTCATCGGGCGTGAACAAGACCCTCGGGCAGCAGCGAGCGTCAGCTCTCCGGTAACCTCCGGGCGAGCGCACAGCGCAAGCTGCCCGGCGACCGACGACGCCGCCTTTGAGCGCAAGCTCTACGTCATCCGCAAGCAGGTCGAACTGGCGGTGCGGAACTCGGACATTCCCCAGCGGGAGATGTTCTACGTCCCCAGCCTCTCGCATCGGACCATCGTGTACAAGGGAATGCTCAAGTCCGATCAACTACCGATCTTCTATCCTGATTTACTCGACCCCCGGATGGAGACGGCGTTGGCGATGGTGCATTCCCGGTTCAGCACAAACACGTTTCCGAACTGGGCCCGTGCGCATCCGTACCGCTACATCTGCCACAACGGCGAGATCAACACGCTGAGGGGCAACGTCAACTGGATGAAGGCCCGGCAGAGTCTGTTCCGTTCGCGGCTGTTCGGCGACGACATCGCCAAGATTCTGCCGGTCATTGACGAGAGCGGCAGCGACTCGGCGATGTTCGACAACGCCCTGGAACTCCTGGTGCTGGCCGGTCGCTCCCTGCCTCATGCGGTCATGATGATGATTCCGGAACCGTGGAGCGGGCATGAGTCCATGAGCCTCGAGAAGCGAGCCTTCTACGAGTTTCATGCCTGCCTCATGGAGCCGTGGGACGGCCCGGCGTCCATCGCCTTCACCGACGGCACGCAGATCGGAGCGGTGCTCGACCGCAACGGCCTGCGACCGTCCCGCTATTACGTCACCCATGACGATCTCGTCGTCATGGCGTCGGAAGTCGGCGTCCTCGACATTCCCCCGGAAAACGTCAAGCTCAAGGGACGACTTCAGCCCGGCCGCATGTTCCTCATCGACCTCGATCAAGGCCGGATCATCGAGGATGATGAACTCAAGTACGCCATCGCCACCGCCCATCCCTACGGCGAATGGCTCAAGCGGAACCAGGTGCGGCTGGAGGAACTGCCGGCGCCGCGGTCCCTCACCCCGGACCCTTCTCCCAAAGGGAGAGGAGAGGGAGCGGAAAGTGATCCGGAGGAACTGGTCCGGCTTCAGCAGGCGTTCGGCTACACTTTGGAAGATCTGCGGCTGCTCATGGCTCCGTGCGCCCTGGAAGGCACCGAGGCCATCGGCAGCATGGGCACCGACACGCCCTTGGCCGTCCTCTCCGACAAGCCGCAACTGCTTTACAACTACTTCAAGCAGCTCTTCGCCCAGGTCACCAACCCACCGATCGACTGCATCCGGGAAGAGATCATCATGTCGATGGTGCAGATGGTCGGCCCGGAGCAGAATCTGTTGGAACCGACGGAGGAATCGGCCCGCGTCATTCGGCTGGAATCTCCCGTTTTGACGAATGAAGAATTCGCCAAGATCGAGGCCCTGGACGGCAGCGGACCCGGCGGGCACAAGTCGATCAAGCTCTCGATGCTGTTCGACGTGGAAGCCGGGGCGGCGGGCCTGGAACAGGCCCTGGATCGTCTCTGCCGTCAGGCCAGCGAAGCCGCACGGGACGGACACGCCATCCTCATCCTCTCGGATCGCGGGGTGAATCACGATCAGGCCGCCATTCCGGCTTTGTTGGCCACCGCCGCCGTGCATCATCACCTGATCCGCGAAGGCACCCGGACCCGCGTCGGACTGGTGGTCGAAAGCGGGGAACCCCGCGAGGTGCATCATTTCTGTCTGCTGATCGGCTACGGAGCGGCGGCGATCAATCCGTACCTGGCCTTCGATACGCTGGCCGACATGATCCGCACCGGCCAGCTGCCCAACCTCGACTACCCCAAGGCGGTCAAGAACTACTGCAAGGCGATCACCAAGGGCATCCTCAAGGTGATGTCCAAGATGGGCATCTCGACCGTGGCCAGCTATTGCGGAGCGCAGATTTTCGAGGCCGTGGGTCTGAATCGTCAGGTCATTGACAAGTATTTCACCTGGACGGCTTCCCGTATCGAGGGGGTCGGCCTCGACGTGATCGCCGAGGAGGCCAAGGCTCGTCACCGCAAAGGCTTCCCGACCCGTCCGCTCAACGGCCATGTGCTCGACCCCGGCGGCCAGTACCAGTACCGCAAGGATGGCGAATTCCATCTGTTCAACCCGGAGACGGTTCACAAGCTCCAGTACGCCTGCCGAACCGGCAACTACGCCGTCTTCAAGGAGTACAGCCAACTCATCAACGACCAGTCGAAGCGGCTGTGTACTCTTCGCGGCCTGATGGAACTCAAGCCTGCCGGTCCGCCCGTGCCCTTGGAAGAAGTGGAGCCGGTCGAGTCGATCATGCGCCGCTTCAAGACCGGAGCGATGTCCTACGGCTCGATCAGCAAAGAAGCCCATGAGACGCTGGCCATCGCCATGAACCGCATCGGCGGCAAGAGCAACACCGGCGAGGGCGGCGAAGACCCGGCCCGGTATGTTCCCGAACCCAACGGCGACTCGAAGAACAGCGCGATCAAGCAGGTGGCCTCGGCCCGCTTCGGCGTCACCAGCGAGTATCTGGTCAACGCTCGGGAGCTTCAGATCAAGATGGCCCAGGGGGCCAAGCCGGGAGAAGGTGGGCAGTTGCCGGGGCACAAGGTCTATCCGTGGATCGCCAAGACGCGGCATTCAACGCCGGGGGTCGGACTGATCTCGCCTCCGCCGCACCATGACATCTACTCCATCGAAGACCTGGCGGAACTCATCCACGACCTGAAGAACGCCAATCCGCAGGCCCGCATCAGCGTCAAGCTGGTGGCGGAAGTCGGTGTCGGGACCATCGCGGCGGGAGTGGCCAAGGCCCATGCCGACGTGGTGCTCATCAGCGGTCACGACGGCGGCACGGGGGCCTCGCCGCTGACCAGCATCAAACACGCCGGCGCGCCGTGGGAACTCGGCCTGGCCGAGACCCATCAGACGCTGCTGCTGAACGACCTCCGCAGCCGGATCGTGGTCGAGGTGGACGGCCAGCTTAAGACCGGCCGGGACGTCGTCATCGGAGCGTTGCTCGGTGCCGAGGAGTTCGGCTTTGCCACCGCTCCCCTGGTGGCGATGGGCTGCATCATGATGCGGGTATGCCATTTGAACACCTGCCCCGTCGGCGTGGCGACGCAGGATCCGCGACTGCGGGCCAAGTTCGCCGGCGATCCCCAGCACGTCGTCAACTTCATGCGCTTCATCGCTCAAGAGGTGCGGGAACTGATGGCTCAGCTGGGCTTCCGCCGTCTGGAAGAAATGGTCGGGCGCACGGACTGTCTGGAGTTCAAGTCGGCCATCGCCCATTACAAGGCGAAAGGCCTCGACTTTTCGCCGATCTTCTACCAGCCGCCGGTGCCGCCGAGCGTCGGCCGGTACTGCCAGATTCCTCAGGATCATGGTCTGGACAAGGCCCTGGACCGGACGACGCTTCTGGAACTCTGCCGGCCGGCCATCGAGGAAGGCCATCGCGTTTACGCGGAACTGCCGATCCGCAACGTCAACCGCGTGGTCGGCACGATGGTCGGCTCGGAGATCACGAAGCGATACGGCTCGGCGGGTCTGCCCGAGGACACGATCACGCTGAAGTTCAACGGCTCGGCGGGACAGAGCTTCGGGGCGTTCATCCCCAGGGGCATGACGATGATCCTCGAAGGCGACGCCAACGACTACATCGGCAAAGGCCTTTCTGGCGGAAAGATCATCGTTTATCCGCCGCGCGGCTCGACCTTCCGGGCGATGGACAACGTCATCATCGGCAACGTGGCGTTTTACGGGGCAACCAGCGGCGAGGCGTACATCCGCGGCATGGCCGGGGAACGCTTCTGCGTCCGCAACAGCGGACTGAAAGCGGTGGTGCTGTCCGTGGGCGACCACGGCTGCGAGTACATGACCGGCGGTCGGGTGGTGATCCTGGGGCCGACCGGACGCAACTTCGCCGCCGGCATGTCGGGTGGCATCGCCTATGTGTACGACGAGGACGGCAGCTTTCCGAAGCGGTGCAATCTGGAGATGGTCAAGCTCTTTCCGCTGGAGGAGCCGGAAGACGTCGAGGAGGTCAAGACGCTTCTGGAGCGGTTCTGGAAATACACCGGCAGCGAGCGGCCGCGACGGATGCTCGACAACTGGGACCGCTATCAGCCGCGCTTCGTCAAGGTCTATCCGAACGACTATCGCCGCGTCGTCGAGGCCCAGAAGCGTTACCGGGCGATGGGACTGCCGGAGGAGGAAGCGGTGATGGCCGCCTTCGAGGAAAACGCTCGGGATGCGGCCCGGGTGGGAGGCAAGTGACATGGGCAAACCGACAGGCTTCCTCGAGTATCCCCGCGAATTGCCGTTGGTACGTCCGCCGGAAGAGCGCGTCCGTGATTGGGAAGAGTTCCACGGCCACGGCGACGAGGCCTTGCTCCGCAAACAGGGAGCACGGTGCATGGACTGCGGCGTGCCGTTCTGCCACACCGGCACGCTCCTGGCCGGCATGGCTTCCGGCTGTCCGATCAACAATCTCATCCCGGAATGGAACGACCTGGTCTATCGCGGCCTGTGGCGGGAAGCGCTGGAGCGGTTGCATAAGACCAACAACTTCCCGGAATTCACCGGCCGGGTCTGTCCCGCGCCGTGTGAAGGCTCCTGCGTGCTCGGCATCAGCGAACCGCCGGTCACGATCAAGGCCATCGAGTGTGCCATCATTGACCGCGGCTTCGAGGAAGGCTGGGTGCATCCGGAACCGCCGAGTTTCCGCACCGGCAAACGGGTCGCCGTCGTCGGCAGTGGTCCGGCTGGTCTGGCCTGTGCCGCTCAACTGAACCGGGCCGGGCACTGGGTCACCGTCTTTGAACGGGCCGACCGCATCGGCGGGCTGCTCATGTACGGCATCCCGAACATGAAGCTCGACAAACGCATCGTCCAGCGGCGGGTGGATCTCATGGCCGCCGAGGGCGTCAAGTTTGTCACCAACTGCGAAGTCGGCAAAGACTATCCCGGCGACCAACTTCGGGCCGAGTTTGACGCCGTGGTGCTGTGCGGCGGCGCGACCCGGCCCAACGACTTCTTCACCAAGACCGAGGGCCGAAACCTCCAGGGCATCCATTTCGCTATGGAGTTTCTGCACAGCAACACGAAGAGCCTCCTCGATTCCAACCATGCCGACGGCCGGTACATCTCGGCGAAGGGCAAGGACGTGGTCGTCATCGGCGGCGGCGACACCGGGACCGACTGCGTCGGCACGGCCATCCGCCAGGGTTGCCGCAGCATTCTCCAACTCGAAATCGTGCCGCGTCCGCCGCTGACTCGCGCCCCGGACAACCCCTGGCCCCAATGGCCGAAAATCTACCGCCTCGACTACGGCCAGGAAGAGGCCAAGGCCCTCTGGGGCGATGATCCGCGTCGCTATGCCGTGCAGACGACCCGCTTCCTTGGCGACGAGCGTGGCCATGTGCGGGCCATCGAAACCGTGCAGGTCGAGTGGGTCAAGGACAACGGCCGGACCGTGCCCCGCAACATCCCCGGCACCGAGAAAATCTATCCCGCGCAACTGGTCCTGCTCGCCCTCGGCTTCAGTGGGCCGGAAAGCCAACTGCTCGACCAGCTCGGCGTTGAAAAGGATCCCCGTTCCAACGCCAAGGCCGAGTACGGCAAGTACATGACCAACGTGCCGGGCGTCTTCGTCGCCGGGGACATGCGTCGCGGCCAGAGCCTCGTCGTCTGGGCCATCCACGAAGGACGCGGAGCCGCTCGGGAGGTGGATCGCTACCTCATGGGCGAAACGCTGCTGCCGTGAAGCTCGGGGGTTAACGTCCGCTTACAGCAGTTGTTAATGCCTCGTCCTCGAAAGGAAACACGGGGAGGAGTTCACTCCCAGCATAATCTCCCGAGGACTTCGTCCCAGATCTCGGCAAAACAAGGCCATCGGCTCCTTGATCGGGCCTGAAATCATCCTTCGGCTTCTCGGCACGTCATCTGCTTCCTCTCCTAAGGTCGCCTATCCTCGACGGACTGAAGGACTCGCAGGCGAGGCGTAACCGATGCATCTGACTCCCCCCTGGGCGATGCTCATTGCGTACATGGTTTTGGCTATTCTTCTCGCTGGCCATATCTCCGCCTGGCCGTGGCTCGGTCTGCTTCTCGGCGTCAGTTACCGTTCCTTCACCGGCTTCTACTCCGGTCGTCGGGATCCCGGCCACGAGTCGGTTCAGGGTCCGCATCGGCATCGGCGTCGAGCCGCCCGCCAGCTTGAGCCTTCCGTTTCCGCCCATCCCTGACCGTTCAATTCTCGAACGGCTCTGGCACCTTGCCTGACTTCGGAACGGTCGTTTACATTCCCGGTTCGGGAAGCTACTTTGAACGGGTACCAACCGGGATTCATTCTGCCCTCCCGCAGGAAGAGCCTGCCTTATGCGACGCTGTCTTCTCTGTCTTTGCTTGGCCCTCGTGATCGTGTTGCCGCTGGGCTTCGGCTTCGAGCCGCCGCCGGGCGCTCCGCTCAAAAGTCCCCTTTCGCCCCGAGACGAACAGGCGACGTTCCGCGTCGTGCCCGGCTTTCGGGTCGAACTCGTCGCCGCCGAGCCGGATGTCATTGATCCCGTGGCCTTGTGCTTCGACGAAGACGGCCGGATGTACGTCGTCGAGATGCGCGGCTACCCCAACGGCGGCATCGGCGAAGGCAAGCCGAACCTGCCGGGACGAATCAAGCGGCTCGAGGACCGCGACGGCGACGGCTACTTCGAGACAGCCACGATCTTCGTGGACGACCTCCGCTTCCCGACCGGCGTCTGCGTCTGGAACCGTGGCATCTTCGTCGCCGATGCCCCGGATGTCCTCTGGTGTGCTGACACCGACAACGACGGCAAGGCCGATGTCCGCCGCGTCGTCTTCACCGGCTTCGGGGCCAGGAACATCCAAGGCATGGTGAACAGCCTCCAGTTCCACCTGGACAACTTCATTCACGGCTGCAACAACAACGACAGTCTGGTGTCCGTCGTTGGCCCCGGGGAGCAAGACTCGCCGCTCCCTGGCGGTCGCGGCTCCGAGAAGCCGCCGACGAATCAAGCAAGCGCCTCGAAGAAAGTGCCGCTGCGGGGACGGCATTTCCGCTTCGATCCGCGGAATCCCGCCACCTTTGAGCCGACCTCGGGCGGAGGCCAGTACGGTCTGTCCTCCGACGACTGGGGCAACTGGTTCACCTGCACCAACAGCCAGCATCTGCGGCACATCGTGCTGCCGGAGCATTATCTGCGGCGGAATCCTTATCTCGTCGTGCCCACCGTCATCGCCGACATCCCCGACGGCAACTTCGAGCACAATCCTGCCGCCAAGGTCTTCCGCATCAGCCCGTTCGAGCCGTGGCGATTGGAGCGCACCAGCCGACGGGTCAAGGACCCCGAATACAACCGCCGTCTGCCCGCTTCCGAACTGGTTCCCGGCGGCTACATGACCAGCGCCACCGGGTTGACCGTGTACCGCGGCGGCCTCTTTCCGCCAGACTTTGATGGCAACGTGTTCGTCGCCGACCCGGCCAACAATCTCATCCATCGGGACGTCCTTCTGCCCGTCGGAGCGACCTTCATCGCCAAGCGGCACGAAAGCGAACGGGACTGCGAATTCCTGGCTTCCACGGACATCTGGTTCCGGCCGGTGTTTCTGACCTTCGGCCCGGACGGAGCCTTGTACGTCTGCGATTTCTACCGCGAGATCATCGAAACGCCGCTCTCGCTTCCGGAGGACATTCAGAAGCAGTACAACCTCAACAGCCGGGATCGCGGCCGCATCTGGCGAATCCGGCCCGAGCCAACAGACCTCCCGCCCGGCTATCGGCCCGAAGATCTGCGACCCAGACTGAGTCAGGTTCCGAACGAAAACCTGGTCCCCCGTCTGGCTCATCCGAACGCCTGGCATCGTTTGACCGCGCAGCGGCTGTTGATTGAGCGGAACGCCAGGGACGTGATCGAACCGTTAACCGACATGGTCATCCATCATCCCGACCGCAAGGCCCGCATCCATGCGCTGTGGACCTTGCACGGGCTGGGACTGCTGGAACCGCGAATCGTTCTGCACGCTCTTCAGGATCGAAACTGGCAGGTGCGGGAGCAGGCCCTTCGCCTGGCCGAGCCTTGGTTCAACGAACACGACGGCGTTCGGCGGGCCACTCTGCGGCTGGTCCATGATCCGGTGCCCCGGGTCCGCTTCCAACTGGCCTTTTCACTCGGCGAGATGAAGCCCACGCCGGAGGCTGCCGCGGCCTTGGCGGAATTGGCTCGCAAGGATGGGTCCAGTCCGTGGGTCCGCTCCGCCGTGCTCAGTTCGGTCACGCCCCATGCCGCGGAGTTGATGCGGATGTGGGAACGGGGTAATGGCGTCCATCCCGACATTCTCGCCGGTGTCGCCGTGGTCCTGGCCAGCACAGGCTCCAAGGAACAGGTCGAGGAGACGCTGCTTTATGCGCTTCGGGGCGAAGGGCCGCCGAGTCTGGCTCAATGTCGTTTGCTCGAAGGAATGGCCCAGGCGCTGGCGCGGAAGGGGCAGCCGTTGCGGAGGTATCTGGGGGGACCGGAGGACTTGCGTTCTCCGCTCGGTAAACCGGAGGACTTACGTCCTCCGCTCGCCAAAACAGAGGGTTCGCGTCCTCCGCTCGCCGGAGCGTTGCAAGGGTTCTTCCAGCGAGTCATCGCTTCGCTGGACAAGGCCCCGGAAGCGGAGCGGGTGGCCTACGTCCGGCTGCTGGGCCATGCCCGCTTCGATCTGGTTGGCAACGCCCTCGTCGAGTTGCTCTCCCCGCAAACATCCGTGGCCATTCAGACCGCTGCCATCCAGGCCTTGTCCGCCCTCGGCGAACCGGCCGCCGTCGAAGCGGTGCTGGAGGCCTGGCCGAGTCTGGGTCCGTCGGCTCGACGTGAAGCCCAGGAGATGCTCTTCGCCCGCACGGACCGGCTTACCCTCCTGCTCGATGCCATCGAAAAGAACCGCATTCCCGCGGTGCAACTTGATCCGGCCCGCCGTGATCTCCTGCTCAAACATCCCGATGCCGGTCTCCGGAGCCGAGCCATGCGCCTGCTGTCCGCCCAGGTTCCCGAGGACCGCAAGAAGGTCCTGGAAGAGTACCGCGTTGTTCTGGACCTGATCGGCAACCCGAGCGAAGGACAACGCCTGTTCAAGCAGCATTGCGCCGGCTGTCATCGCCTGGAAAATGAAGGTGTCGAGGTCGGTCCCGATCTCGCTTCCGTTCTCAAGACCAAGGCCAAGGAAACCCTGTTGATCGACATTCTCGATCCCAGTCGTGAGGTCGATCCGCGCTATCTGAACTACGTCGCTCGCACCGTGGACGGCCGACTGCTCAGCGGCATGATCGCCAGCGAAACCGCGACCAGCCTCATCCTTCGTCGAGCCGAAAAGGCCGAGGACCATCTGCTGCGTTCCGATCTCGAAGCGATTCAAGCGACTTCCAAATCCCTCATGCCGGAAGGTTTGGAGAAACAGATCAAGCCGCAAGAACTGGCGGATCTGATCGCCTATCTGCTTCGAACGGCGGGAAAGTGAGCCGATCATGAGCCGACTGCACCTGGCCCGTTTCAAAGTGGATACGCAAATCCCCCTGGGTCATCCCCTGTGCGGTGGCTGGATCGCTCCAGCCGCGGCAATCACCGAACCGCTCTACGCTCAAGGAGTCGTCTTGCTTGGCGAGGAGGCCCCGATCGTCCTGTGCGCCGTGGATTGGTGCGGCATCAACAACGACGCCTTCCGCGTCTGGACCGAAAAACTGGCCCAGGCCGCCCACACCACGCCGGAACGTGTCGCCGTCCATTGCGTGCATCAACACAACGCCCCCTTCGCCGATCTCGCCGCCGAGGCCCGCATCGCCAGGCAGAAAGGACTTTCCAGCTCGCTCGATGTCCGCTGGTTCGAGCAGGTGGTCCAACGCGTGGCTGAGACGATCCGCGAGGCGTTGGGCCAAACCGAGAAGGTCACGCACATCGGCTTGGGTCAGGCCCCGGTGGAAAAAGTCGCTTCCAATCGGCGAGTGATCGGCCCGGACGGCAAGATTCGCTGGTGGCGGGGTAGTTCCTGTCGGGATGCCGAGGCCCGAGCACAACCGGAGGGACTGATTGACCCGCTGTTGAAGTCGGTCCAGTTTTGGAACGACGATCGCCTATTGGCCGTGCTGCACTATTACGCCTGCCATCCCATGAGCTACTATGGCGACGGGCTGGTGACGAGCGATTTCGTCGGCTTGGCCCGGGAGGCACGCACCAAGGAAACCGAAACGCCGCATCTCTACTTTACGGGCTGCGCCGGCGACATCGCGGCGGGAAAGTACAACGATGGCGACAAACCGAACCGCTTCCTGCTCGCTCGGCGAATCTACGAGGCGATGCGGATCGCGGAACAGAAGGCGGAGCGAGTACCCCTCGGCAACGCAACCTGGAAAACGCAGCCGATCCGGTTGCCGTCGTTAACGTCGCCGACCGACGAGGAACTGGAGCGGACCTTGGCCGACGAAAAGGCGAACCGAGCAGTGCGGGCCAGGGCGGCCATGCAGTTGTCCTTCCGTGCACGTCGAGATCGGCCTATCGTGCTGTCTTGTCTGCGTCTCGGCGAGGCTGTCCGCATCGTGCATCTGCCCGGCGAACCGTTCGTCGAGTTTCAACTGCATGCGCAAAAATGCAGCCCACAACGGTTCGTCGCCGTTGCGGGCTACGGGGATGGTGGTCCGTGGTATATTCCGACGGCATCGGCCTACGCCGAGGGCGGCTATGAGCCGAGTGCGTCGTTCGTCAGTCCGGAGGCCGAGAAACCACTTCGGGAAGCTCTCCGCGTGCTCCTAGCCGACTGATTCAGGTCTTTCCGACTAATCCTTTTCCGCCGAGGCGACGTTGGGTTTTTCGTCGAGGTAATAGTAGTCCATCCAGCCGATCATCATTTCTTCCCAGGTCTGGTCGCCCCAGCGGACCGGCTTGGTGGGATCGGGGTTGTTCAGGTTCTCGGCGGAGTTGTCGAAATAGGCGGTGCATTCGATGCGGGTTCCCGCCGGCAGGAACTTCGGCTCCGCCAGTTGGTAGTAGGTCTGCCAGGAGAAGTCGTAGCGCGGGATGGACAACAGGATCTCCGTTTTGCCGTCCGGATAGACGGCCTTGTACTCAAAGCTCTTGCCGCGCAGGTGCATGTGCGGCATGAAGTTCAAAAGCATGGCATCTTTTCGGAAGACTGTCGCGCATTCGACCCGATGGTTCTTCGCTCCCGGCGGAATGACGAAGGTGCGGTTGAGTGGAGCGCGGGTGCGAACGACGTGCTGGGGCGGCTCCTTGGCGAAGATCAGGCCGATGCTGGAGCGGTCCACGGTTTCCTCGCCGTTGGGCGTGTAGTGCATCTGGAAAATGATCTTGGCCCCCTTGGGCACCTTCTTGGCCAGACCCGGCTTGTAGATGGTGGGGATGTCGCCGGGCGCGGTGGCGACGAGCAGACCGCGGCCCAGGCCGTCCTCGGAGCGGGGATCGAAGCGTTCCCCCGGCCCGATGACGTAGGCGATGATGTGATGCACCACGGCCTTGGCTCCGGGCTTGGCCTCGGCGGCTTGCACCCACATATCACGGTCGAAGTTTGTGTCCACGATGAAGTGCTGATACGGCACGCCGCCGGGCGGGGCCTGAGCCGGCACGGTGAACGACTCGCTCATGCTGATGACCACGTCCGGCGTGCCGATTCGCCAGCCCTCGCCGGCAGGGAACTGTCGCGGTGGCGGCATGTCCTTTTCATCGCCCTTGGGACAGCCCTGAGCGACCCAGGCGGCCAGCAGGTCCTTGTCTTCCTGGGACATGCTGCGGTCGTTGGAGAACTTGCCGTAGCGGGGATCGGCGTGCCACGGCGGCATCCGACCGGCCTGCACGATCTCGACCAGCGTATCGGACCAGGCCTTCGCCTTCTCGTAGGTCATGAGCGAGAACGGGCCGATCTGTCCCGGCCGATGGCACTCCTGACAGTGTTTCTGGAGAATGCGGGCGACGTGCTTCGAATAGGTGACCGTGCCCTCGATCTTGGTCGGCTTCTCCCGGCCGATCAGGCAGCCGACGGCTTCCGTGCGGGAAACGCTGACCGGCTTTCCGGCCAGGGTCTCGCGGATAGCCTCAGCCAGGTCACGGCGGGTCGGGGCAGCCCGCTGATAGCCGATGCCGAAGTGGTCGTCGATCCGGCCCCGATAGACAATGCGCCGTTCCTTATCGAGCAGGAATGCCTCAGGCGTCCGCTTCGCACCGAACAGGTCGGCGACCTTGTGGTCGTGGTCCTTCAACACCGGGAAGGGGATGCCGTGGGTCCGAGCATGGGCGGCAACCATGTCCGGCGTGTCCTGGGTGTTGCTGTTAATGGCCAGGAATTGCACGCCTTTGCCGCTGAACTCCTCATGCAGGTTCTTCAGGGGAATCAGATAGAGGTTTACCAGGGGACATTCCGTGCCCAGGAAGATCACAGCCACGACGGGCTTGTCGCGGAAGTCGGACAGTTGCACCCGTTGGCCGTCGATGTCCAGCAGGGCGAAGTTGGCAATCGGCGGGGACGGCGACTGATCATTGGCTACCAGACCCCAGGGTGCGATCAGCACGGCCACGGCCAGCAAGACAGCGGCAATCCGCTTCATGGATGAACTCTCCCTCTCACCCTGTTTCCTCGAACCCTGCGAGGTAAAGATCGGTCTCCACGGCGAGCCACGAGAACCGATGTCCGCATGGACTCGGCGACGTTACAAACCCGCGCGGGGCACGATGGTGACGCACTTCTCCACCTGGCCCCGTTTGATCTTGGCTTTCACCTTTTGCCCGGCGGCGACTCCGGAGGCCGCCCGATAGGTGTCTTCGACCGACTCGGTCCAGACGTCATCCAGTTCCAAAAGCCGGTCGCCGGGTTCCAGACCGGCCTCAGCCGCCGGACTCTGCGGCACGACTTCCTGAATCGTCACGCCGGGCTCCTCGTCGTCTTTGGCCTTCTCGACACGGAAGCCCCAGAGGGTTTTCGGCGACTGCACCTTCTGGATCGGTTTATTACTGCGGTCGTTCATCATGAGCATGACCATCTGCATGAGGTCCATGCCCCCAGCGTCGGCGTAGTCGACCGGCTCGAAGGTGATGGTACCAGCCTGGTAGTCGAAGGTGGTGCGGTAACGGCTGAAAAACGGGAAGCCGACAATGCCGTCCAGCTGTCCCAAGGCCCGACTGGCAGCACGCAGGGCTGGGTGGTCCATGACCATGACCGGCATGTTCTCAACCACCAGATCGCCGATGGCCAGCGTCCTGGCCGTGCCCATGCCCCGCGCCCCGAACAAGGCCGGCGTCCGCGCCTGCTCCTTGGAGAGCAGCCCGGCCTCCGTGGCGATGCGGTTGCCCAACAGCGTCACTGGCGAGCCGGTGTCGAAGATGACGCGATAGGGGCCTTTGCCATTGACCTTGATCTCCACGGCGATGTGCTTGCTTTTAAGCACTTCCATCGGCACGGTGACTTTGCCCACGGCCCGCGGCTGGGCGACGGCCTGCGCTTGCGGATCGAGGGGCGAAGACGGCGTCAGAAGCAGCAGCGTGGTCAGCAGAGACATGGTCACAGCCCCCTTTCCGTCCGCAGCGTCACAGTCTCTTTCTTGCCGGCACGCTCGAATTCCAAAGCGATCTCCTTCTTGGCGGCGTGCTCGGCAGCCAAGCCGTGCAGTTCCCGCAGGTTGGCGAAGTCCTTCTCCTGATAGCGAAGGATGCGGTCTCCCGAACGCAGGCCGGCCTTGGCCGCGGGACTGCCCGGCAGGACCTGCTCAACGAAAACCCCGCCATCCTTCTCCGCCAGTTGAATGCCAAGAAAGCCGCGCTGCACATACACCGGCTCGGGCCGCTTCTGCATGAACAGTTGCAGCAGTTTCATCAGACTGCCCATGGCGGCCAGTTCGGTCGGGGCCTGTCCGCCGTCAAGAATGGGCCGAGGGGGCGGCGGCGTCCAGTCGAGCCGGGTCCAGATCATGTGCGGTTTCGTGAGGTCGAGTTCGATGCGGTACTGGGCCAGCACCGTGTAGCCAAGCATGCCGTCCAACCGAATGCCCGGCAGGCCCATCGCATTCATGCCGGAAACCTGGAACGGCGTCTCGATGCGGGCTTTGATCTTCTCCAGAACCGGCCCGCCTTCGACCTCGAACTTGTCCAGCTCCGCCCAGCCGTCCGGCCCGGCGTTCAGCCCGTGCTTCTGAGCCGACTCGGTGCTGACGAACAGGGCCGGTGCCCCGGTGTCCATGACCAGGTGGTACGGCCCTTTGCCGTTGATCCTGGCCCGAACGAGAATGTGCTTCGTTTCAGTCAACTGGTATGGTACGCGGAAACTGGCCGGGGCCGGTTTGGCATCGGCTTTTTCCGCAGGCTGCGGATCGGCCAAGGCCATCGAGCTGCCGATGATGACGACAGCCGCAAGCCCCCCGAGAATCGCCTTGAGTGCTTGCCTCATTCAACGTCTCCTGCTTGGCATAGATGCGGCTCCATTGTAGCCGAGTGGCTTCCAAAGCGTCAAAGAAACCTTCGGGTATGTTCCGCGAAGGGTTCTGCCTTTCGGCAAAATCTCATGGTTGATTGCCGGATGCGGGGGAAACCGAGATTCGCCCCGGTTTCTCGGAGGTCGCTCCCAGGAAGACGAAGCACATTTCGTCAGTCGTCTGCTCGCCGAAGCGGACCGGCTTGGGCGGACGGTTCGGATTGAGCGGATTGCTTTCCGAATTGTCAAACACCGCTTCCACAGAGAAGACACTTCCCTCGGGAACGCGGATCGGCTCGTGGAAGATGTAGGTTTCTTGCCAGTTGTAGTCCCAGTCGTCAATGTTGATGAGGTTGAGCCGCTGACCATCCGGGAACGTGACGTCGGCCCGAATCTTCCGCCCTAACAGGTGCATGTGCGGAGTGATCTGGTAGAGCGTTACCGGTTGATTGACCCGAATGGCCCCTCGGACGACGAAATTCGCCTCGCCCGGCGGAATGACGAGGAAGGGGCCGGGAAGCACGATCGGTTGCAGGCGTTCCTTGACCGGCGTCTTGCTGAAGTACAAGCCGATCCGCAGCTGGTCCTTTTCGACTTTGCCGGTGCGGTGATAGTGAACCTGAACGACGACATCGGAGTTCTTCGGCAGAAAGTAACCGACGCCTTCGGGCAGGGGCCGGGTGAGGTTGCCCGGTGCCCAGCCGGCCAGGCTGCCGCTGGGCGGGAAGAAGCCGATGCCCATCTGCACGGTGTAGCCCGGCCCGTAGTCCTGCTCGTCGGCCGATCTGGGCCGTTTTCGTGCGGCCTCTTCAAGCCGTCGGCCTCGACCCAGCGTGTCGATAAAGTTCAAGGTGTGATGCACGACGCGCTTGTTGCCCGGACGGACTTCGATGGCGGAGACGTACTTGTCCTCGGTTAGCCCGGTCGGCAGGACGAACACGCGGAAGAGGTCGGGCCCGCTGGGACCAATGGTCATTTCTTCCGGCACGGTCAAAACCAGATCAGGCTCGCCAAGCTGCCAGCCTTCGGGAAATCTCCGTGGCGGGGGAGCGTCCTTCGGATCGCCTTCCGGCATCCCGGCGTCCACCCAACGAGCCAGGGTCTTGATCGCCTCATCGCTCATGTGCCGTTCGTTGCGGAACCAGCCGGCCGGGTTGGTCGGCTTCCAGGGCGGCATCTTGCGGCTGTCGGTATAGGTCCGAATGTCCTCGCCCCACTTGACCGCCTGACGGTAGGTCATGAGGGAAAACGGTCCGACCTCGCCAGGACGGTGACAGCCCTGACAATGCTCCTGCAAGATCGGAAGCACGTCGCGGTAGAAAGTAATTTCCGATGTTTTTGGATCGGAAGTGGCATCACGGAGCGGCTCGATGGCGCAGCCGAACGCCTTGGTGACGGGGACGCTTACCGGCTTGCCCGCCAGAATCTCATCCAGAGCCTCCCGCAGATCATGACGGGTGACTTGGGGATTACGGACGAGCCGGGCGGAGTAGGCGTTGTCGATCCGGCCCCGATAGCGAAGCTTGCGCTCAGCATCGAGAACAAATGCTTCAGGATTGACCGCGGGTTGCAGCTTCTGCACGGCGATCTGCTTCGGATCGAGGAGCACCGGGAACGTCACGCCGAATTCCCGGGCATGAGCAGCGATCAGTTTCGGATCTTCTTCACGATTGGCGTTGATGGCGGCGAAGGCCACACCCTTGGGTTCGTAGGCCTTGGCCATTTCGACAAGCCCGGAGAGGTACGCATTCGACATGGGGCATTCCGTCGAGACGAAGACCAAAACAGTGGCCTTCTTGCCGCCGTTGGCTTGCAGCGACCAGGATTTGCCGTTGATGTCCGTCAGGCTGAAATCTTCGATGACCTGACCCGGCGTGCTGGACAGACTCGGCGAAGCGGAGCCGAGAAGAACCAGTCCCGCCACCGACAACCACGCCACCAAACGGAAGAGCCGAAGCCTCATGCGTGCCGTCATAGCAGACCTCGAAAAATCGTCGGGAATGCGTGGAGACTGAAAAACCGGCATTGGAACTTAGCATAAAGTACCTGGGAGGACTTCACCAGGTTTCAAGCAGCGTCGCCCGTATTCGGATCGGAACGTAAAATCTCTAGGCGAGCGTTCTCGGCGAGCCGACGGCGTAAGCGCTGAAGGCAGAGCGACCCGACGGCATGACCGTTCAAGACTCGGCGAGCCGACGGCGTGAGCCGTCGGGTGCCCCTGGGTGCACCAGGCAGCCCACGCTGCCCGCTCGCTGTACAATCTGCCTCCAAGTGTTTCACGCGTACACCTGAAACCTCCTCGAGAGCCCTATGAACATGACAAGCGATAACAGAGAGCACAACGAACAGAGACGCTACGCCGA
>JANWWR010000030.1 GCA_025055835.1 Gemmatales bacterium | reverse complement strand
TTATGGGGAAGGCAGCCAATACCTCGCGAACCGATCAAGGCACGGGATCTTTACGTCGTGCTCGATGTCAGCCGCAGTATGCTCTGCGAAGATGCACCGCCGAATCGGCTGGCACGGGCCAAGGCCGATCTCGAAGCTCTTGCCGAAGAACTGGACCGAAGAGGCGGATGGCGAATCGGTCTCATCGTCTTCGCCGACCGCGCTGCTGTGCTGTGTCCGCCCACCTTCGACATCAAGCATTTCCAGGAGGTGCTGCGGGAAGCCGATTTAGACACGCTGCGGCTGCGTTCGGGAACCCTGGCCTCCGACCGCGGAACGAACCTGTCCGCCGCTTTAGCCCGGATTCGCTCAGTGTTGTCCAAGGCGAACCGACAGGGGGAAGCGTTTGCGGATGTCCTTCTCGTTTCCGATGGCGGCGATGAGGTGGATTCCGCGACGCGGGATGCTGCCGAGGCGCTGTCAGCCGCCGGAGTTCGAATCTTCTGCGTAGGTCTCGGGGATCCGAGACGTGCTTCTCCTATCCCGCTGACGGACCAGTCGGGAAAAAAACAATGGCTCACCCATCGAGGCGAAACCGTGCTTGTCCGATTGGAGCCTGAAACACTCCGGGAGCTGGCTCGCTTGACCTCCGGGGCTTACGTCGCCGCGGAAACATTGCCGCTGCCCACCGCCCGCGTGGTCGATCTCTTGACCTCGGCTCCACGTCGGGAACTCGACTTGATCGGGGCCGGTTCCGAGCCGATTCCTCGGTATCGGTGGTTCGTATTCCCGGCATTACTCTTGCTCGTAGTGGAAAGCTGGGTTTCCAAATCGGCCCGGACGACCAGAGGCAGGGAGATTAGCTCGGTCGGCCGGTCGCCCTGGTTGGTCCGAATTATCGGCCCGTCACGGAAGCACCTTGCCTTTTCGGAATCAAGCAAACCCCAGGCGAAGGGAAGATGACCATGCCCAGGCAGACCCTGACAAGAACGCGGCGTCGCCTCCTCTTCCTAATCGGCATCGGCTTGTTCCTCGCGCTGGCCGGAGCGTTTTTGCGTCCGTCGCCCGTCAGCGTTCTTCAAGCGGCTCAGGAGGCGTTTCACCGCGGCGAGTATCAACAGGCTGCTGAGCTTTACGGTCAAGCCGTTTCTCTCTGCGGCGATCCCGGTCACGCTGTCTTCAATCGTGCCGTGGCCTTGTATCAGATAAATCAGGACGATCAGGCTTCCGCGGAGTTTGCGAGCGTCCGGCAGGACGCCCCTCAGGATCGGCAGGCACGCGCCTGCTATAACCGAGGAAACTGCCTGCTTCGTTTGGCCTGCTCAACCTCCGGAGAAAAGAGGCAAGAACTTTTGCAGGATTCGATCCAGCAATACGAAGCTTGCCTGCGAATGCTCGGCGACAACCCTACGCCACTCGGTGACGATGCCCATCACAATCTGGCCCTGGCTCGAAAGCTTCTGTCGAACCAGCGGGAGAAACAGGAAACCGCAAAAGAGCAGCGGCACCAAGAGCATGACGCCGAGCAGGATCGGCAGGTGGCCTCGTCGGCCACGCAAAGCACGCAGCAACAAGAGTCCGACGGGTCGCAGGAAGTTTCCCGGAAGGAAAAGCAATCCAACGACAATCCACAGGTCGAATCCCAGGAGAAGCAGACTTGTCCCGTCTGCGGAGCAGAATGCAAGAAGTGCGATAAAGAATGCTCTTCCTGCAAAAGTTGTCTGGGAAAGCAAGGAAACAGTGCCAGTCCATCTGGCTCCGGCACGCAGCCAAGCCCCGGAGACGGAAACGGAGCGGGCAAGGAGGGCGGACAACAGCCGATGCCTTCGGGGGCACAGGGCAACCAGGGACGCACCGGCAAAAGCAGCGGTTCGGACGGAGAGAAACCATCTCCCCGATCAAGTGAAAAGCCCGGCGGAGTTCCCGGCGACAGCGATGGCCGACCTCGACCCGGACCGGTAGCCACCCGCAATCGGCCTGATGAATCCGGAGGAGAATCCGAAACAGGCTCCCCGAAGCCAACGGCTTCTGCCTTAGGAAACGGCGGAAAGGATTCCCACAGTGCTGCAAGCCAAGGCGGCTCGCAACCGGGAAACATCGCTGCCAGTAGCACGCCCGTCAGTCTGTCCGGTGCCGGTTCCGTTATGGCACCGTCGGCATCGCGAGACCTGGTCGAGGTGTTCTTTCAACCCGATCCTCAACAGAAGGTCGAATCTCTAACGACCAACACCAGCCTCGGACGAGGCCAGTTGATTCAGCGTCAACAAGAGGCAGCACCTTCACCCGCGGCAACGCAGGCCGAGAAAGTGCTCCGCTCAGCCGTGCAGCGCATCGAGCAAGGACGCAAACAGCGGCCGAAGCTCGGCGACGTGTGGCAGGACCACCCGGCCCATCGGCCTGACCTCAAAGATTGGTGAATGATGGAGGCTTACCATGCCGGTCATACTTCGTTCACTTTTTCTGGCATGTGCTGTTCTCGGCGGTCTTTCCTCGGCAGCGTCAGCTTCCGTGGATGTGACGATCCAGGCGGATCGTAATCGCCTGACCCTCGGCGAGAGTTTCGATGTCCAGATCACGGTACGAGGCCGTCTCAGCAAGCCGAGCGTGATGACACCGCAGGTTCCCGCCTGCCGGATCGAGCGTCTGGCCGATCCTCCTCCGCGACAGACCGCCGCTCCGCAACCGCCGGCCGGGGAGCGAAGGCAGCCGACGAAAGACGCCTTCGGCTCGTTGATCGGGGCCGTGGAGAAGGCCCAGACCGACGCCCTCCGCGCCCTGGCCGACCAGATGTCGCAGGCCGATCCGCTAGTGCTCGATCCCTCCGCGTTCGAGCTTCTTCGGCAGACGCGACAACAAGCCATGCAGGCACTCCAGCAACCCCGTGTCACTGGTGCCGAGTTCCGCTTCGCCTTCCGTATCACGCCGCAGCGTGCCGGGGTGCTGACTTTGCCGCCCTTCGTCGTGCAGGCCGACGGCCGGACCTATCAGACTCAGCCCCTGGAAATCACGGTTGAACCGTCTGCCAACACGTCGCTGCCCTCCCCGCCATCTTCCGGCATGTCCCAGCCGACGAGCCAACGATCCAACGAAGCCCAGCCCGAGCCGAACGTTGACCCGGCCGCCTCACAAACGCAGCGATCGGGCACGTGGGTCCTGACCTTCCTTGGCATCGCCATACCCGCAGCCATTCTCTGCGGGGTCGTCTTAGCTCTGCTCTGGCCCCGGCGTTCCAAAACCGTCAGGCCAAGCCACACCATGTCTGCTCATAATCCACCTCGGACTTCGTCGCTGTCGTTCGAGGTCCCTGTTTTTGGCCGAGAAACCGATCCCGACGCGATCTGGAAATGTCTCACCGATGTCATTCGGCTGCTTTGTGAGATGCCCCCGGGGGAAATGACCGCCCAGGAAGCCGTTGAGTCCCTGAGGACCGCAAACATTGATTTCGAGACGATGCGAAGGGCGGAGCGTGTTCTATTCCTGTGCGAGGAAGCCCGCTTCGCTCCGGCCTCGGCCGTGAATCTTCCCGAGGACTTTGCCGACCAGGCCGGGCAACTCTACGCGGCGCTTTTGAAGTCGAAAGCCTCCTCTCGCTACGATGCCCGGTCATCACCTGCCGGCCAACTTGTCAGCAGCCACTAACCGCCGGAGAATTCAACGTGCAATACCCCGTCGGCAGGTCCTTCCGAGGCGGGTCCAAGCCTGCCCACGGGGCACGTTCGTGGGGCTGCTCATGGGCCAAGTCCGTCAACCGAAACCCTGTCTGCTCATCGTTGCCGGATTCAGTCGCCACGACTCGGCTCTGGACTGGGCAAGGGGTCAGCTCGTCGAGCGATTTGGACCTGTCGCTCTGACCAGTCCGACGTACGCCTTCCATCACACGAGCTACTACCACGAGGAAATGGGAGAAAACCTCAAGAAAGTGCTTTGGGCTTTCTGCAACCTCATCGCTCCGGATGCCTTGCCTGCCGTCAAACATGTGACGAATGCCTTGGAAGAAGAACTGCGAAGCCAAGCAACCTATCCGGAACGTCGGCCGCTCAATCTCGACCCTGGTCTGCTGAGCTTGGGCAAGTTCATGCTAGCTACGACCAAGGACCAGCAGCACCGGGTCTATCTGCGCGACGGCATCTTCGCTGAAGTAACACTTCGCTATCGGGACGGTGCGTTTCAGCCGTGGCCTTGGACTTACGCCGACTACCGGGAACCCCTGGTCCTCGACTTCCTGCGTCAGGCGCGCGAGTATTACAAACAACGCCTGTGCGAGTAGTTTTCAGGCATTTAAGTCGAGCCATTTCTGCAAATCCAAGGGCAGGGAGTGCGGAGGGCGATCACGGTCGAGAGTAGCTGGCGGCTCGGGTGGCGATGGGGTTGTCGGTGTGACTGGCTGGCCAGGCTTCGGGTCGATTCTGCGAACGGCTTCTGGATCAGACGGGCGGCGGCAAGTCCATCGACACATGGCCGGTCCTCCTGCGTTCCGGCAAGAGAACGACCTGTCGAACGCCCCTTGCGCCAGATTCGGCCGGCAATCAGCGGTCCATGCTTGATTGGCTTACGCAGAAGTGCCAAGATGCGTCGGTAAGGGAAGGTAGGCAGAGTTTTCACCGCTTCTCAGCACCGGATCGACTGAGCTATGGCCTATTGGTTATTCAAAGAAGAGCCGAGTCACTACAGCTACGACGATCTGGAACGCGAGGGACGAACTGTATGGGACGGCGTGACGAACAACCTCGCCCTGATCCATCTTCGCAAAGTCCGCAAAGGCGACGAAATCCTGCTCTATCACACCGGTGATGAAAAAGCGATTGTCGCCGTGATGCGGGCGGACTCCGATCCGTACGCCGACCCTCAGGCGAAGGATCCGAAGCTTGTCGTCGTGGATGTCGTGCCGGTGCGTCGGCTCAAACACCCCGTGGCGCTCCAGCGGATCAAAGCGGACCCCGCCTTCGCCGACTGGGAACTGGTCAAGTTGGGGCGTTTGTCCGTGATGCCAGTGCCGCCTGCGCTTTGGAAACGGGTTCTGAAAATGAGCGAGAAACCCGAGTAACCAGCAATTGATGAGCCGCTGGGAAACGGCCCAGATCTCTTGTCAGATCTCCAGGAACTGCAAGCGATCCGAATGCAAATCGAGGACCGCGACGGTATGGACTCTGGCCCGGCTCAGGGCACCTGGGTTGATGATCCGCGTGTTGCCGACTCTGTCGTCCCGGCAGCGGTGAGTATGCCCGCAGAAAAGGTAGTCGGGTTTTTCTTCCAGGCATCGTCTTTCCTCAACCAGCCGATCGCCGTGGACGATACCGATGCGCTTGCCGTCCAGCGCCGCGGTCCCGCCCCATTCGAGGCAAATGCCGCCCGACTCCCGAATCGCCAGCCGCAGCCGGTCCTGCTCGTAATCGTTGTTGCCGAACACGTAGTAGCAAGGCAATTCACTGCAAACCCAGACGATGTCCGGGGTCGTGATGTCGCCGCAGTGGACCAGGACCTCGGCTCCGGCTTGTTTAAGCAGATGGACAGCTTGAGCGGTACGGTGCAGGCGGTCGTGAGTGTCTGAAAGAATGCCAAGAATCATCGGCAGGGTCTGATGAGTTTCATCTAATTCCTTCCAATTATATGACCCTCCCATCCTGCTAAGCCGAGTTGGAATCCCAGCCGATGTTGTCCTAGCTGACCGTTTCAGTGGCCCCAGTTATCCCAGCTTCCGTGCCTGAGCAGCCGTCTTTTCCGGGTCGGCAAAGCCGGTACAATCCCGCACTTCCGTCAACCGATGAAGGAGTAAGGGAACGTTTCCGAGGGCCAGTCATGTCGTCCGCATCGCCGAAATTGTCCGCCGCTTCCCGCATCGCTCAGCATGTCGTCGTATTCGCCGTGGCTGCCGGGTTGACCGCGGCGTTGTACGTCGGCCTTCATCTCTACGCTGACCCAAGCAGTCTGATAGTCCGTTATCTGGCCGGACATCCGGTCGAGTACGTCGAGACGGCCCTATTTATGTGGGCCATGACGGCGTTGAGCGTGAAAGCGTATCAGGTTGCTTCGGAACGGTGGATGCTGCGTCGCGGCTTGCTGCCGACGTGGAACGGGCAACCGTTGCCGGTCGAGCGAGCGGCAGCCCTTCTGGAACAGCTGGAACAGGCCCCCCGCTGGATGCAGAACAGTCTCCTGGGCCGCAGAACCCGGGCCGCCCTGGAGTTCGTCCTGGTCAGGGAAAGCGCCGAGGGCCTCGACGAACATCTTCGCCACCTCGCTGACAACGACGCGGAAACCGCCGAGGGCGGCTACGCCCTGGTGCGATTCATCACCTGGGCCATCCCAATCCTCGGGTTCCTTGGCACGGTCCTGGGCATCACCGAGGCCATCGGCAACGTGACGCCAGAGCAGCTGGCCGGTTCGATCAGTGGTGTGACCGCTGGTCTGGCAGTGGCGTTTGACACCACGGCGTTAGCCCTTGTCCTCTCGATGGCCGTGATGTTCACGACTTTCCTTGTGGATCGCGCCGAACAAGGCGTGCTCCAGGCCGTCGATGCCTACACCGAAAAGGAGTTGATCCACCGATTCGAGCACCGGGATGCCGCTTCCGGCGAGGCTGTCCGCATCGTCCGTCAGGGCATGAGCGAAGTCCTTCACGGCATGGAGAACCTGATTCGCCGGCAGGCGGACATCTGGGCGGAAAGTCTGCGGGTTCTTCAGGCCCGCCTCGAATTGGCCGAACGACAGCAGGCAGACCGACTCACCGCGGCTCTCAACCGAGCTTTGGACCAGTCACTCGCCGCCCATGAACAGCGCCTGACATCCGTCGAACAAACGTGGTTGACCACCCTGACCACCGGCATGGCCCCGGTCGAGCGGCTTGCTTCCGCCGTCGAGCAGACCCGAGAGGCCGTGGCGGATCAGGCCGCCCGGCTCAACGAACACGCCGCTCTACTCCGCCCCTTGTTGGAAAGCGAGCAACACATTTTGAGACTCCAAGAAACGCTGGCCCAGAATTTGACGGCATTAAACCAAAGCGGAGCGTTTCTGGAAGCGGTCCATAGCCTGACGGCCGCCATTCATTTGCTCATGGCTCGGGCCGAGGGCAGTGCTAACCGGCCTGCTTCTGCCTCGCTTCTGCCTCGCCATCGGCAAGGAAACGCGGCATGAGGCGGCGACGACCCCAGTTAAGCGTTTCCTTGTTCCCTTTTCTCTCCGTGCTGCTATGCACGCTGGGGTCGCTCATTTTCCTGCTGCTGGTCCTCGATCAGCAGGCCCGCCGCCAACGGGATGCCGAGCTGCAACAACGCCAACAGGCCGCCCTGACCGAGCGCCTTGAACAGGAACGACGCATCGCCGAACAAATGGCGGAGAACTCCCGACGCCTGGAGGAAATCCGCGCTCAAGTCCGCCGCCAGGAGCAAATGCTGAGCCAGGAACGGGAACGGCTCGAGGAACGGAAGCACGACGCCGAGCATCTGCTTCAAGCCACCGCCGAACACCTCCGACACCTCGAACAACGGCACGCAATCCTTCGGGATCGGCTGAGGTCTGCCGTGCAGGAACAGGAGCGTCTTCAGAAGCAAACGCAGGAACTGCGGGCCGACCTGCAAAACCATCAGCGACGCCGGGATGGTCTGCGGTCCGACATTGCCTTGTTGGAGGAACAGGTAGCGGCCCTGGAAAAGATGGTTGCTCGTCTCCAGGCGGCCACGGCCCAGCCGCCTCCGCCAGTGTATTCGCTGATCCCTTATCGCGGTCGGCTCGGAGCCAGACGCCGACCGATCTATCTGGAGTGCGTCGGCCAACAGGTGCACATTCGGCCTAATGGCCCATCGCTCTTCCTGACCGACCTGCTGGAACCGCAGCGCCTGGAGCAAGAGATTCGCCAACAGGCTGCTCATCTGCCCCCGGAGCAGAAGCCGTATGTGCTGCTCCTCGTTCGTCCCTCCGGCATCCCGACGTACTACCTTGTCCTCCGGGAATTGGCAAAGGCCGATGTGGACCTCGGCTACGAGTTGATCGAGGAAGACTGGGTTCTGGACTTCTCCGAGCCTTCGACCGAGGATCTCCTGGCCGAGGAGAAGCGATTCAGCGAGCAACGCAGTTCACAGGCTCAGGCTTCGCGGATGAAGCCGAGAGCCGCGGTCGGCTTGGACTCGCCGGGCCGAATGGTCGCTGGGACTGAAAGAAAGTCGGGAGGCGCAGCCGGTTCCGTGGGTGGTGGCGGGAATGCTTCCGCGTCCCCGGGTGGCAGAACATCGCCGGAGCATACGGAGGTCAAGAAAAGTCGACCGGTTCCAGTCGGTGGCGCTGCCGCTGAGGATAAGCCCATCGTGATCGAATGCCGGGCCCAGGGTGTGATGTTTTGGCCGGACAAAACGACGGTCTCCGCTGCCGATCTCGCCACGCCAGTCCAACCGGCCGGGTCGCATCCGTTTCTTGACAAACTCAACGCCCTGCTCGACCGCCGGAAACGGGCCGGTTTTGAATCGGTTCCGCGTCTGCGGGTCTATGTCCGGCCTGATGGCTTGCGGACCTATTACCGTCTGGCTGCGCTGCTGGAGCCGCTGGCCGTGCGCACCGAGGTCGAAACCATCCGCAGCGACACCAATATGGAAGCTCTCTTGCCTTGAAGGAGCCACCTGATGAGTCGGCGAAGACGATCTTCAGAGGCCCCTTTCGGCTCGGATTCGTTTCTGGACGTCCTGGCCAACCTGGTCGGGATTGTCCTCATCATCATCGTGCTGGTCGGAGCACGCATCCGGCACCTGCCCGCGGAAAGCATCGAAACCGCTTCGGACTCCGCCCAGCCTCGCCCTTCAGCACCCCTGCGAGTCGAGATGACGGAAGTGAAACCTGACTGGTCAACGGAGCAAGAAGCGGTGGATGAACTGCGCAGCGAGGTTCTGCGATTGACTGAACACTTATCGCGACAGTTAATCGCCCTCGAAACCGCCAGGTCGGAGCAAGAGCGACTCTCCCGAGAGCTCGTGCAGCGGGAGGAGCAGGTGGCCGTGTTGCGGCGGGAGAAGTCGCAGTGGGAATCGCTGCATGACGATGCACAGCGAGACGTCCATTCCGCGGAGTCACTCAAGCAAAGCCTGAAGGCCCGATTGGACGCATTGAATCGTCAGATTCGCAGCATGGAAACGCCCCGGGTCCAGAAACGGCCTCTGCGATATTTCCTGCCGGTCAGCAGGCCGCTGGGAGCGGGCGAGTTGCTGTTCGAGTGCCGAGCCAGTCGCGTCACCTTCATCGACTTGCAAAGCCATCTCAACCAGATTCGACAGCGCCTGCCCGAGTTGGCCAAGACCTTGACCGACCGTTGGGAAACGACCGGCGAGACCGAACCAGTCGGGCCGTTCAAACTCCGTTACAAGGTGGTCCGGGAACGCTCCGGCCCCATTGACCAGGTTTTTCCCGCCTTGCCACCGGCCGACGGTCGGGCTTTCAGCTACGCCCTGGACGAATGGGAGGTGGTTCCCGTCTGGCCGTCTCGGGGAGAACCGGTGGAAGATGCGTTGGCTGGTGGTTCACGATTCCGCTCGGTTATCGATGACAGCGATCCCGAACTGGCCGCGCTGACGTTCTTCGTGTACGAGGACAGCTTTGCAGGCTTTCGGCAGCTTCGGGAATACCTCCATGAGCGGGGGTTCGTTGTGGCGGCCCGGCCCTTGCGGCTCGAGGCTCCGATCGCCGGGTCACGGCGCGGCACCGTCTCCCGCGGGCAGTGATCAGCGGTTTGTTCGCAGGGGCCAGGATTTCCTTGGCTCTGGCTCTCAGGTAGATAAGGTTTTCTGCGGCATGGGTTTTGCCGTATGATAGAGGCGACAAGAAAGACATCGTGAGGCCACGCATGCCCGATCAGGAACGCTCACTCGCCATCTTCATCGACTTCGAAAACCTCGCCCTCGGCTTTCAGGGCCGCCGCGACCGCTTCGACATCCAGCGCGTCCTTCGCCGCATGGTGGAAAAAGGCAAGATTGTCGCCAAGAAGGCCTACGCCGACTGGGGCCGCTACGCCAGCTATACCGAGCCGCTCCACGAGGCCGCCATCGAACTGATCGAAATACCCCGCCGCGGCCAAACCGGCAAAAACTCCGCCGACATCCGGTTGTGCGTGGATGCGATGGACCTGGCCTATTCCAAGGAACACATTGACACCTTCGTCATCGTCTCCGGCGACAGCGATTTTTCCCCGCTGGTGTCCAAGCTCAAGGAGCTGGGCAAGCACGTCATCGGCCTGGGCATGCAGAACTCGACCTCTGATCTGCTCCGCGACAATTGCGACGAGTTCATCTACTACGAAGACCTGGAACCGCCGACGTCGGAGATCCCGGCCATTGACCCGCGCCTGCCGGAAACCAAGCGCAAGGCGTTCGCCTTGTTGCTTGACGCCCTGCTCGCACTTCGCCGGGAGAACAAGGAAGTTCTGTGGTCCAGCATGGTGAAGGACACCATGAAGCGGCTCAAGCCGTCGTTCAACGAGTCGTACCACGGTTACAAGACGTTCAGTGCCCTTTTGGAAGACGCACAGTCGCATGGCTTGATCGAACTGGAGACGGACAAGCGGAGCGGCACTTATGTCGTGACTCGCTTCGGAGAAGAGTTGCGGAAACCGGCCGCGGCCCCGCGAGGGGAGGCCCGGCGGGAACCGGAACGCAGGACAACACGATCCCGACTGCGTAACGGCCGAGGACGCCGCAGCCGCACGGCCCGCACCGTCCCCATCGCCGAGGAAACAACGGTTGCCGAACCGGAACCGACGGAAGAGAGCGCTCCCATCGAGGAGTCTGTCCCGGAGCCAGTCTCGGATTCCGCAGTGGTTTCCTCCCCGCCTGAACCGCCTCGGCGTGAGCCAGAGCCGCCCGCGGCTGCCCGTCCTGAGCCGCCACCCCGCCGCGACGACCGGCCGCCGCCACGCCCTGAGCCGTTCGGCTCCGGCATCCTCGATTTCCCCAATCTCGATTAGCCCTCAGCGGGCGGAGAGGTTTCTTTCGTCAGTGGATCAGCCGCCGCAGTTCCGGCAGCTGCTGTGACTGGGCCTGCTCCCATTCCCGCCGCACCTGACGCAGCCCGAAGGCACACAACTCAAAATCGTCGCTGAGCCGCCGCAGGACCGCGGACTCCTCCTCATACGGCTCCTCGACGTAGGTGCTGGCGAGATAGTAGCAGCGTTTTCCCTGCACGCAGTAATCCACGAAACAATCCCGTTCCCAGCCGGTGCGCTGGCGTTCGAGATGTTCCGGAAAGATGCCGGTCCAGAACAGCGTGAAATCGCCGATGTGACGGTACACTTCGCGGGCGGTACGTCCCCCGGCAGGCAGGCCCTCGGCTTGCAGCAGCATCTCGCCGACTTCGTGCAGACGACGGCCCCGAGCATCTCGCAACCGGTAGAGCTGGTCCACATGGAGGAAGCGGGCCAGCATCTCGGCCAGATAATCAATCAAGGGCGGGTCTCCGATTCCCAGCTCCGTGATGAAGGTCTGTTCCGTAAGCCCGGCGAAGAGCCGACGGAGCGGATGGGTCGGATGAAGGACGGCCATGCAACTACCCTCCTCTGTGCCGGAGGAAAAGCACCTCCTTATGCAGAAATGCCCATGTACCGCACTTCAGCGCGGCACGTCCATAGCAATTATTCTGTGATGCCACAGGGCAGTCAAACCAGAGAAGCCACACGGAAAAAGAACAGCCGCGAGGATCCGAGAACCCTCGCGGCTCAGCGAAGATGGGAGGGTCAGGCCCGTCTTTGCTTCTTACTTTGCCGCCTGGTCGGCGCTAAGGCGGTGGTTGCTTAACTCGATCTCCCGCACCGTGGACTCCTTTCCCGCCGTGATGACGCGGGTCAGCACCGGCAGATCGTACTCACCCAGGCGCTTCCAGGTGTGATAGTTGGCCTCGCTTCGCGTCAGATTGCCGTCCTTGTCGAAGAAGTTGACCACGAACGCCGTCGGCAGGAACTTCCCTTCCGGGGTCGTGAAATTGTGCTGCATCAGGATGCTGAATCGCCCGTCGGGAGTCACGCGATTGACCACCATGATCTGCCGATCGCGGATGCGGTAGCTGGAGTGCATCTCGTCGTTGAGCACGTTGATGAGTCGGCCCAGCGGATGCTTTTCCTGCTCGTCGGCAAAGGCACATGGAGTCTGCAAAGAGCCGGTCGGCAGGCGGTGAGCGACGACGCTTCCCAACACCCGGCGCGTCCAGCTTTCCACGGCCTTATCCTCGATGCCTTCGACCGTCACCTTGCCGTCCGCCGCCACCTTGATCTTGGCGTTGAACTCCTTGCCGTCCCAGTTGACTTTGGCGTCGGCGGTGAAGCCGGGAAATCGCTGCCAGACGGCCCGAGCGGCCCGGGCATCGGCCAGCAGAGCCGTCGCGCCGGGGTCTTCTCCGGTCTGCTTCTCGACCGCCTTGCCCGTGGCGGTGGTTCCCGAACGGAAGACCAGCGTGGCATAGCTGGTCACCTGTTCGTACTTCTTGCCGCCGTGTTCGCCCTCCTTGGGAGCGACGTGGCGAGCATACAGCCCATACAGCCCCGGAGCGGAGATATCCAGTTGAAACTCGCCCTGGGCATCTGTCTTGAGCCGTTCTCGTTTGCCATTGGGCAGCATGGCAGTGACGTCAGCCTCAGCCACCGGCTTCCCGCCGTGAACGAACACGAAACGGTTGGCTCCTACGGGCACGATCTCCAGCGGTAGCTGGTCCCAGGCCTTCGCCGCAGCCAACGGCCCCGGAACCATCTTCGGGTAGTACATCAGCAGGGCCGGTTTGTTCTCACCCCGCTGAAAGACCCCATAGGTGCAGATCCCGCCGACAGCGCGGACGTCGCTCGGCAATGCCGCCTGGAGGCAGTGCTCCGCCTGCTTCCATGTCACCGCGACCGTCTTTCCCGCCGCGTCGAGAGCGAACAGCTTCAGGTCCTTGATCCGCTCGATGGGCACGTTCTCGTCCGGCTCCAGGCTGTCGCTGAAGACCACCTGGACCTGGTTCGCACCCTGCGGCACGATGAACACGAAGTGGGCCTGCGACACCGCCGTGAAGGCAAGCAGGCAAGCCAAGGCCGATGTGATTCGAGGCATGAAACCCGTCCTTTCTGCGTTGTCGGGATCAGTTTCCCTCGGCCCGCCGTGCCCGATCCGGCAGGCCGGATTCATCCACGATTTTTCACCCAGTAGCGGCATCCGAGTCGGCCAGCGAGGAGCCTCATTTCGGACTCTGCGAACCGCGGTACTTCTGCATGGCCGATTCCGGATCGTAGATCACCTCCGGCGGCATCTTGTCGCTTGGCTCGGTGGCTGCGGGAACCGTCGCAGGGGGCTGTGAGCAGCCCGAACCGCTTAGCAGCGTCAGGCAACTTGCGAGAAAGCAAGCGAGCATGGTTGCAAATCGCCTCATCAGAAGTCCCCTCCGTCAACGACTTCGCCTCCCCGCCGCGTGCTCAAGGCCCGATAGGTCGTCAGGTCGATGCCGTCCCGAATGTAGCGGATCGAGCCATCGCCGAACAGGAAATTGCAGCCGAAAGGATGATCGCTGCGGAAGGCGCACAGGCCGCCTCGTTCCAGGCTCGGAGCATAGGTTTTCGTGTTCATCATGACCAGCGTGCTGCCGAAGCTGTAGCTGGCATAGCCCCACGCCCAGGAGGTGTTTCCGCCGCGGACGTGTCCAGCGAACGGCCCCGAGCGGAACAGATAGTCCCGCAACTGGTAGCCCATTTCACCGACGAGGAAAGTGTGCGATGTTCCGTCCATCAGGTCAGTCAGCCGGGTGCCGTGGGGCGATGATTCGTAGCGGACAAAAGCCCCGTCGTCCGGCGGCGGACCGAAGCAGTACACCGACCCGATGCACACGGCGTAGCTGGCATAATGCGACGTGTAGGCTTCCCGGGGAGCGGGCGGCTTCTCCATGGTCGGGCAGATGTACACCTTCACCGGCAGGTACACCAGCGGCTGGTTATTGGGCGAAGTCGGTGGCTCATGGACGTTGTAGCGGTTGCGGATGTTGTCCTGTTCGATGTAGCTGAGCAGGTGGGTGAAAACGCTGCTGAAAGTGGGCGAGTTGGCATTGGGGAAGCGGCCATAGTCCGCGTGGTAGTGGTGCAAGGCGATGCCGATCTGCTTGAGATTGTTGGCACACACCATTTTGTCGGCGGCAGCCCGGACTTTCTGGACCGCAGGAAGCAGCAGGGCCATCAGAATGGCGATGATGGCCACGACCACGAGCAGTTCGATGAGCGTGAAACCGGAGCGAAACAACGACGCACGCATCAGCAGTACCTCCTGATAGGAAGGGTGCGGAAGGCTGCATCGCGGAACGGTAGGGGCCCAGGAGATGGACCCGCGGCGGGAGCTGAGCAGCGTTCAGTTAGCCGTTTGGGCCGAAATACCAGGGAGGACAGTCCCTCCCCGGCTTGGCCCGGATGTTGTTGAGATCATGTCTCAACTTCTGACCATGATGCTAGCGGCGGTCGACTCGGTTGGCAAGATTCTGGACAGATTTTTCCAAAATTTTTTCGGCTGAGTTTGGCAGCAATTCGGAGGTGAACCCGGAAGCAGTAAAACGGATCGCACTTTGATTGACATTGAATCTCAATCTCATATTCTGCATCCGTAGTCTGGAGGGGTATCGAGCGATGACCGAAAAGCGACACGAATCCCCATCAGCCTCTTCTCCCGTACCGTCCTCGGCTTCGGCAGAACCCGTCCCGGTGATGACCTCGCAACAGATTTTTCGAGGCCAACGCGAAATCGTCATCGAACATGCCGGGGTCCGCTATCGTCTGCGGATCACGCGACGGAACAAGCTCATCCTTCAGAAGTGACGGGATGGAGAGGCCTTTGTCGGCTCACAAGGACGGATGGAAGAGCCGAATCACGAGAAGTGCGAAGATGAGGAACACCAGCAGCGACAAGGCCAGCACGAGCATCAGCCGCTGGGGATGGGAATCCGTCACCGGCTCGGCGGCCAATCGGCTCCGCAACTCAGCCTCAATCTTGCGACGCAGTTCTTCATCAGACCCATACCATGTCAGCACGGCGTGGTTCCATACCGGTGAGGTTTCCAGGTCAAGAACGAGTTTTCCATCGGCCAACGACAGCCGTCCCGGGACGGCTTCGTAACTGACGCCCAGGGAAGTGAGGACTTCCGGCAGCAGCGTCCCGACCTGCCTGGGTGAGAGGTTGAAAATCACCAGGCAGTTGCGTTGTCGGCCGATTGTCACAAGCGCCGCCAACAGCAGGAACAGGATATAACCGCCGTAGGCCGTCCAATAGACGAACGGCCCGTAGCGGATGAACGGGTACACGATCCAACTCGGCGGGCCGAAGAGGAGAAACCCGGAAACGCCAAACCACACGGCAGCAAGATTACTTGTTCCCGAGAGAACGACCGGATGACGGTGGCGATAGACGACCCGAGCCAGCAAGAGAAGATAGAGCATCAGCGGAGCGATCATGGCGGCCCACTCGGCCAAGCCGGAGGCAATTCGCTCCAGAAGGACATGGTACTGCACGCCAGTTTCCCCCAGTCCGCCCGAGGTCGTTGGCTCGGACCCTGTGCGAAACGGCATTGTAACGACCGCCGGGAGAAGCGGTCAATTAGCCGTCTTGGCAGCCAGGTGACCGCCCGAACCGCTCAGGGTGTCAGCAGTTTCTCGAAGATGACGAGATTGTCGCCGCGATCGGGGTCCCAGCGGATGCCGACGATGTCGTAGCCCTTGGCGATGCACAAGTGCAGCATGGGGCGATGGCCGTTGTGGCACTCCAGCCGCACCGACTCGTAGTCCTGCTGCCGTGCCCACTCGTGAACCACGTCCATGATCTGCGAGGCGATGCCCATCCGCCGATAGGGGGGCAGCACCCCGTAAAACCAGGAGAAAAACACGGTCGGCTTCAGCTCGAAGCCGATGAAGAAGCCGACCGGCTCATTGCCGATTCGGGCCAGCAAACGCAGGATGTTGTAGCGTCCTCGAAACCGCCGCTCGAACGAAGCCAGGTCCCGAGCAGGTCGGAAGATTTGGTTGTACAGGTCCACGATGACCGGCATATCCTCCGGTCCAAGCAGATCAATGACCGCATCGGCCATGGGTTTTCCCCGCAAAGGGCGACGACGAGTACCAGACTCTCTCCCAGGGTCTCGCGCTCATCATATACGCTGCGGCGCTGACGCAGCAATCGCTCCGAAAACGAACGCAGCCCACAGGAGTTTCCCGTGGGCTGCCCGGTTCTTCCGTTTGCCTGGCTGAATTACTTCATGATGCTGTTAAACAGGTCGAACAGACGGCTGCCGACGGCGGTTGGCTGGCTGTAGCCCCAGATGCTCCGCATCATTTCGTAAAGCAGGAAGCCGGTGAACAGGAGAATGAGCGTGGTCGGCAGGTGGATGAGCGACCACCAGCCCCACTCGGCGGGCGGGGCCTCGACGGCCACCGGAACAACCGCGCCCCGCGGGGCCGGTTGCTCCGCGGCCTCTTCCACCATCAATTCCTCGGACGCCTCCTCGGCCTCAGCGACCGTGGCCTCCTCGGCCTCGGCTACCTCCTCCGCCTCCAGGGCGGTGGCCTCCTCGGAGCTGACGTCCTCATCCAGAACGACGATTTCGCTGCCGGTTTCTCCCTCGCCCTCGTCCAATTGCAGCTCGAAATCGGAAGTCTCCAGATTGATTTCACTGCTGGAGCCGGTGTCGAGCGTGAGGTCCTCCGAGCTGCCCTCGTCCTTCGGGATCACCATGTCGGTGCGGACCTTGACCTCGCTCTCGCCCTCGTCGAGAGGAGCAAGCCCACCCTCGTCCAGGCTCAGTTCAAACTCGCCGCTGCTGTCCGCGGCTCCGCCAGCCTTGGCCGCCGCGGGTTCCCCTTCCACGTCCGAAAGTTCAAAGGTCAGCGATTCCTCCTCGCTGGAACCTTCTTCGAGGGGAACGCCGCGATCGGACGGTTTGTCGAGATTGATGCCGGAGGCCCCGGCCATCTTGCCCGATTGCCCGCCCAGATCGAGAACGAGATCATCCGAGGACGATGTGTCGAAAATGCTGTCCGACGGGCCTTTCGGCGCCGGTGTCAGATCAAATTCGCTGCTCCCGGGTTTGCCCTCCTCCTTGCTCAGCTCGAATGGCTCGGGAGCGGGCTTGAACGGCGGCTTCGAAGATTCCTCCGCTTTTCGCAGCTCGGCTTCCAGGTCGATTTCCTCGGTGGGCGACGAGAGGTCCACGTCGCGGCCCGTCTTGCGTCCACCGGCCTCGAGCCGGACGCCGCTGTCTCCGGTGCCGCCCGGCAGATCCCGGCCCAGGTCCAGATCCACGCCTTCTTCCGGCACGAGTTTCACGTCGCTGTCGCTGTCCGGGACGAGACGGGAGCCACTGTCCCCGGGCGACTTGGGCTTGTCCAACCGACCCGACGACGGCGGCTTGGAAGAAGGTTTATCCATGCTGAGTTCGACGTCGCTGCCCTGCTGGACCAGGCGGACGTCGCTGTCGCTGCCCGGGGCCGGCTTCACGGGCAAGTCAGACAGGGCCAGCATTTCGGTCTGGTCGCCCGGCCCGGAGTCCCCTTCGAGTTTGAAGGGAAACACATCCTCGGGTTTGTCGGAACTCTGTCCGGCTCCGGCTTCTCCCAGAGGCAATTCCACATCGCTGGCCAGTCCGCGCCGCCGAGCTAGCTCCTCGATCTCGGCCCGACGAAAACGCAGTGTGCCCCGGTCCATGAAGGCCCGGACCTCGCGCTTGTTGGCCATTTCCGTAAGCTTTTCGCGGGGCAGTCCCAGCCGCTTGGCGGCTTCTTCAAGGGTGTAGAAATCCTGAGGCATGAGCAACTCCAGTGCTTGCGGCACCAGCCACCCGGTGTTCTTTGAACCACCGCGGCGGCGCACCGACTCCGAGCGGCCGAGGAAATGAGCAGACTCTGAAAACCTTGCCGATTACACAGTTCCTAATCCGATTCTAAGCGGTTGTTCTGTTATTGCAAGGGAATTGGCGAGACGGTGAAAGCGAGCGCGACCCGCCACCAGGAGCAACCGTGACGGTTGCGACGGTTGCACGAATGGCGCAGGTCATGCCGTCCGCATTCACTCCACGATCCACTCCAAAATGCCGCCCGAGAACCCCGGCTTCAACCGCACCTCCAGGCGAAGCTCCCGAGTCATCACCGGCTCGAATACGATCTCATTGAAGCGATCCAGGGCCGTTCCGTATGTGGAACCAGGACGCAGCGACACTTCCTTCCAATCTTTTCCGTCCAGATAAAGCAGCCTCCAAGACGCCGGCACCCGACACGCTCCCCGGCCCGTATCATCGAACCAATACACGCGGCATTTCTGGACTTTCCTGGAAGATGGGAAGCGATAAGCGACCCACTCCACGGTCCCCTGCCGGTCCCACCAGGTCATTCGCGGAATGTCGTGGTCCCCGGAGGACTTCGGCAATCGGCCGTCGTTCAGCGCCGTCACCGTGTCGTTGACCCAGCAATGCGAGGCGCGCACGATGACGCCGTTGGAGAGTACGCCATCTTCTCCCGGCAGCTCGGCCAATTCGATCTTTTCGGGAATCCAGACAACCATCGGCGACGGTCCGCGATTGGCCCAGGTGTAGTAGGGAATGGCCACGAAGTTCACGGAACTGGCGGCCAGACTGCCATCGTCCTTTCGCCGCACCGCCTGCGCCGTTCCCTCCAGCACAACCACGCCACCCAACAAGTCCGGCTCCTTGCGGGCAGTTAGCTCCGCATCCCGGGGCAAAACCAGGTTGCGAACCTGTCCGCCGTTGTCCACGCCTTCCAGGCAATAGACGAACGGGCCACGGGTCAGGGCGACACGCCCCACGTTTTCTTTGACCTCGGGATGGGCGTACCGCCGCTGGGGCGTCATGGGCAGCGTCACCTCGACGACATCGCCCTTCCGCCAGGTGCCATGAATCCTGACGAATCCGCTTCGCTTCTGCTCGTCACGGTCCACGGTCAAATCCTGATTCGTCGGCGTGGCGATCACATACGGTTGGTCGCCCAGCCATTCTGGAATGCGAACGTAGAAGCTGAAGGTTTGCGGCTTGTCGAGGTCAAAGGCAAAGCGAATCTGGCCTTCCCACGGATAGAAGCCGGTCTGCTTAATTCGCACCGGACCTTGGGCCAGGGACACCGTGGCGTCGCCGGCGACGAACAAGACCGTGTATATGGAGTCATCGTCCTGGGCGTAAACCCGGTCGCCGATGCTGGCGATCCAGCGGAGGATGTTCGGCGGACAACAGGCACAGGCGAACCAGGGTACCCGCTGGGTGCCGGTCCGCGTCCCCAGCGGATTGGTGTAAAAGAAGCGGTCGCCGGACAGCGACACGCCACTGAGCAGCCCGTTGTACGCCAGACGTTCAACGAGATCGGCATATTTTCCTTGCCGCGTCAGAAGAAACATGCGGTGGCTCCACAACGCCAACCCGACGGCGGCGCAGGTCTCGGCGTAAGCCGAGTCGTTGGGCAGGTCGTAGGGTTTGGTGAAGCCTTCATTGCTGGCCGACGAACCGATGCCGCCAGTGATGTACATCTTCCGTTGCGTCACGTCGTCCCAGATCTTCTCCAGATTGGCCAGAAGCTGCCGGTCGCCGGTGATGGCAGCGTAATCGGCGATGGCGCAGTAGAGGTACATGGCTCGAACGGCATGGCCGACGACTTCGTCCTGCTCGCGGATCGGCTTGTGGTCCTGGGCGTATTCGCCGAAGGTTTGCCGACCTTCGCCGCGACCACGGGTTTCGAGGAAGAAGCGAGCCTGGTCGAGATACTTCTTTTCGCCGGTATGCCGGTAAAGCCTGATGAGGGCCAGTTCGATCTCCTCGTGGCCGCAAACGTCAATGCGTTTCCCGGGTCCGAAGGTGTCGCAGATGTGGTCGGCGAAGCGGCGGGCGACCTCGAGGAGTTTCGTCTTCCCGGTCGCCTGGTGGTACGCGATGCCGGCTTCAATCAGGTGCCCGGCACAGTACATCTCGTGGCCGTGGGCCGTGTTCTTCCAGCGTTCCTCGGGTTTGACCAGGGTGTAGTAGGTGTTCAGATAGCCGTCCGGCTGCTGAGCGGCGGCGATGAGGTCAATGATGGCGTCGGCCTGTTTTTCCAGAGCGGGATCGCGTTTGTCGGCCAGCGCATAGGCAATGCCTTCGAGGGCCTTGTACACGTCGGAATCATTGAAAAGCAATCCCTGATGTCGTCCCGGTTCGCGTCCCGCGGCGACGGCGAAATTGCGGATGCGTCCGGTGATTTCGCACTGCCGCAGGTTCGCCTGGGCGGTGACGGTGCGATTGACTTCCAGACGCGGCGACCAGAACCCGTCCTGGATGCGGACCTCACGAAATGGAACGGGCCGAAGCTCCGCCGCGATTGCCGGAATACCCAGAGCAAGCGAGACCCAGACCGCGACGACGTTGGCGAAGGCACAAGGCACGCGTGTCATGGAGATGCCCTCCTTACGAAGCCAGGCGAACAACCAGGCGTTCCAGAACGGTTCGCGGCGGCAGGTCGCCGCTGCTTTTAAGCCGCAGATCGGCATCGAGAAGCCAATCGTAGAGGCGCTCAGCGCGGGGACCGAGCCGGTGGAGCAGTTGTTCCGCTTGTTCCGCCCGATGCAAACCCGCCTGTTTGACGGCGGCAAACGTCGAGACGCCCCGCTGCTTCAACCGATGCACCTGGGCCAGCCGACGCAGATGCCAACTGAAAGCCCCAAGCAGCTGCATCGGTTCATTGCCCTGATCGAGCAGATCGCCAAGGAGTCG
>JANWWR010000029.1 GCA_025055835.1 Gemmatales bacterium | reverse complement strand
GATAAATAACGGGCCGCCGTTAAACGCAAACCACAAGAGGCGGCGCGCAAAGGATAAATGTATTGAATCGTCCCTTTGCCGGCCGTCGGTTGGCCGACGAGTTTAGCACGTTGGTTGTCACGCAGGGCAGCGGCGACGATCTCGGCGGCGCTGGCAGTATCGCCATCCGTGAGCACCACCAAAGGCACGAGCACGGCTCGGTCGTCCTGGGTGTGGTAAGTCTGGGTTGTGCCAGGGGAACGACCCCGGGTCGCCGCCAGCACACCGTTGGTCACGAAGCGATCGGCTACCTGCAAGGCGGCCTCGAACGACCCGCCAGGATTGCCGCGCAAATCGAGAATCAAAACCCGCATCCCTTCAGCCAGGAGCCGGTTAAGCGCGGCGTCAAGCTCATCCGCAGTAGTGGCCTGAAACAGTCCGACGTGGACGTAGCCGATCCCGTGTTCCATGTCCACCAAGCGGACGGTGGTCAGGCTGGGAATGCTGAAGCGTTCCCGGACGACGACCACGGGCCGGGGAATCCAGTCCAGCACTCCCATGACGTCCAGGGTCACGCGGGTATTCTCCTTGCCCAGCAGCCGCAACGACGCTTCCTCGAGGCTCAGGCGGCGAACGTCCACGTCGTCAATGCGGAGAACGCGGTCATGAAGCTGGATCCCGGCCCGAGCCGCCGGTCCGTTCGGGGCCAGCCCTGCGACATACATCACGCCTCCGCCGTACTGAAGCTCGATGCCGATGCCGGCGACGTCCGGTTCGGCCAGCATCTTTTCCAGGGCCAGGCGTTCCGGGGAAAGAAATGCCGAGTAGTCGTCGAGGGCTTCCGCGGCGGCTATGGCGAATTCGAGAACCACCGCCGTCGGGTTGACGCCGGTTTCCTGCTGGAGAGAGATTGCCAAGGTTTGGACTTTGAATTGGGCGTCTCGCCGGGTCATCGAGTCGGGTTGCAGGGTCGGCAAGAGGGCACGGCCACGGTTCAGGGTTTCACTGTTGGGCGGCACGGCGAACGCTGCCTGTTGGAAGGCTGGATTCTGCCAGGCCAATTCGAGGCGTTCCCGTCCTTGGGCGAAAAGGCGGCTCACTTCGACTTCTTCAACGTAGTGCGTCTGGATCTTGCCGATGACCTCGGCGTAGATGTTCAGGGCCGTTTCAAAGGAAACGCTCAACAGACTTCGCTGAAAGGCGGGATCGTGATAGCGGCCAGAGATCTGGTCCTGGATCCGGCACTGGCGGAGCTTGCGGGACCACTCGGCCACGCCGGGTTCGCGGCGGGAAAGTTCGGCGTAGGCCTCCGCGGCTTCCCGCCATCGGGCCTGATTCCGTAGCGATTCGGCCCGCTCGACAAGACCTTCTGGAGCTTGAGCAAACAAGGCCGGGAGCAGACCCGACGCCAGAAACGTCAGGGCAGCCGCGATGCCCGGGAATAGACGGCCCAGATGAGCCACAGCGACCTCCTTCCCGCAGCCACCCCACCCAGTTCTCCCACTATAAGTTTCGACGAGGCCGGAGTCAAACTTGCTTGCTTCAGGGCAGTTCGATCTCGGCGGGCATCAGCACCATGTTGTCCTGGCTGGAGGGCGGCTTGGGGATGCGAATGTCCTTGACCCGCAGGCCGCGATGTTGCAACGTGCCGGTAAACGGAGGCTGCCCGGTCACATTGCCGGTCAGGCGAATCGCCGACGGATCGAACCCCGCGGGAACGGTGACTTGTTCCCCTTCGTTCTTGTCCAGGATCGGCTCCAGTTGGAGGTGGTCGAGCAGCACTTTTCGGCACTGGCGGTGGATCTGCCGGACGCCGGCCCCGATCTGCTCGTCGGGAATGCCTTCGAGATCTTCGAGCAGGAAGTCAACCAGTCGCCCTTCCTGCTGCATCAAAGCCAGCAGACGCAGGGCTTCGCCGGAGGGCTTGGCTGCGGCCGCACCCCCGTCCGCCTCGGGTCCCAGTCGGTGCCGAAGGAACAGATAGCCGATGACGAAGCCGTCCACCGTGCCAATCAGAATCCCGAGGACAAGCCCCAGGGCAAATGCCGTTGTCCCATCGATGTTGTTCATAGAGCGATCTCCCGATGTCTCGAACAGCCGTCGGGGACATTCTACGGAAGCCCTTCATATGCTCTCTGCGGCTGGGGAAGGGATCGGCAAAAAGGTTGCGCTCAGCGAGGAAGATCGGGCAGGTTGACGGCAACGATGGTCAGGCCGAATCGGTCGGCCAATGCCACGGTCTGATCCTGATCCAGGATGATGGTCTTGCCCGCTTCGATGGCCAAGACGCGACCGCCGGCGCGGTGAAGATTCTCGACGGTGGTCGGGCCGATGGTCGGAACATCGAAGCGCATATCCTGCTGCGGTTTGGCGACCTTGACGACGACGAAACCGCCCGCGGGGCACAGTTCGCCAGCGCGGAGGATGGCGCGATCGGTGCCCTCGATGGCCTCGACGGCCAGCACGGCCCGTTCCTTGACAGCGACGCTTTGGCCCACGTCGAGTCGGCCCATTTCCTTGGCGAGCTGCCAGCCGAAGGCGATGTCGGCCTCCTCGGCACGGGTGGGTTTGCGACGGGTCAACACTCCGGGGGCGGCCAGCAGTTCGGGACAGATATTCAGGGCGGAATCAAAGTCCATGCCGTCCTTCCGAAACTCGTCAATCACGGCCAACAGGAGATCGTCATCCCGGTTGTGGGCGTAGCTCACCATGCGTTTGAGCCAAAACCAGGCAGAACGGAGATCGGGCAGCAGATTCACCGTCCGCCACGGGGCGTAAAGATAGCGGGCCTTATGGACCTTCCCGGCCATGACGATCCGCCGCACGCCCTCCCGCTTGAAGCAGCGGATCATCCGGCCCAGACGAGCGATTCCGGCCCAATAGAATCGGTCCGCCAAGTCGGCCAGCTCGGGGGACGCCTCGTGGCGGATGCCGACACACACCACGGGAATGCCGAGGCTGCGAGCCTTGGCGGCAAAAACGACCGGAAAGCGTCCGCTGCCGGCCAGAAGACCGACCGGCTCGCGTCGGGGCAGTGTCATGCCTGGGTCAATCCGAGAGCTTCCTTGATGCGTTTCAAGTCTTCAAGGACCTGCGGAAGTCGTTCCACCTGGAAATACCGCACCTTGGCTTCCCGTTCCGGACGTGCTGGCGTTCCCAGCCAGCGTTGACCGTCGGGAATGTTTGTCATCACACCCGCCTGAGCGCCGATGACGACGCCGTTGCCAATGGTCAGATGGTCGGCAATGCCCGCCTGTCCGGCGATGACGACGTAATCTCCAGTCGTGGTCGAACCGGCGACGCCGACCTGGCTGACGATGAGATTGTGCCTCCCGATGCGGCAGTTGTGCCCGATCTGTACCTGATTGTCGATCTTGGTGCCGGTCCCGATGCGGGTCGCTTGAAAGGTGCCGCGGTCAATCGTGGTTCCGGCTCCGATTTCCACGTCGTCTTCGATCAGCACCGAACCCAGTTGCGGGATGCGCATGTGTTGGCCATGAAGCTGGCGGAATCCGAAGCCATCCTTGCCGATTACGGCCCCGGCGTGAATGACGACCCGATTGCCGACCGTGCAGCCATCGTAGAGCACGACATTGGGATGAATGATTACGTCTTCGCCGATGGTGCAGTGGCTGCCGATGACGACGTTGGCATGGATGTGACAGCGGGGGCCGAGAATGGAGTTTTCGCCGACCACCGCTCCAGGGCCAATAACGACGCCTTCCCCGAGCCGTACTGACGGAGCGATGCAGGCCCGCGGGTCGATGCCGACGGGTAGTCGCTTCGGCCTGCCATGCAGGCGTTCGAAGATGGTCAGGAAGGCCGTCAGCGGGTCGGGAACTTCAATGACCGTGTGGCCGTTGCAATCTCGTCCGGGTTGTGTGACCACCGCCGAGGCCTGACACTTGGGCAAAAGTTTGGCGTTTTTGTCGTCGGCGACGAAGGTGATGTCGCCGGGACCGGCTTCGCTCAAGGGACGGGCGGAAGAAATGAGGATTCGGTCGTCTCCGATGATCCGTCCGTGGACCAGTTCGGCCAGTTCCCGCACGGTGTAGGGCACGGCTGGCGTCCTTTCTTCCTTGAAAACAGGTTAGGCAATCCGAGCGCTTCGAGGATGCTAACTCTGCCGGGCAATCTCGGCAAGACGACTTTGCCGTGGGCGCTTGCGGCATCTTCGCCATACCAAGGAGGAACGACTCAAGACGCTTTGACTTCAATTCGTTTCGGAGCAAGTTAAGAGTGATTCCTTTTTCTCAGGAGCACTCCTATGTTCCGCCGCCGAGCTTGGTTGATTGGCGTTGCCCTGGTCCTGGGGCTGAGTGGTTGCGGCTACGATTGCTGCTCGCATCCGTGGTTCAGCGGTTGGTTTGACCGCTTCTCATTCCGACCGGCCTATTACGAGCCGATTCCGTGCTGCGCGCCGTGCCCGTCCTGTCCTTCCTGCAACGGCTGCGGCAGCGTGATGGGAGGAAGCGGCGTCGTCGCCAACGCCCCGATTCTCGGCACACCCAACGGAGCCGTTCCCGGGCCTGTGATGGCTGCTCCGAGCGGTACCCCGGCCCCTGGTGTCGCCGAGCGTCCTCCGACGGCGCAACAGCAGCAGTACGCCAAGCCGGCACCTTACGTCCCCACGCGCTAAATCGGCCTTTTCAGAGCGGCGAGCGGAGCCGCGACTGGTCATGGCGAGCGGCGTTTTTCTTCAAAGCAAGCAGCATTGTTTCACGGCGGGCGGCGATATTCTCACGGCGAGCGGCCAGCGTAAGCTGGCCGGTCCCCTACTTTCACCGGGGGACTTACGTCCCCCGCTCGCCTCGAACAAGGGCACCCCCCGCTTGCCTCGAACGAGAGCACACTTCGAAAACCAGGGGACTTACGTTCCCCGCTCGCCTTGAGTGATTGATTACTGCCGAAGGCGATTCAGCGTGTAATACGCCTCGGGATGCAAGAGCGACTCGCCGTCAGCAGATTTCAGTCCCTCGACGTGCAGTTCATACACCCGCCCGATGTTTAATCTTGCCACGTCCAGCCGGACTCTGGTTCGGTCTTCGGAGATGCTAACCCGGGTGATTCGCTCCGGTCGGCGGTCCTCTTCAGGCGAACCGTAGGTGCTCCAGTAGTGGTAGGTGTGAGACTGGAGGTCGAAGCGGGCCTTGTCGGCATCGGAAGCGAGCGGCTTGGTAAAGGTCAATTCAAAGCCGGTCGGCGTCAGGCTCATGCTGTGAATCTCAAACGGCAACACGCCCGTGTACAGGACTCGCTGAAGACCATAGGGCCGACCGCCGACGGAACCCCAGCCACGATTGGTCATTCCCACATGCAAACTGCCATCGGGTCCGAACACCATGCGATTGATACCGCACTCAAACCCGCTGCGAAACGGAAAGCAGGCTCCCTGATAAATTCCGTCCACCTTCTCCAGGAACACCCGCATGATCATCGATTGCGTCTGATCACCGACGAAGCACTGCCCGGCGAAGGGGCCGAATTTTCCGCCAGTGGTGTCCCAAACGGGTTCACTCGCCGACTTGCCCATGCGTCCGTAGGGGAACCAGATAGCCGGGGGCGTGACCGGGGGCATCCCGCGAACGCCGTTGGAACCGGGTTGGCCGTCGTAGAGCATGCCGCTGGCGTGGTTCTCCGGCGGAAGACGATCCGCGTAAGGTGAGAAGCGGGCAAAGCGCAGCCCGGCGGGATGGCCGTAGTAGTCGCCGGGACGAACGTGGTGCATCTTGCACGTCGCCACCCACTCGCCCTGGTTGTCGCAGTAGAACAGGTCGCCTTCCGGGCTGAAGTTGATGCCGTTGGGTGAACGCAAACCCGCCGCAATAGGAACCAGCTTCCCGTCTGGCGTGATCTTGACGCACCAGCCCCGCCACGGGGCCTTGGCCTGGTGTCCGCCGCCGAAGCCGACATTGAGCGTGACGTAGAAGTTGCCTTCCCGATCCCGAGCCGGCCCGAAGGCAAATTCGTGGTAATCGCCAGAGACGCCCCAGGCATCGCAAATGGTTGTGAATTCATCAGCCATATCGTCGCCATCGCGGTCCACGAGCCGCGTCAGTTCGGGCCGTTGCACGACATATACCTCCCGACCGACAACGCACAGGCCGAGCGGTTCGTGCAGTCCGGAAGCATATAACTTGAACTGCAGCTGTGACGGGTCGTCCGAATCGTGTCCGCTGATGAGCCAGACCTCACCACGGCGCGTGCAGCAAAGCATCTTGCCATCGGGCCGAATAGCCAGGCCGCCGACCTCGAGAACGATCTCCGCGGGAACGACCTGGGTGACGATGCGATAGTGTCGGGCCTCGGCGGCAAGCACGGGATTGGCCGGTTTAGTGCCGAAGTCCTGTTCCAGCCTGGCGCGAAAAGCTGCTTCCAAGCCCCCCGGGAACTCCGGCCGCAGATAGAAGCTCCAAAGTCCGTCGTCGTTGCAGATTTTGGCCAATAACGAATTGCGGCCCTGCCGGAGCGTGACTTGTACGCGGTCCTGATCGGGACCAGCGGCCCGGTGGACGTTGTTCTCGTGAACCTTCTGGCCGTTGATCCACAAGATGATGCCGTCGTCGCTACCCAGCGACAGCGTCAGCGTGGTCGCCTTGGGAGCTGTTATTTCGGTGTACAGGTAGCAGCAGACGTGTTCCCGCTCTTCGAAGACAGCCAGGTTGACGACCTGGTCGAGGCGGAACTGGCGGAACTCCCGCCAGGCGATCGGCTTGCCGTTCTTGTCCGCGTATCGCGCCGCAAGATCCACTTGCCGTTCGGGGGGATAGATGGTGTGAAACCCCGTGCCGCCGGCGTTGTCGAAGGGGCCGAGGATGTACCACTTGCCAGAGAAGTCAGGCAGGCCGGATGCCTGGAAGGTGGCGAGAATGGTTTCGTGCCGGGTCGGTTTTTTGACATATTCTAGCTTCGGCTTGTCAGGAGCCTGGGCTTGGCCGAGGGCAAGTGAAACGGTGGCGGCAAGGAAGCTTCCAAGGAGAGCGAGGGTTCGGTTTTTGAACATGCGGGTTTGTTCCATGAGGAGGCCTTGGTAGGGGCACGGGAAGCTAACGCTTCCCGCTCGGGTGTACTCGAAGGCTTATGCTTCTCGCTCGGGTGTACCCGGAAGCTTACGCTTCCGGCTCGCCTTCACGAAAGCTTACGTTACCGGCTCGCCGGGGCTAATGCATATGGGTAGGATACGGTCTGCCTGATTTGCATACCAGTGGACGAAGAGTGACATGCCTGTGACAATGACGCCATGAAACGTATCGCCTGGCGGGCGGCCAAATGGCTGCTCGGTTTCGCTGTTCTGATCCTGTTGTTGCTCGTCAACTGGCCAAAAATCCAGGAGATGATCGCGGAAGGCGGTCGCTTTGCCCTGTGGCCGATGCTCGTCGCTGCTTTGTGCTTCTTCGCCGGCCTCCTGCTGACCTTCGTCCGTTGGTTTCTGCTTGTCCGCGCTCAGGAGTTGCCGTTCACGCTCATTGACGCGGTGCGGCTCGGCTTCATCGGTCAGTTCTTCAATGCCTTTCTGCCCGGGTCGGTGGGTGGCGATTTGATCAAGGCCGGACTGCTGGCCCGGGAACAATCCCGTCGCACCGTCGCTATCAGCACTATCGCCGTGGATCGTGTCCTCGGTCTGATCGGGCTGCTGTTCCTGGCCGGCATTGCCGGGCTGTTGTTCTGGGATGAAACCGGAGTAGTCACGGACGCGAACGGCCAAAAGCCGTTGCAATGGATTGTCATCTTCGTCTGGGCTGCATGTCTGGCGTCCCTGGTGGGTGGCGGGCTGCTCTTCGTCGTACTGCCGTGGACGCATCGGCTCAGCGATCGGTTGGAACATCTGCCCTGGGTGGGGCGAATCCTGGCGGAGTTGTTGCGAGCTGCCCGCATGTATCGGGACAAGCTGGCCGTCGTGGGCCTGGCGTTCCTGTTGGCGATGATCGGGCACATCGGTTTCGTGATGAGTTTTTACTTCGCCTCGCTGGCCGTCCCGCCGCCGGTGCCGGCCTTGTACGAGCAATGGCTGATCGTGCCCGTCGGCATGGTGGCCGAGTCGGTGCCGTTGACACCCGGCAACCTCGGCGTCGGCGAGTTTCTTTTCGGCAAACTGTACACGCTGGTCGGTGGCGATCCGATGCTGGAAGCACGCGGAGCCTTGGCCCGCCTGGCCGAGCGGACAGTCGCTTATGCCATCGCCTTGCTGGGGCTGGTCTTTTACCTGCCTTTGCGGTCCAAGGTGCGAAGAATGATGGCAGAGGCGGAGCGGGAACCCGAAGGCAACGGAGCCGCCGTGCCCGCCGCCTCGGTCAATCCGCTTCCCCGAGGACTCGATGAAGCCGTGCCTTAGTCAAACCCTGACCCTGCCCGGTACCTTTGCCGCCGACATCGCCGCCTACGCCGAGGCCGGCTGTGACGCCGTCGAAATCTGGCTCACCAAACTCGAAGACCATCGCCGACATTTCTCCCCTGAACAGACTCGGCAACTGTTGGCGGATTACGGCATCAAGCCGGTGGCGGCGGCGTATCAGGGCGGCATACTCCTTTCCGAGGGGCAGCAGAGACGGGAGCAGTTCGATCAGTTTCAAAGGCGATTGAGTCTGTGCCAGGAGCTTGGCATTCCCACGCTTATCCTCGCGGCGGACTTCGCGGACAAGGCCGACCTCGCCTACCTGGACCGGGCATGTAAATCGCTCCAGCAGGTCGCTCAATTGGCCGCCGCCTATGACGTCCGGCTCGCTCTGGAATTTCATACCAAGGCCCGCTGGTGCTCGTCGCTGGAAACTGCGATCGCCCTGGTCGAGGCGTGTCGTCAACCGAATCTTGGCATCTGCCTTGACGTGTTCCACTTCCACGCCGGACCAAGCAAGTTGCACGACCTTGGCCTACTGACGCCCGAGCAGTTATTCCATGTGCAAGTCTGCGATGTGTCAGGGACGCTTCGGGAATTTGCTCAGGACGCCGATCGGATACTGCCCGGGGATGGCGATTTGCCGCTTCACCCGATTCTTGAACGCCTGAGGCAAATCAGTTACACCGGCTGGGTTTCGGTCGAGGTGTTCAATCCGACGCTGTGGCAGATCAACGCCGTGCAAGTGGCAGCGATGGCGTGGCAGGCCGTGCAGCGGCTGCTCGGTAACGTCAGTAGTCCGTCGTCTGAAACTCGTAGCAAGCCAGAGCCAGCATCGCCGCGGTGAAGCCGAGCGAGGCCGCCACGGAGAGCACCGGCGAGAATGCGCCCTGGGCCTTGACCGCCTCAAACTCCACAGCGCTGTTGAAGTAGTTGTGCGCCTGCAAGGCGTCGAACAACAGCAGACCTAGATCAGCCGGCTTGGGGAGGATCCAGTAGCCAACTTCGACCAGGAAATGCATTCCACGGGCCGCTTCGTGAAGATCCGGCAGTCCGACGACCATGTGCCGACCGTAATTCATTCCCCAGCAGAGCAGCCAGAACAGGATGGAGCCAAAGACGCAGACGATGGTGCTTCGGGTGGTCACGGCCAGAAGCGTCGAGACGCTGAAAAAGATGGCGAAGTGAACAAGCAGCAGGGGCACGCACATGAGATAGATCGGGTCCCAGATGCCGGTGCCCAGCCCAAGAGCAGCCCAGGTGCCGATGACGAACAGAGATGCCTGAAACAGCACGAATACCAAGACGCCGACGTACTTGCCTATCAGCAGTCCCCAGCGAGGGAAAGGCTTGGCCAACAGGACCGAAGCGGCGGACGGTTCGAGGAACGACGGCAGAAAACCGGCCGTCCAGACGAGCATGAGAAGAATGCCCGCGGTGTCGGCGACCACCCCGGCGAGGATGAGTTGCACATGCCGGACGGCGTCATGGGCGTCTCGACCGAGATCGACCCGAACCGCTCCGAAACCGATGAGGAGCTGACCACGTACCTGGGTCACGCCGGACATCTGCGCCTGGGTCGGGTCCACCGGCATGGTCCGGGGCACAAAACCGGAGCCTTCCTCGCCGCCGAGGTCCTCGGCCCCTTCGACCCGCATGCTCAGACAGACGCCGATGCACACCACGCTGACCGCCAGCATCAGCCAAAAGATGCCGGAAGCGCGGGCTTGCCGAAAGGTGTCCAGCATCAAGCAACGGATGGCATGCAGCACGGTTGCGCGATTCATGGTGATGATGCGTACAACTCCCGCAAGGCCTGTTCCATTGGTCGAGCATTTCCGGTCCGGGGATCGCGAAGCAGGTCGGCGACAGGCCCGAGATAAGCGATCCGTCCTGCGACCAGCACGGCCAGGCGATCACATAGCCGCTCCGCCTCGGGGACAACGTGGGAAACCAAAAGCACCGTCTTGCCGGCGTTGCGAAGCTCCCGAGCAATTTCCCGCACTAGTTGTCGGCCGTTGAGGTCCAGGCCTTCACTCGGTTCGTCGAGCACCAGGAGATCAGGGTTGTTGATGAGGGCCTGGGCCAGCGCGAGTCGTTGGACCATGCCTTTGCTGAAGCGGGCGATCGGCTCTCGGCATCGGTCGGCCAGCCCGACACGGTCCAGCAGTCGAGGGATGCGGCGACGCAGTTCCTCTGGCGGGACGAAGCTCAAAGCACCGTAGAACTCCAGCAGCCCCGTCGCCGTCAGGTATCGGGGAAAGGCCTGGTTTTCGTGCATGTAGCCGATGCGCCCAAGGCTCCTGGGATCGCTCACCGGCAGGCCCAGGCGGAGAACCTGACCGCTGCTTGGTCGGCACAGCGAAAGGAGAATCTTCACCAGCGTGGTTTTACCCGCCCGGTTCGGCCCAAGGAGTCCGAAGATTTCGCCGGCCTGGATGGCGAAGGAAACATTGTCCACGGCCAAAACACCAGACCGACCCAGCAGGTCGGTTGCGTAGCGTTTGGAAACTTGTTGAAACTCGGCCACAGGGTCCGGCACGGTTCGTTCCTTCGCCCTGACCTCTCCCTCTTGACGGGAAAAGGTGGAGCGAAGGCCTCCGCGGACGGGATGGGATAGCGAGAATCGCTGGGAGCTACATGGTAGCCGACGCAGATAGCGTCGGCAATGTCTTTTGAGAGGGCAGACCGGGCAGACCTGGGAAGCTAACGCTTCCCGCTCGCCGACTTGTTTTGACTTGTCGGATCGCAACACAGCCCGAAGCGCTAAGGGGCCAGGCGTTCGCGGAGCCAACCGGTATCTATCCGGGTGAAGCGGAAACGGTCATGCAGCCGATGCGGACCCGCCTGCCAGAACTCGATCGTGCGGGGCACGACTCGGTAGCCCCCCCAGTTCGGCGGACGAGGGACGTTGCCGTCGGGATATCGAGCTTTGACGGCTTCCCACGCGGCTTCGAGAGTGGCCCGGTCGGGAAGGACGGAGCTTTGCCGGGCCGCCCACGCTGCCCAGCGGCTTTCGACTGGACGACTGGCGAAGTAGGCATCGGACTCGGCTTCGCTGGTCCGTTCGGCACGGCCCTCGATGCGGATCTGTCGTTCCATTTCAGGCCAGAAGAGGACCAAGGCCGCCTGGGGATTGACGGCGAGTTCCTGGGCCTTACGGCCCTCATAACTGGTGAAGAAGGTAAAGCCAGCGCGATCGAACCCCCGCAGTAGCACGATGCGAGCTGAGGGAGCGCCGTCAGGACCGACCGTGGCCAATGTCATCGCATACGGTTCGTACAGATCGGCCTGGATGGCCTCTCGAAGCCACACCTCGAAAAGGAGAAACGGATCGTCGGGCACATCGCTTTCAAGCAGTCGCTCCGCTCGGCGAATGGGACGACGAAAATTCGGATCCATGGGGCGGTCCTCGGAGAGGCTCTCAACGGGCGACGGTCGTGCAAGTTTCCCCAGGGGCATTTATACTCAATCGGTGTCCGCTGCCTCTGCCCGATCCGAAGCGAGAATGCAATGCCTTTGAGCGTCGAAAACCTCTGTGGTCTGCTGATCCGCAGTCGGCTCCAGCCCGTCGAGAAGGTCAAGGAGTGCTACGAAAAGTGGCAAAAGCAAGCCGCGGACAAGAAAAGCACGCGGGATTTCGCCCGTTGGCTGGTCGAAAACGGTCTCGTCACGGAGTACCAGGCGACCCTGCTGAGTAACGGATACGCTGACAACTTTTTTCTGGGCGAGTACAAGATCCTTGACCGCATCGGCAAGGGGCGTCTGGCCGGAGTGTACAAGGCAGTTCACGCTTCCGGTCAGGTCGTCGCCATCAAAGTGCTTCCACCCTCGAAAGCCGCCAATCCTAACCTGCTCAAACGCTTTGAACGCGAGGCTCAGGTCGCGGAGCAGTTGGATCATCCGAACGTCGTCCGCACCTTCCATCACGGCCAAAGCAACGGCTTGCATTACATTGTGATGGAGTATCTCGAAGGCGAGACGCTCAAAAACGTTCTCAGGACGCGGCATCGGCTGCCGCTCGTGGAAGCCCTGAGGATCGCCTACTACCTCGGGCAGGGCTTGCAGTACCTGCACGAAAAGGGCCTGGTTCACCGTGATCTGTGCCCGGAAAACATCATGCTTTGTCCCGCTCCGACGGGGGAAGAGACCACCCGGAAATGCAGCGTGAAAATACTTGACATCGGATTGAGCCGGACGCTCTTTGAGACCAAGCGGAAGACGACCTTCGAGAACCTGACCGCCACGGGCGAGATCATCGGCAACCCGGAATACATGGCCCCCGAGCAAGCCCGTGATCCGAATAAGGCGGACATCCGGTCCGATCTCTACAGCCTCGGTTGTGTGCTGTATCACATGCTGGCAGGGCGACCGCCGTTCAGCGACGTCAACCCGATGCGACTGGCCGTCCTGCACGCCACGGAATCGCCGCCCCCGCTGAAAGACGTCGGCATCGAGTCGTCGGGGGAGCTTAACCACTTGCTAGGCAAACTTCTGGCCAAGGACCCTGCTCAGCGATTCGAGACCCCGACCATGCTCTGTGAAGCCGTTCGGCAACTGCTGGGGGCGGAGGTGGAGGCGATGCGAAGTCGGCCTGAATCCAGGGAAATGGCCGGATATCTGGAGTCGCTTCGCCGCGGACAGCCGAGCCAATCGGCCAGTGCAACGGCAACTCCCGGCACAAGCCAGTTTCC
>JANWWR010000014.1 GCA_025055835.1 Gemmatales bacterium | reverse complement strand
GTCCAGAAAGGATCGAGCTTGTGCCAAGTCCGGACCATTCTCGCCTTCCAGACTCAAGGTAAATGCCTTGAGCCGGCTCGGGCTTTCGCCAAGCTCCCGGAGGGCGTGGTAGGTCAGCAAAAAGACCGTCCCGCTGTCCAGCCCACCGCTGAAACAAACCCCCACAGGTCCGGTTCTGGCTCGCAACGTCAACCACGAACGAATCGTCCGCAGGGCCGCCGATACGTAGGCTTCGGCGATCACGTCGAGAACGGCGGGCAGGCGATGCAATCTCGGCTCGAAAAAGCGCCGATGCACCGGGGCGGGGTCAGGACAGCCCACCAGTCCCACTTCCGTGATGTGATGTGCCGGGACCATGCGGGTGTAGGAGGGGTGGAATTGATCCGCCATCCTTTCCGAAACCAGCCAGCGATGAATCGTGTCGATGCGTTCCGCCGCAATCAGACATGGTCCATCGTCACGCTTTGCAATAAACCAGCGGAGCGGGCGATCCAGCGACCGAGCCATGCGCACCGTGATCCCCTGAACGGCTACCAGAGCGAAGCTCCCTTGCAGTCTCCTCACGGCGAGCAGATCCCCGGCAGCGACGATCTGCCGAGCCTCTTCCAAACCGGCGTTGAACAGCACGTTGGCTTTTTGGTCGGTCAGGTCGATGACCCGTTGAATGGGTTTCTCGTGCATGGCTTGCGTCCGTCGAACTGGATCGGTTTACCCCGCTGAAGCTTTGCCCATCAGTTCGATCAGCCGATCCAGTTCCTCTTCCGTGTTATAACAATGCGGACTGATCCGCAAGCGTCCGGACCGCTGATTAACGACGATTCCATGTGCGCGGCATTTTCGGACCAGTTCCCGGACGTCGGCCCCGTGAACCTCCACGGAGACGATCCCCGATGCTTCTTCATGGAGACGGCTGCTGTACACGTCCCAGCCCAGCTCGCCGAGCCGCTGGCAGAGGTAGTCGGTCAGGTGCAGAACCCGCTGGGCAATGCGTTCGATGCCGATGCTCAGCAGCAGCTCGATACTGGCCCCGAGGGCATGGACTCCTGCCATATTCAAACTGCCGCTCTCGTAACGCCCGGTGTTCGGCTTGAGCCGGAAGTCAATGGTCGAAAACTCCTCGGGATTGACGACGCTGTTCCAGCCGACGCCAATGGGTCGCAACTCGTCCAGCACCTCGGGACGAATCCAGAGGATGCCCGCCCCTTCGGGACCGAGCAGCCACTTGTGCCCATCCGCGGCAAGGAAGTCGATAGGCGTTTCCTGGACGCTGATCGGAAACACGCCGAGACCCTGAATGGCATCCACGAAGAAAAGACAGCCACGTTCACGACACAGTTTCCCCAGGGCCTCCAGATCGTTTCGGAATCCGCTGGCGAATTCGACCCAGCTGACGGTGACAACCCGTGTCCGCCGGTCCACCCGATCCGCGATGTCCTCGATGCGAACTCGGCGATTGACCGTCGGCACGAAGCGAACCTCGACGCCCCGATCCGCCAGGTTCATCCAAGGGTAGATATTGGCTGGATACTCCTCCTGGGGGACCACGACGTTGTCGCCGCTTCGCCAACGAATTCCCTCAGCGACCAGACCGATGCCCTCGCTGGTGTTTTTGACGAATGCAACCTGATGGGGAGAGGAGGCGTTAAGGAAACGGGCAGCCAAAGCCCGCACTTGTTCAACACGCTGAGTCCAACGGCGGTAATGCACATCGCCATGTTCGGCCAGATCACAAGCATACTCGATCATCGCTTCCTGGGCCGGTTTGCTCAGAGGAGCGACGGCAGCGTGATCAAAGAAAGCCCATCGCTGTGTGACAGGAAACTTAGATCGTAGGGCCGTCCAGTCCGGAGAAGCCGCCTCAGTGAAGTTGCCAATCGTTTCTGCCATTTTGACGCCCTGTATTAGCCTTAGAAACTGGCCGCTCCGTCTGGTGCCATATTGGCAGCAGATCAAAGACCAGCCCAGGTAAGTCACAACTTGTTGCTGATTTTGAGGTTAATAGCTCGGCTTGTATTTCTCATGGAATGGCATTGCGGTTGCTCATGCTACTTCCAACCCGATTACGCGGATCGAGGAGATTGCCATGAACATCTGGACTTGGCGTCCAACCCTGGATGCGCTCGGCGAACTACAACGCCAAGTGGATCGCCTTTTCGACTTCACTCAGGACGTCAGTCGGCAATTGTATCAGGCTTGGCGACAGTTTCCGGCTTTCAACCTGTACGAGACGCCCAACGAGTTTTGGCTATTGGCACCCATGCCGGGAGTTCGCCCGGAAGACCTGGATGTCACCCTGCTTGGCTCGACCTTGACTATCCGGGGCGAACGGAAGCGTCCAGATCAGGTGCCGGAGGAGGCCTACCGCCGCATGGAACGCTGGGTCGGCAAGTGGTCACGGACTGTGCAGTTGCCGGAATCGGCGGACGCCGACAAGGTTTCAGCCCTGTTGGAAAACGGCGTGCTTTATCTGAGGATTCCCAAGGTTAGCGAGGGGCAGCCCCGGCAGGTCCAGGTCAAGACCAGCAGCCCCTGACACGAGAAAGGATGAACCCATGACCCCGGTGCGACACTGGACCGAATCCGAGACGTCTCCGCCGAAAGCCGATGCGCCGCGGTCGGCGAATGTCTACACGCCACCTTTGGACATTCACGAAACGCCGGAAGGTCTCGTGTTGGAGGCTGACCTGCCCGGCGTGCCGCCGGACCAATTGGAGGTTCGCGTGGAACAGAATGTCCTCACCATTTACGGCAAAGTGGACTGGTCGCATCTGCCCACGGAAGCCCGGTTGATCTACGAAGAGGTTCTCCCTGGAGACTACTATCGCTCTTTCATTCTCGGCGATGAGGTGGACACGGAACGCATCTCGGCGGACTTCAACAACGGCGTCTTGCGGCTGATACTGCCCAAGGCCGCCAAAGCACGGCCCCGGAAAATCGAGATCCGTACCTCGACCTCTTCTCCAACGGGCTGAAAAATCCTGTCGGAAACTGACTTTACCAAACCAAACGAAGGCAACGGCGATCATGCCCTTGCCTCGTTTTTTTTGCCCTCAGGCTTGGAGATCGGATGCTTGCGGCGGCCGCTGGAGTGGGTGAACCGACACCTCCGAACCGAGAGCGAACACCACAGAAGCGGGCTTGCGATCGTTCATAAAATCCCACTCCGGGCCGTACACGGCTCCCCAATCGACATCCACCGTGTAACCGAGTACAGGGTAGGTTTGCCAGATTGGATGGTGAACCCGATAAGAAGTAGGATTTCCTTGACGATCCTTACCGAAGCCCCAGGAATGCTCTTTGAAGAAGTGTTCCGGGGAGTTTTCCGGCGGCACCTGGGGCGATTTCGATGCTTGGACTTCGAGCCGGTGCCAGCGTCCAGCGACCTGAATCAGACATCGGCCCGTAACGCTGTCCGCTTTCTCTTCCAACTCGTATCGCATGGCCGCAGCCCGATATGGCTCGTTGTAAATCCAACGGGCCATCCAGACGATGAGCCGTTTCGGTACATACTCCCGAATGAAAACGACTCCGCGAACGCCATCCCGTCGAACGTAAAAACGCAGGTTTAGTTCCGCAAAGTCTCGGTACCCAGGCCACGAGATCCCCCACACCTTCGTGTTCAGAAACTGGAAAGCGACCAGGCTGACGTAAGCACTCCCCTCATAGCGGTCCAGTTGAAGGCCCGGGGGAAGATGAGGCTTCAGCACCTCGTCGGGAACCGGATAATTGAACAGACAAAGGTTTTTCCACTGAGCCGTAAGGAATGGTTGATCGGCGGGAGACGGTTCCACGCTGAAGATCCTCCGAATTCACGATCCGCCGCCGGCCCGTAGCTGAATAGCGTGGCCAAGATAGAAGACCGCGATTCCCAAACCGGCAAGGAGAAGCATCTGCTTGAGATCAAGCCACACCGGACCACCGGCAAGTTCGGCGAGATTCCCGGCCAGCGCAAGGGGGACCAGTAGCAGTCCCACCACTTGCAGAAGACGCCCAAGCCGATACAGAAACAAAGCCGTCACCCTCGAACGGACGGTAGGTCAATGGCCGATCCCGCGAAGATTCTATAACCACTTCTTGACCAGGCCATCGCCGTTGAAGATCCGCTGGGGTTCCGAGGGTTTCCCATGCGTCTAGCGACCGTGAAATCGCCTTCCGGGATTCGACTTGCCGCTTCGCTCGGACAGCAGTGGGTGGACCTTAACGCCACCCGCCCCGACCTGCCCACGACGCTACGCCAGTTGCTCGCCTCCGGGGAAGCCGCCTTGCACGCCGTTCGTGAGGCTGTGCGAAGTCCACAAGCGGTGACGCTCCCCACGGTATCCATGCGGTTTCTGCCGCCTGTGCCCGAGCCTCAAAAAATCGTCTGCATCGGACTCAATTACCGGGATCACGCTGCTGAGAGCGGCGCACCCATACCGAAGGAGCCGATCCTCTTCAGCAAGTATCCCACCGCTTTGATCGGTCACGAAGAGTCAATCGTTCTGCCAAGCGTGAGCAACGAAGTGGACTACGAAGCGGAATTGGTCGTCGTCCTCGGTCGCCGGGCGCGTCGGGTTTCGCCGCAGGAGGGCCTGGAAGCCGTGGCAGGTTACACCATCGGTAACGATGTCTCGGCACGGGACTGGCAATTGAAAAAGGATGGCAAGCAATGGATGGTCGGAAAAACCTTCGACACCTTTGCCCCATGCGGCCCTTGGCTGGTGACAGCGGATGAAGTAGGCGATCCCCATCGTCTAGGCATCCGCCTTCGACTCAATGGTCAGCTGATGCAATCCAGTAATACGGATCAAATGATTTTCAGCGTCGGGGAATTGGTCTCGTACCTGTCTCGGGTCTTCACGTTGGAGCCGGGAGACTTGATCTACACCGGCACGCCGCCTGGCGTCGGATTTGCTCGTAAGCCACCGGTATTCCTCAAACCGGGCGACGTGGTGGAAGTGGAGATCGACCGCTTGGGACTCCTTCGCAATCCCTGCGTTGCTGAGACATAGGAGTGTCAATCGGGCCTTGCATCCATTCCGCCGGTCGGTGACAATGGCGTTCTCGCACTGGGTTCGAGGACATTCATCATGAGGCATGCAGCTTTTTCGACTCTGGTTCTCTTCGCAGCCTTCGTCACGCTGACTGGCACGGCCTTCGGTGACATCATCATTGATGTGCCGTTCTTTTCGCTTCGGATTGGTCCGCGCTGGAGGGTCCAACCGCCAATTCCGACGCCTCCCCTGGTTGAAGGCCAAGGTTCGAGAATTGAACCAGCTCCGCCGCGGGCAATCGCTCCCGCCGAGGATAACGCCGGTGAACCGCTCGTGGTTCCACCCGCTCCGCCGCAAGTCCTTCCTCCACCACGAATTGAAGGCAGCCCCGTCGTTCCAGGATCCGCACGCCCGCCGACACACGCGGAGTTCGGCAAGAGCTTTGAGCCGCGGGAAGGACTGTACGAAGTCGTTCTGACCCATCCCCACAGCGGCCAACCCGTGCTGGTTCGCTTCCAGCTACCTGCGGGCCATCCGAACAAGGTACGCATCGAGCGCAATGAACTTGAGTTTGATTACGGCAAGTTCGAGGTCGAAATTCGGTTTCACAAGGATGGCAAGGTCAGCGTCGAGTACAACCGCTGACAAGCCATCTTCATACCAGGTGTTGTTAGATCGCCGATTTACAGATTCCAAGCGACATCATGCTCGCGTCGGCTGGCCCAAGCCGTGAGCTGAGGGAACTGCCGAGCAAGGATCTCGGCGAGATGTTCAACGCCCGGTCGTTCCGTGGCGTAATGGCCGGCCACCACGAGAGACAAACCGGATGCCTCGGCGGCCAGTTCGTCGTGAAAGCGCAGTTCTCCCGTGACGAAAACATCGGCCTCGGCACGAACGGCATCCGCCAGCAGCTCGCCGCCCGCTCCGCAGGCCACGGCGGCTCGGCGGATCAACCGATTCGGATTACCGACCACCCGCACCCCTGAACAAGACAGCACAGAACGGACCTGCGAAGCGAAGTCGCACAGCGACAGCGGGGGTTCCAATTCCCCCAAGCGTCCGATACCGTGGCGGTCCGAAATTGGCTGGAGAGGATAGACATCGAAGGCCGGTTCCTCGTAAGAGTGAGCCTGTCGCATGCGCCGGATAGCCTCAGCGGCTTTGTCGGCATCGCAGATGACTTCGAGCCGCCATTCGGCCACTTCTTCCCGTCGGCCTCTCTGACCCACGGTGGGATGGGTGGTCTCAGAACCAAAAAACGTGCCCGTGCCAGGCAACCGGAAACTGCACTCCCGATATTCCCCGATGGTTCCCGCGCCCGCCTCGAACAAGGCGTCACTTACCTTCGCCAGATCGCTGTCAGGAACGAAGACGACGATCTTCACCCGCGACGCCGGCCGGGAGCGAAGGGGTTTGACCCGAACCAGGCCTAGCCTCACGCTCAGCAAATCATTGATGCCGCCAGTGCAGTTGTCGAAAGCGGTATGCGGGCTGTAAACCGCAACGGAGGCCCTGAGAAGAGGGAGAAGCAAACGGCCTTCCGGGGTCTCGCTAGTCAGCTTCTGCGTTGGCCGGAACAGGACTGGATGATGACTTACGATGAGATCAGCTTTTGCTTCGACGGCCTCAGAAACCGTCGTTGGCGTGACAGTCAGGCAAGTCATGATGCGGGAGGCGGGCCGGTTTTTGTCACCGACAAGCAAACCGACGTTGTCCCAAGCTTCGGCCAGATTCAGGGGCGCGAAACTCTCCAGGAACGCAACGACATCGCCAACGGTCATGGCTCCCTTACCTGCCGGCAATCCAACGACTCGGGACCAAAATGCCGATCAGCATAAGGATAGTCAAAATCACGGCGACAATGACCGTGGCAGTCACGAATTCCGGCTCCGACTCATCAGTCCGACCAGGAATTGACGGATGCCCAAGGCCGCCCAGCGAACGGTCTGGGCGTCGCGGTCGAAGGCGGGATTGACTTCCACGAGTTCCAAGCTCCTCACCTTGGCATCGCAACCCGCTTCGTAGGCCAGACCGGGCCACGCCGAGCCTTCCAGACCAATCGGCGACGGCGCGCTGACGCCGGGCACGTCAGCCTGCCGAAAGGCGTCAGCATCCACGCTCAACATGATGGCGTCGCATTCGCTTCCCAATCGGCTCAATTCGTCCGTCAGGATGCCGATGACCTGATCGCCGTCGAGGTCTTCGTTGAACCAGTGGATTCGACCGCGCCGCTGCTGAACAAACTCCCAATGGCTTCGGGCTACGCTCTGACGCTGGGCACCGAGGACGACGTAACGGCCCGACTTCAGCGGCCTGGTGGGATGCTCGATAATCTGGCGGAACGAACTTCCGCTGTGTGATCCTTTCGGATAGGCCCGGACGTCGAGATGAGCATCGATGTTCACCACGCCAGGCTCCAGCCCGGCTTGCACATAACCCAGATAATGCCCGTAGGCCGTTTCATGTCCGCCGCCAAGCAGGATGGGAACCGCCCCGGCCCGCAAGACTGCTTCCACCACGGTAGCCAGACGAGCCTGGCAGGTCTCCAGGTCGCCTTCCCTACGGATGTTACCGAGGTCAAGAATCCCCGCGGCAGCCAGATCCGTACCGCTCATGGCTCGAGAGGTCGAGCGCGGGCTTTCCGGGTCCCAGCTGGTCAGCTTGTAAAGCTGTTCGCGGATGGCATCTGCTGCCAGGGCCGCCCCGGGACGGCCGCGGTTGCGCCGCACCCCCTCGTCCACGGGGAAGCCGATCAAAACCGGCTGGCCTTTCCGGAGTTCGACCGGCTGGCCGTTCCATCGGCCCACGACTTCGCCAAGCCGGGGGTCGTCAGCGTCGTCCCGACCGCGGAACAGTGGTTCCGGGGCCGGTTCAAGGAGCGACCACCACGCGGCCTCGCTTGATGACCGTGTGGGCGTGGTTGACGCCAAAGTGATAGAAGAGCTGGCGATAGTCGGTAACATCGCAGATCACCACATCGGCTTGTTTGCCGACCTCGAGCGAACCGATCCGATCGGAACGCCCTAAAGCGGCAGCGGCATTCAGGGTCAGAGCGGTCAGCACTTCGGAAGGCAGCATCCGGAGGTGAATGCAAGCCAGGGAACCGATCAGTGGCAGGTTTTCGGTCATGCAACTGCCGGGATTGCAGTCGGTTGCCAAGGCCACGGGAACCCCTGCGTCGATGAGCCTTCGTGCCGGGGCGTAGTTTACACGAAGAAACCATGAAGTTCCAGGGAGCAGAACTGCCACGGTTCCGGACCGACGCAGGGCTTCAATCCCCGATTCGGAGATGCAGATCAGATGATCCGCAGAAACGGCCCCGTAACGACTGGCAAGCTCGGCACCTCCCTGGTTTGAGAATTCATCGGCATGGAGTTTTAGCTTCAGCCCGTAGTCTTGAGCCGCTTTAAGAATCCGTTCCGTTTCGGACGGATCGAAGACGCCCTGTTCGCAGAATACGTCGCAGAATTCCGCCAGCTTTCCTTCAGCGACGACGGGAACCATTTCTTCGACGATCAGTTGCACATATCCTCGGCGATCCTGGCGGAATTCTGGCGGCACCTCGTGAGCACCCAGGAAAGTTGGAACGACTTCGCAGGCGTGCTCTGCTGCCAAGTCCCGAGTCACCTCCAGGAGCCGCACCTCGTCCGCCAGCGACAAGCCGTAGCCGCTTTTGATTTCGACCGTGGTCACCCCGTAACTCAGCAGGCGGTTAAGACGCCGTTGGGTGGCCTCAAGCAGCTGCTCGCGGCTAGCTTGGCGGGTGGCCGACACGGTCCGAATGATGCCGCCGCCCCGAGCCGCGATTTCTTGGTAACTCAGGCCCTCTATCCGCATCTCGAACTCGTCGGCCCGATCGCCGGCGAAGATGAGGTGCGTGTGACAATCCACGAAACCGGGAATGACGATCTTGCCCGAAGCGTCGAGCACCTGAGTCCCCGAAGGCAATGGGGGAAGATCGGATGCAGGTCCGAGCCATGCGATTTCTTCGCCTTCAAGGAGCAGCGAACCATTCGGAATGACGTGCAGTTCCCGCATGGCCTGGCCGGTCTTGACCCGCTCTCGGCCGGTCGCCACGGGGATGAGTTGAGCAGCGTTGTGAATCAGCGTCGCCAAGACTGTCCCTTTTCCCGAATCGAGGGAGACTGAGGCGGCACCGCTTGGGGTCGTCAATAGGTCAATCCCGGTATGGCAACCTGCTTCTCCACGGCGGTCTGAATCGCCTCGGGATACCCGGCATCGGCATGACGTACAACTCCCATCCCGGGATCGGAGCGTAGGACCCGGTCGAGACGTTGTTCCGCTTCGTCGCTGCCATCAGCCACCACCACCATTCCGGCATGAATGCTGAAACCGATGCCCACGCCGCCGCCGTGATGGACGCTGACCCAACCTGCCCCGCATGCAGTGTTCAGGAGCGCATTGAGAATTGGCCAATCGGCGATGGCGTCGGAGCCGTCCCGCATCCCTTCAGTTTCCCGGTAGGGCGATGCAACGCTGCCGGCGTCCAGATGATCGCGGCCGATGACAATCGGGGCCTGAAGCTTGCCGGTGCGGACCATCTCGTTGAATCGCAGCCCCATGAGGTGCCGTTCGCCGTAGCCGAGCCAACAGATACGGGCCGGCAAGCCCTGGAACTTCACCTTTTCCTGGGCCATGCGGATCCAGCGGTGCAGGGCAGGGTTGTCGGGGAAAGTCTCGAGCACCGCCTGATCGGTGCGGTAGATGTCCTCAGGATCGCCAGACAAGGCGACCCAGCGAAACGGTCCCTTGCCTTCACAGAACAACGGGCGGATGTACTCCGGCACGAAACCCGGAATCCGGAAGGCGCCCGCAACGCCAGCTTTGACCGCTTGGGCCCGGATGTTGTTGCCGTATTCGAACGTCACCGCTCCGCGGGCTTGCATCTCGAGCATGGCCTGAACGTGAATCGCTATGGATTCCAAAGCGCGAGTGACGTACTGCTGCGGATCGGTCCTCCGCAGGGCATAGACATCCTCTCCGGGATAACGAGCCACCGGAACGTAGCCGTTCAGAGTGTCGTGGGCTGAGGTCTGGTCTGTCAGTACATCGGGCGTGATACCACGGCGAACCAGCTCGGGAAGAACCTGGGCACAATTACCTACGAGGCCAACCGATATCGACTGCTTCCTTCGGCGAGCGTCTTCGATCCATTCCAAGGCTTGATCCAGATCCTCGGTGATTCGATCGAGGTAGCCGGTAGCCAGGCGTCGCTCGATGCGATGTCTATCGACTTCGATGCCGAGAAATGCGGCCCCATTCATGGTGGCGGCCAA
>JANWWR010000102.1 GCA_025055835.1 Gemmatales bacterium | reverse complement strand
TCGATCCAGCGGGTCCGCACGTTCCGGCCGGTAGGCACCGTCCAATCGTCCGTCTTGCCGTGAACAACATGGCTGTGAGTGTGATCGCCGGTGTCGTCAGTCCAGGCGAAGGTGACCCGCATGGGGTCAGTCACGCGGGTTTCGTACACCAGATGGGCTTCCGGGCGAAGGTAGGCCTTGCCTCCGCTGTTGCTGAAGCGGACCTGAACCGAGCGGACGTCGCCGTCGAGGTTAACATGGCCCCAGCAAAAGCTCTGGCTCCAGAAGTCGGGCGGTTCGTCGCCTTGGCGGTTGATCCGCCAGTCCCGGACGATCGGCTCCCACGTCCTGCCCCCGTCGCGGGAGAAGTCGATTTGGTAGGTGATCCTGGGATCGGGTGGAGAGCCAGAGCGGACATGAGCGGCGGCATAAACCTGCCGGATCGGCTCGCCTCGAGGCGTGGCCAGTTCCAACGTGACCGACGGCGAATCGACTTTGCCGGCGACCAGGTGAGCCAACGCTTGCGGAAGGTTTGGTCCCGCATTGACCTGCGCCCGGCCTCCTGCTTCGAAGGTCACTCGGCTGCCGTTGTCTTTGAGGCGGGGTATAACGGCAACATTACACTGACACACAGTTGTTATGACAAGCTGTGAACTTACCAATTCTTTCGCCGGTTTATGAAGCCGCAGCCAGTATTGCCGATGACCTTTGACTGCATCGGTCAGGTCGAGGGTGTCCGTAGTCATGGATGCCTCGGTCCACGACCGCCCCCGGTCGACCGACACCGACACCTTGCCGATCGGCCTGCCGCGAAGCACTAACCCGTTGCGGGCACCGGAGTCGTAGGTGCCCCAGGGTTTATCATTAGCCGGGGTGGCAGCAATAATAAACGGCGTCGCAAACTCCAGGGTCACTTGCGTTTCGTCTTCCGAGACAACAGCTTCGCGGTAATCCCCGGTGAAATCTGGCATATAAGTATAAACAGCGTTGGCATAGCGCGCCTGGCCATCGATGTGTGGAGTGCCGGTTCTGGAGCGATACATCTTTTCCGGCTGATTGACCCAGGTTCGAGAGCGTTCCGGCCCGGGAATGCCGCCCGTGTTATAGTTACGCCCCCAGAAGACAAAAGTCTTCCCATCGTCAAGCCCAGGCTCCAGATAGCGACGCAGTGTCTCTCCGCGGCGCAGATGAACCATCGGGGGCGGTCCGGCATAGCCGCTGAGATATTCGGCGACGGCGAAGCGGGAGAAGCTGCTGGCGTCGTCGGGATGTAACCCACAGGGCAGCCAGCCGCGCTGCCGTTCCGGTTTAAAGTTGCGATCGGTTAGGCGTTTCCAGTCGAGGGCAATCTCGGACAATCCCATCATCCTCTTGCCGTCCGGGGTAAAGATCACGGTGGAGAGGTCGTGGTCGACCAGAACCCAGCGGCCAGAGCCGTATTCACCGCCGGTGATAAAGACCTCGAAGGAGTTGTGCCCGGCTGTGCCGACGCTGCGACCACGACCGTGACCAAGCAATTCCTCCATTTCGCCGACCCATTGCGCGTGTGTCGATCCACACAAGGCAAATCCGTAGGCGAATAGACCGGTCCAATATTCCCGCTGTTTATTGTCGGGCCCTTGTCCGAGACCACGTCCCCAAAGATCCTGACCGCCGTCCTCGCCGTGCCAGTAGTGCGTATTTCGCCACAGCCAGGAGGCCAGCACTTTATCCTCCTCGGTTCTAACTTGTCGATTCGTCACTCGTTGATAGAGATCGGCCTGGGTGGCAAAAAGTCGCTCGAAGGTCGAACACGCCAGTTCGCCGGGGTACCAAGGATGATCGGTCCGGACCTGCGGGTCGCCAACGCCCGCCCAGATCGGCTGCAAGGCGCACAAACCTGCCGCTAAGGAGATTATCAGCCGGGTCATTGTGTCCACCCCTCTTCATGGTTTGGCCATAACGTCCGACCCATTGCGTAATTTACCAAATCCACGTCATACAATCTACCACATCTGAAACGTTCGCACAATTCCCCCCTCGAAGCATCAGAGGTCATGTATCGTGAATTATTATTGCTATGCTGGTCGAGGAGATATTAGAAAGATGAAGCTACAGCTGTAGTGGTGCGACCAACTCAAAGTAGATTTCCCGACCGAGCATTAAACACCGAAGCTGCTTCTATTCTTAAAACAGTGCCGTGCCAAGACGACTTGCTCTAGCAGTGGGAGAAAGCAAGACTCTCAGGCTGACCAGGTTCGCCCCAACGCACATTCAGGCAAGCAAGGCCGAAATCAGTCTCTGCCGGGCAGCGTGTTGGGTTAAGCGACCGGAAGGCGCACGCCCTCCGATCGTCGAGATGCGCCAACCTCAGAAACCCGAAGCGTCAGCGAGTAAAAAACGGCGCAAGACGGATGCCAAACCCACCCTTACTTACGATCCGGGTTACACGGAGAGCGGGGCACGCCAGTGCCCCGGTGAGTCACAGCACACCCTTCCTGACGCTTCGGGCTGCAGGTATGCGACGAGGCGAGCGGAGGGCGTCAGCCCTCCGTGCATCGCCGCGAACGAATCGTTCAAGCTACCGGCAAGCTGACGCTTCCCGCTCGCCAGAGCAGCCAGGATTTTAAACGCGAACGAGGCTTTGCAAAACAGGGTGCATCAAGAGGCCAGAATGACTGGCAAAAAGCTCATACATCAGCTAGTAACCGAATATAAAAGCGTTTAATCATTTGCGACATGACGCGGTCGGCGGCATGGTGTGGCGGAAAACAGTGGGCGCACTTGGATTCGAACCAAGGACCTCAGCTTTATCAGAGCTGCGCTCTAGCCAACTGAGCTATGCGCCCTTGCTGCCAGCGTCTCGATCCCCCTAAGCCAATCAGGCTCAACCTGGCGACGCCTGCAAGTCCTCGACAGAATCTGAGCCGCGGAGAACGAATGCCGCTGCCTTCAAGGCACCTGCCTGGGTGTCACGCCCCGAGGTTGGTGTCGTTGACGCAGCCGTTCCGAAGGCGTTGCCGGGACGGTATCTGCGTTGGCCCGAGGGTGTTCCTCTCCGGCCATTATAAGTGGCCCCGGCATACCGTCAACTTGCCCTGGCCCAAGCAAAGAGTCGAAACGAGTGACTCGCCGGTCTCGGGCCGGTTTCGGGACGCAGGCATGCAGCTTGGCCGCGTCAGGCTGGAAACTCCACTACGCTGCCGGTTCTGCGAACCCGGACCGAGCCAAACACGGCCGCGTACACGGCAGTGAACACGATCAGAATCCCAAAGAGCACCAGTTCGGAATACTGCATGCTCCGGGGGAGATCGTAGCAGTTTTTGTAACAGATCAGGATAGGTTCCTTGAGTTCGTAGATGCCGAGGATCAGAATGTCGCGGGTGTCCAGGCTGTCCCAAGAAATGCCTTCCCGCACCTTTTTCTGATGTTCGAGACCCCGACGGATGGCGTCCTCGCCGAAATAAGTCATCTTCGGCCGTTCTTTTCCGCCATCGGCCGGAGGCGGAGGCAGCCCGGGAACATTAAGCGGCGGCGGACCACCCCCGGGGCCCTGCCGACCAGCGCCGGGGCCTCCAGGTCCACCGAAGCCGCCCGGTCCAGCGCCGGGGCCTCCGGGTCCACCGAAGCCGCCCGGTCCACCAAAGCCGCCGGGACGACCACCAGGACCGCCTGGGCCACCGCGTGGAGGTCCGCTGGGCGTCTTAGCCGGTGGCGTCTTCTCCGCATCCGGCGGCGGTTGGAAGGCCACGGTAGAACCTACAGCCAGCGAGGCAAATGGATTGCCGACAGGCTCCTTGTCCTGCTTCTCTTCCGGCTTTGGTTCGGGCTTTTCACCGGGCTTGTCGGTCGGCTCCTTTTCCGGCGGTTTGGGGACGTCTTCCTTCTTGGCATCCTCAGGTTGCTTGCTCTCCCCTGGCTTGGGGAAGTCCTTCTTGGAATCTTCTGGCTTCGGCTGCTCCGGTTTCGACTCCGCGGATGGCTCGGCAGGTTTGGCGGGGTCGGAGGCTTTTTCCGCCGGTTCCTTGGCGGCAGGTTCACCGGCCTTGGATGCGGGTTCGCCTCCGCCTGCTTGACCCCGATTGCGGTTGCCTGCCCCCGCTCCACGAGGACCGGCCTGGTCGCCGGAAGCGGCCGGACCTTGCGGACCTTGTTCGGCAGGCTGGGAGACAGCTGGCTTTTCGATGTACAACTGCACCGACGGCTGCCATTGATGCACCTTGGCGAAGTAAAGCAACGTTGGCAGCACAAACGACAGGGCCAGGAAAAACCAGACCCAGTAGCCCCGGCGGACCTTGGGATAACGGCTGAAGGAAAGCAGATAAAGCAGCGGAATCACGCCGGCGGTCAGGATCAGTCCGAACAGCAGCACGAACCAGTCGATCCCCCGCACGAGAGGCACCGTCTGGAGGATGCGGTTGCCGGAGCGGAACTCGACGCGGGCTTCCCGGAGCTTGCCGATGGCGACCGGCGTGACGTAGAAGCGGGCCTCGCTGCCGGGGGCCGTGCTCATCTCGGCCCATTGGGGAGCGACCAACGCTCCCGGAATAATCGGATGCACGGTCACGGTGCTGTTCGTGCTGCCGCTGTCCGGGCTGTTCTTGTCGGCCCGCAGTTGCACTACGAGCGGATAGACCCGACCGCGGAGCATCCGAGCGTTGAAATGAATCACGGGAATGCGACGGACTGAACCGCGCAACCCGTCCTCGGCTGGTCCTCCGGCAGGTCGGGGGGCTGGCCCCGGACCCTCGGTCGTTCGTCGTACGGGATTGACTGTCGCCATGATGCCCTCGCTGACTTTGGTCCCCGGAAATCGTCCCCGAAAAGTTCCTACAAGCAGAAAGATTGCAGATTCTTTCCCAATTTATCAAGCAAATCCTGACCGGACAGCGGAAATCCGCAAGAGGCCGGTATTCCCAGCGAGCTGGAGATCGGATCGTAGGGACGAGGCCGACGAATCAGTCCGCTTGGCCTGCAACTTCAGAAGCGGAATAGCCCACGCCCGTGGAAATCTCTAAACTCACGGCAACTGTCCGGCGCGGAATCCGCACCGGTTCGGTTGCATCGGTCAAAAACGCGGAGAGATGGCGGGACGAACCCTTCCTAGCCCGAAGGAACGAGTCGTTCCGCCGATTCGATGGGACCAGACATGCCAAAGTACGTTTACTTTTTTGGAGCGGGGACGGCGGAAGGCAATGGCAAGATGAAGGAGCTGCTCGGCGGCAAAGGGGCCAACCTCGCCGAGATGTGCCTGATCGGTCTGCCCGTGCCTGCGGGTTTCACCATCACCACGGAAGTATGCACCTACTACTACGCGCACAATAAGCAGTATCCTCCCGAACTCAAGGAGCAGGTGGACGAGGCCCTGCGGAAGACCGAACAGGTCATGGGTGCCCGCTTCGGCGACAGCAAGAACCCGCTTTTGGTGTCATGCCGCTCCGGGGCGCGGGTCTCGATGCCGGGCATGATGGACACTGTGCTCAACATCGGCCTCAACGAAGCGACGCTGCGCGGCCTCATCGAATCCACCGGCAACGAACGCTTCGCCTGGGACAGCTATCGCCGCTTCATTCAGATGTACGGCGACGTGGTCCTGGACCTGAAACCGGCCTCCAAGACGGAAATCGATCCCTTCGAGAAGATCATGGAGGAACTGAAGCACGAGCGGGGCGTGCATCTTGACACGGAATTGACCGTCAAGGACTTGCAGGAACTGGTGCGTCGTTTCAAGAAGGCGGTCAAGGAACGCAAGGGCAAGGACTTCCCCGAGGATCCGCACGAGCAGATGTGGGGAGCCATTGCCGCCGTGTTCAACTCCTGGAACAACGAACGGGCCATCGTCTATCGCCGCCAGTACGGCTACCCGCATGACTGGGGCACCGCGGCCAACATCTGCTCGATGGTGTTCGGCAACATGGGGGATGATTCAGGGACGGGCGTTGCCTTTACCCGTGACCCTGCTACCGGCGACGATGTGTTCTACGGCGAATACCTGCTCAACGCCCAGGGCGAGGACGTGGTTGCCGGCATCCGTACGCCGAAGAAGATCGCCGAGTTGAAGAAGGAGATGCCGGACGTCTATCGGCAACTGGAAGAGATCCGGGTCAAGCTCGAACGGCACTACCGGGACGTTCAGGATATCGAGTTCACCATCCAGAAGGGCAAGCTTTGGATGCTCCAGACGCGGAACGCCAAGCGGACAGGGTTTGCTGGCGTCCGCTTCGCCGTGGAGTTCTGCGAGGAGGGACTGATTACCAAGGAAGAGGCCCTGTCCGCCAGTCGCATTCCGCCGGACGACCTCAATCAATTGCTGCAACCGATCTTCGATCCCGACGCCAAGCGGAAGGCCAAGGTCATCGCCAAGGGGATCAACGCAGGCCCGGGTGCCGCGTCGGGGAAGATCAAGTTCTTCGCTGACGACGCCGAACACCACATTGCCAAGCACAAGAAGGATGGCGTGGTTCCCCCGGAGGAACGGGTCATTCTGGTGCGGCGCGAAACCAGTCCGGAGGACATCCGCGGCATGCAAGCAGCCGATGGCATCCTGACGGCGTTCGGCGGGGCGTCGTCCCATGCGGCGTTGGTTTCGCGGCAGATGGGCAAGGTGTGCGTGGTCGGCTGTCAGGATTTGCAGATCGACTACAACGCCCGCACCGTCACCGTGAAAGGCAAGGTGTACAAGGAGGATGACTACCTCTCGATTGACGGCTTCACCGGCGAGGTGATGGAAGGCCGGGTGGCGACTCGGCCCAGCGAGGTCGTGCAGGTCCTCATCGAAAAGACGCTCAAGCCGGAGCAATCGAAGGTCTATCAGCAGTTCGCCAAGCTGATGCAGTGGGCCGACGAGTTCCGCAAATTGAAAATCCGCACCAACGCTGACAAGCCGGACCAGGCGGCGATGGCCCTGGCATTCGGGGCCGAGGGCATCGGGCTGTGCCGCACAGAGCACATGTTCTTCGACCACATCGAACCGATGCAGGAAATGATCCTCGCTGAGACTCCCGAAGCCCGACGGGCCGCCCTCGCCAAGCTGCTGCCCATCCAGCGGAAGGATTTCTACGGCATCTTCAAGGCGATGGACGGCTACCCGGTGACGATCCGTACTCTGGATCCGCCGTTGCACGAATTCCTTCCCAACCCGGAGAAGGACGGTGATCAGTACGAGGTCAAAGTCAAAACCGTGGCCAGGTCGCTGGGGGTATCCCCGGAGCAGGTCAAGGCCCGCATCAAGGCGCTGCACGAGCAGAATCCGATGCTCGGCTTCCGGGGCTGTCGTCTCGGCATCGTTTATCCCGAGATCACCGAGATGCAGGCGCGGGCTATCTTCGAGGCAGCCTGCGATGCGGCCAAGGAAGGCATCCGGGTCGAGCCGGAAGTCATGATTCCGCTGGTCGGCTTCCCGGCCGAGCTGAAGGCCCAGGCAAAGATTGTGCGGGAGACGGCGGAGAAGGTCTTCGCCGAGAAAGGCGTCCGCGTCTCTTATCTGGTAGGCACCATGATCGAGTTGCCGCGCGCCTGCATCGCCGCCGGCGACATCGCTAAGGAAGCGGAGTTCTTCAGTTTCGGCACCAACGACCTGACCCAGACAGGCCTCGGCATGAGCCGGGACGATTACGGCCCATTCATCCGAGTGTACACGGAGAACGAAATCATCCCGCGCGATCCCTTCCAGACTATTGATTTTGACGGGATTGGCGGCCTGATGCAGATCGGCGTGGAGCGGGGAAGGAAGACCAGTCCGGCTCTCAAGATCGGCATCTGCGGCGAACACGGCGGCGATCCGGATAGCGTGAAATTCTGTCACCGGATTGGATTGAATTACGTCAGTTGCTCGCCGTTGCGTGTTCCGATTGCTCGACTGGCGGCCGCCCAGGCAGCATTGGAAAAGCCCAAGTGACTTTCTGAGAAAGATTTGCTAAACGCCCAACTCCGACTGGCCGAAAACCTTCGGTCGCGGGTATGATGCGCACAATCGGCTTCACGACGATGCCTCTGGTCAAATAGGGATTACAGGCAAATTGACGTCGAGGTCTTCTGGTCATGGCCTCCGTTGATGTTTCCGAACTGGCGGAATCCCACGCCATGGGCGTCTTGCGGACTCTTGCTGAAGCCGCGGGCGTGGAATTCGATCCGACGCTGGCCGCCAAGGCCCTGCGGCAAGCTGAACACGAGATTCCGCCGACGCAGTCCCGAGCGGCTCGCCAACGGCTGATTCTGGCGGCCGAAGCCCTCGGCATGCAGATCCTTCTTCGTAAATTGTCCGTCCGAGAGGCGATTCAGGAAGTCGCCGAGGCCCATCCGCTGGCAGTCTTCTCGGTCAATTCCCAGGGCGTAGGCCGGTGGCACCTCCTGGCTGAAAGCGATGGTTCCCGCGGCAAACTGGAACCTCTGCCCGGGGACCGCGACCTGGGTTGGATGTCGCCGGAAAGCTTGGCGTTGGAACTCGGCGCGGAGGACGCGGACGAAGTGCTGGAATGGCTAACAGCCCACCGCGCCGCCCCCCTGGCTACGGCTACTCGCCCTGCTGAGGAATCTCCGGAGCACATGGAGCCTCACTCCGCGATCCCGCCCGTGACCCGCCTGTGGGGCCTCCTGGTTCCGGAGATGCGGGACGTGTGGATCGTCGTGCTGTATGCCATCGCCGTCGGCGTTCTCAGCCTGGCCACGCCCATCACCGTCATGGCCGTGGTCAACACGGCGGCCATGGCCACGCTCATCCAACAACTTCTGGTGTTGTGCATCATTCTGTTAGCCTGCCTGGGTCTGGCGGCGTTCCTGCGACTTTTGCAGTACATCATCGTCGAATACATGCAACGCCGGATCTTCGTCCGCGTTGCCGTGGACCTCGCGCACCGGCTGCCGCGCGTCGAACTCAAGGCCTTCGACCGTGCTCACGGTCCCGAACTGGTCAACCGCTTCTTCGACGTTCTTACCGTGCAGAAAGCCAGTGCCACGCTGCTGTTGGACGGCGTCAACGTCGTGCTTCAGACCAGCATCGGCCTGGTGCTGCTGGCCTTCTACCACCAGTTTCTGTTGGGGTTCGACATCCTGCTGATCGGTGCCCTGCTATTCATCTTGTTCGTCCTGGGACGAGGAGCCGTGCGGACGGCCATCCGGGAATCCCGAGCCAAATATCGGGTCGCCAGCTGGCTGGAAGAAATCGCTCGTCATCCCTTAACTTTCAAACTCAGTGGCGGACCACGTTTTGTCATGGAGCGGGCCGACATGCTGGCCCGGGATTACCTTCATGCCCGGCACAATCACTTCATCATCGTGCTGCGGCAGGTGGGATCCGCCCTGGCACTGCAAGCCTTGGCCAGTACCGCCCTGCTCGGTCTGGGTGGATATCTGGTTATCATCGGACAGCTGACCTTGGGCCAGCTGGTGGCCGCGGAAATTGTCGTCAGTGCCGTGGTGGCTTCTTTCACCAAACTTGGCAAGCAACTGGAAAGCTGGTACGACCTGCAAGCCGCCGTGGACAAGTTGGGCATCCTGATCGACCTGCCGCTGGAACGCGAGGACGGAGCGGTGCATCACGACCGCAGCCTGGGAGCTTCGGTGCTGGTGCGGCAGGTGTCGTTCCGCTACGAAGACCATTTGCCGTGGGTCTTGCATAATTTCGATCTGGAAATCCGACCGGGAGAACGAGTGGCTGTACTTGGTCCCAACGGCGCAGGAAAGAGCACTCTGATCGATCTGCTATTCGGCCTGCGTCGACCAACCAGCGGCTATATCGCCATTGACGGCGAGGACATTCGCAGCCTGCGTCTGGAATCGCTGCGACAGCATATTGCCGTGGTCAAGGGCATGGAGATTTTTGAGGGAACTGTCCTCGATAACGTGCGCATGGGCCGGGAAGAATTGACCTTGGCAGATATCCGAGATGCTTTGCAACGCGTAGATTTGCTTGACGACATTTTGAATCTGCCGGACGGATTAAACACCCGGTTGGGAACTGGCGGAGCACCGTTGTCGTTGGGCATGGCGGAACGATTGGTACTGGCCCGGGCCATCGTCGGACAACCGCGCCTGCTGATCCTTGACGAACTCCTTGACGACATGGACCAGGAGGTGCGTAAGACGGTCTTACCGGCCATCGTCGGCAAGGACGCGCACTGGACGTTGATCGTGATCACGCACAGTCAGGAGGTGGCTCGGCTGTGCGACCGGCAGATTCACATGAGTCGTGTCGCCGCCGCGGGGGCCGCGTGAGCGATCCCATCGACTTGTTTGAAGCAGATCCGCTTCGCGTGCGGGAGGACCACCGCAATGTCTCGCATAGCACCTCATATGCACCAAGTCACGCCCGGGATTCTGCTGGATGGACGCGCGGATTTTCCGGCCCTGGATCTGGCCTCGACGCCGCGCCTGGCCGTCCGTCTGTCCCGGTTGGTGCTGATCAGCGTCCTTTTCTTGCCCTTCGCCCTGCTGTTTGTGCCCTGGACGCAGACCGTTCACGGCGAAGGACGGGCCATCGCCTTTAATCCCGTGGAGCGTCCCCAGTTCATCGTCTCCCCCATCGAGGGCCGGATCAAAAAGTGGTACGTCGCCGAAGGCGACCGGGTCCAGGCCGGTCAACGCATCCTTGAGATGGTGGACAATGACCCGAATCTGGAGCTTAGACTGCTCGACGAGGAACGAGCCATTCTCGACCGGTTGCGGGCCGCGGAAGCTCGCGTCCGGGACATCGAGGCCCGTATCCGCAATCTGCAAAACTCCCGGCAACTGGCCATCGACATCCAGACCAACATCCTGCGTCAGGAAGAAGCTCGCTTGTTCTCGTTCAAGCAGCAATTGATCGCCGCGGAAGCACGTCTCGCCGCTGCGGAACCGAACTACCGCCGGCAGAAGGAACTGTTTGAAAACAGGCTGGCCGGGCTTGCCTCCAAGCGGGACGTGGAAGTCGCAGAACGGGAACTCGGCGAAGCGCGGGCTCAGGTGGAAGCAGCCAAAGCTCAGATCGCCTTGGCGGAAGAGGCGGTCAAGGCAGCGAAGGCCAACCTGGAGAAGGTGGATGCGGACACCGCGGCAATGATCAATCTGGAAACCGCCTCGCTGCGGGCCGCGGAGGCCGAGGTCGCCACCATCCGCCGGGATAAGGCCCAGATCGAGGTTCGCATCGCTCGGCAAAGGGCACAGTATGTGGACGCCCCGACCGACGGCGTAATTTTCCGCCTCTTGGCCAATGCGGAGCAAGGCGGCATTCTGGTGCGGCCGGGGGAACGGCTGGCGGTACTCGTCCCCGACATCAAAGGACCGGATCGAGAAGGCGGCTTGACCAAGACCGATTACCCCGGTATCGTCACCGAGCTTAACATCGACGGCAACGACTTGCCGCTGATTCGCAAGGGGGACCGGGTCCGGCTCCAGTTTGAGGGCTGGCCGGCTGTGCAGTTCGTCGGTTGGCCTTCGGTCGCCGTCGGCACCTTCGGGGGACGAGTCTATCTCGTGGATCCCACGGCGGATGAGTACGGCCGGTTCCGCATCCTCGTGGAACCCGATCCCGAGGACCAGCCCTGGCCGGAGCAGGAGTATCTCCGCCAAGGCGTCCGCGCCCAAGGGTGGGTACTGCTTCGTCAGGTGACGTTGGGCTGGGAACTGTGGCGGCAGCTCAATGGCTTCCCGCCGACGCGGGATCCCGAGGAAGCCAAGACGGGCGGCGGCGGTTCGCTGGGACCGGTCAAGCCGAAGAGCGCAAAATGAACCAACTGTCGGCACGGATGCTGACGTGGCTGGGGACGGCGGCCCTTTTCGGTGCCTTGGGCTGCGCCACCTATCTGCCTTCTACCCTGCCCTACGCGGGCATCTGCCGTCCTTACCTGCCGCCTGTGCTGCCTCCACCGCCCCGCTCCCCCGAGACGTTGCCCCAACCACCGGCTCCGGAGGAGCAGCTGCCTCCGCCCCGGCGGGAACCCGCTCAGCCCGATGAAGCACCACCTAAGGACGATCCACAAACCGAAGCCAGCGCAAAACCGGTTCGTCGTCTGGACGAGCCGCTGACGCTCTACGAGGTCCTGCAAAGCGTGCAGAGCAGTTTTCCGCTGCTTTTGGCCATTCAACAGGAACGCGCCATCGCTGCGGGACAGCGACTCTCCGCGGAAGGAGCCTTCGACCTCAACCTGCGGCTGCGCGGATGGAGCCAGGACGGCACCTTCGAGAGCAACCGCCTCGACCTCGGATTGGAGCAGCCCACGCCGCTGTACGGCACCACGTTTTTCGGCGGTTATCGCTTCGGTTTCGGTGAGTTCCCGGTGTACTACGGGGATCGGCTGACGGCGGATGGCGGCGAGTTCCGCGCCGGGGTGCAGATTCCGCTCCTGCGGGATGGCCCCATTGATCGTCGCCGAGCCGCCCTGCGACAAGCCCAGATCGCCGAATCGCTGGCCGATCCGCTCATCCAACGGGCTCGCATCGACTTCCTCCGCGACGCCGCCAAGCTGTACTGGAACTGGGTCGCCGCCGGGGAGCAGTACCGCGTGGCCGAGCAGCTTCTGAGACTCGCCGAGGATCGTCAGGCCGGTTTCGAGGAGCAGTTCCGCCGAGGTCAGATTGCTGAGTTCGTCGTCGTGGACAATCGCCGACTGATATTCGAGCGGCAAGGGGCGCTTATCGCAGCCGAGCGGCGGTTGCAGCAGGCGGCGTTCGATCTGTCGTTGTTCCTGCGGGATGCCGAGGGCAATCCGATCACGCCGCCAGCCTCCCGATTGCCCCGCATCCTCTTGACCGAAGAACTGCCCGCGCCGCGCTCCGAGCTATTGGCCCAGGACATCGAAACGGCTTATCGTTTCCGGCCGGAGTTGGCCCGCTTCGCTCTCCTGAAGGAACAGGCCACGGTGGACCTTCGCCTGGCGGAAAACCAGACCTGGCCTGCCTTGAACGCTCAGGTGTTCGGAGCCCAGGACGTGGGTAAGGGCAAGAAGGAGACGGGCATTTTCGCGTTGGATCGCTCCGTGCTGGAAGGTTCCGTGGTGTTTGAAGTACCGCTCCAGCGGCGCGAGGCTCAGGGCCGGGTGAGGACCGCCGAGGCGATCCTCATGCAGTTGCTCGCTCAGGAGCGGTTTACGCGGGATCGGATCAGCGTGGAAGTACAGGATGCCATCTCCAATCTGGACCGAACCTATCAGCGTTGGCTGCGTGCCCGGGACGAGCAGAGGGTCGCCCAGCTGGTGGCCGAACTGGAATTTCAGCGTTTCCAGCAGGGGCAAAGCAATCTTCTGGAGGTCAACCTGCGGGAATTGACCGCGGCCGGCGCTCAGGCCAAGGTGATCGACGCTGCCGCCGACTACGCCCGCGCCTTGGCCGATTACCGCGCTGCTCTGGGTCTGGACGCGGTCACCGATCCGAGCCGCGATCAGGTGCCGCCTCCCGGAGCGGACTGGGATTTCTGGTCGAGCCTGTGGCCCCTTGGGCGGTGTCCCTGAATCTGGCCACGTCGTCGGGTTTCCGTTTCCCGTTCAACGAGTCAGGCAGGGAGTGCGGAGCTGGAAATTGGCTCGGTCGCGGTCCAGGGATCGGCTCAGCCACAACGCGTTGCCGCTCAGCAGCGACGTGAAGCCGAAGCGTCGGCGGATGGCGTCCTTGCATTCGGCCAGGCGGTCGAGCCGCTGCGTCTCGGCGTCGGGAAACAAATCGGTCTGCTGCTCGACCGGGGCCAGCGTCGTCAACTCCACGCCCAGCAGCCGCAGGGGCAGCCGTCGCGTGTAAATCTTGTGCAGCCGTTCGCGGGCCGCTTCCTTGAGCACCTCGTCCTGCTGCGTCGGCTGCCGCAGGACTTCGTGGCCGTGGGCCGACTCGTAATCGCCATAGCGCAGGTACACCGTCACGCCGCGGGTGGTCAGGTCCTGATAGCGGAGCCAGCTGGCTGCCCGTTCCACGAGATAGTCGAGCATCGCCAGGAGGAAATCGAGGTCGGCGACGGGCGGATCGAAGCTGGTGCGTCGGCTGATGCTCTGGGCGCGGCGTTCCGGCACGATTTCGCGGCGGTCAATGCCGTGAGCGTACTCGCTGAGCTTGCCGCCGACCGCCCCGAACATCTGCTCCAGCATCGGCCGCGGCATCTCCGCGACCTGGCCGACCCGATGCACGTTGAGCCGATCCAGGCGGAGGCGCACCTGCGGTCCCGCTCCCGGCAGCACGCTCACCGGCCACGGAGCCAGATATTCCTCCTCCTCGCCTGGAACAACCCGGACCAGATGGAAGCCCGGCGAAGCGTTCCACAACTGGGCCGCCATGCGGGGATCGCTCTGCACCCGGCACTTCGCCTGCTTGACCTCCCGCGTGGCCACGGCCGCGATCAGCTTGTTGCTCCCCAGGCCGATCGACAGACTGATGCCGATCTCGCCGCGGACCTGTTCCAAAAGCGTCCGCGCTGCTGCCTCGCCCTGTTCCCGACGCCCCGCTGTCACATCGAGGTACAGATCGTCCAAAGCGGCCGCTTCGACCAGCGGCGTCTGGTCCCGACACACCGCGTACAGCTGGCGAGCGACCTGTTCGTAGCGGAGATACTGGCCGGGCAGCACGATCAACTCGCGGCATAGTTGCCGGGCCTCGCTCAGCCGCATCGCCGTGCGGACGCCGTAGCGCCGCGCTTCGTAGCTACAGCTGGCGACCACTCCCGTGCCCACGGCCACCGGCTTGCCCCGCAGCCGCGGGTCGTCCCGCTGTTCCACGGAAGCGAAGAACGCGTCCACGTCCACATGGAGGATCTCGCGGGGCGGCGGACTCGGCCACAGGTTCGCCATGACGGACTGCCCTCGACACGCTGACGGACACGGCCCGTTCATCAGACCCGGTGGTTAATGTTCATTTGAACACATATACATCAGAACACATTCCCTGTCAACCGTCCCTCCTCGCGGCAACACGCCAACCGGATACCCGGGCGGCTTTCCCCCACCCTCGCCGTCTCCTTGACCCCGTCGGGAAGCCAACTTAGACTGGGCGGAGATTCCAACTTTCCCGCAGTCTGCCCGCCCGCTTGCGGAGTCGCTGATGGCCCTGAGTCTGAGTTGCAAGTGCGGCAAGCGTTTCAAGGTGCCAGAGGAGCTGATCGGCAAACGCATCAAGTGTCCGGTCTGCCAGTCCGCGATCACCGTGCAGCTGCCGCCAACGCCTTCGGAATCACAGTCCGCCGACGGCCCCGCCAACGGGAACGGAGCGCAGGACCTGGAATTCGCCAGCTCCCGAGCATTCGCCGCCGCTCCCCGGCAAAAGCCCGCACCCAACAAACCGCAGAAGGGCAGTTCCGCTCGCACCAAGGCCCTCACGCCCTGTTCCCGCTGCAACCAGCCTTTTCCGCCCGAACAACTGGTCCGGCTGCACGGCCAGCCCATCTGCCGCCCCTGCAAGGAAGCCGTCCTCATCGAACGGCCCAGCTCGGCCGAGAGCAACCGCCGGGTCCTCATCTACTCGATGATCTTCAGTGCCGTCGGGCTGGTGATCGTGGCCGGCCTGGGCATCTTCCTGCTCATCCGCATGGCGAGCAAGCCGCCGGCCAAGAAGCCGACGCCCAAGACCGACGCCGAACTCGCCGCCGTCGCCGACACCGACAAAGCACCCGGCAGCGAGGCCAAATCCGAGCAGGTGGCCAAGACTGAACCACCCACGAAATCTGAACCGGCAACGAAAACCGCGCCTCCAACTCCCGGCAAGAACGAAGCCGACCCGTCGTGGCGGCCCTTGCGACATGAACCCAAGCCCGGAACCCGTTGGCGGTTTCAGATCGAAGCGGGCCTCGGACTGGCCAGCGATCCGGAGGCAGCCACGAACCGAGTCACCGGCGTAGTGGACGTGGAGCAACGGGAACTTTCCGGCCAAATCCAGGACCTGTCGCTCCAGTTCCGCAAGCTCGAAGTGCCCGGCCCGTTCCACGACGAAGATTACCGGGGTGCCGCCGCGTTTCCGGGCAACGTCCTCGGCAAGAAAATGACGCTGCGACTGGGCCGCAAGTCTGAAGAACATGTGCCGCGCGGCGTGCCCCTGGAACTGCCCGGGATTCTGGAAGACGGTGACATCATCACGCACGAGGACGAGTCCCGCGATGCCGCCGGCAAGGCGTTCAAGAAGTATCTCACGCGGCAAGGCAATGATCTGCTCTCTCAACTGTTCCTCTTCCTGGGCCGCGATCTGCTGCCGAAGGACCTCGGCAATCCGAAGACGTGGGAGGTCGTCCGGCCCCTGTACTTCGACGCCGGGATCTACGCGCCGGTCACCTGGACGCTGGAACGACAGCAATCCAGCATGGAGCACCTGGCGAAAATCGCCCTCAAGACCAAGGCCGATCACACCCACAAACAAGACGCCGGTCCCACCTACAAGCTCAAAGTCACCGGCAGCGGAACGTGGCAGTTCAACCTCGACGATTCGATGACCGAGGATCTGGATTACACGGCGACCATCGAGGAAGAGCAGTTGCC
>JANWWR010000090.1 GCA_025055835.1 Gemmatales bacterium | reverse complement strand
AATCCCTCCCTGCCCAGTGGCGAGCTAACGGCGACGACGAGGCCCCCAAGACCAACGAGCTGACCGTCCCTCGGAGCCTACGGCGGGTTTTCCGCTGACATTTTTTGGCATATAACGGTCTTCAAGCGGAAACGCAGGCGGGCGTAGCTCAATTGGCAGAGCGCCAGCCTTCCAAGCTGGCTGTTGTGGGTTCGAGTCCCATCGCCCGCTTCCGCTGCTGTAGCTCAGCGGTAGAGCGCGTCCTTGGTAAGGACGAGGTCCTGGGTTCAACCCCCAGCAGCAGCTTCTTTATTGTGGAGTGTTTTCGAGTTGGGAAGTCGAGGCAGCCTGGTGTTCCAAGGCGGAATGCCCAGCAGCCTTGCCAGGAAAAAAACGGGAGTAACGATGGCGAAGGAAGTCTTTCAGCGAACCAAACCCCACGTGAACGTCGGCACCATTGGCCACATCGACCACGGCAAGACGACGCTCACGGCCGCGATCGTCCTGCGGCAGCAGTATAAGATGATGCGGGAAAAAGAAGGCGCTGCCGCCGCCAAGGACATCGACCCCAAGGCGATGTACGCCAAGATCGCCAAGGGTGGAACGGTTCGCGACGATCTCAAAACGGTGACCATTGCCGTGGCCCACGTCGAGTACGAGTCGCCCAAGCGGCACTACGCTCACATCGACTGCCCGGGCCACGCTGACTACATCAAGAACATGATCACCGGGGCCGCTCAGATGGACGGCGCGATCCTCGTCGTTGCCGCCAATGACGGCCCGATGCCCCAGACCCGCGAACACCTGCTTCTGGCTCGGCAGGTGAACGTCCCCTACATCGTCGTCTTCATGAACAAGATCGACACGGTGGACGATCCGGAACTGCTGGATCTGGTCGAGCTGGAACTGCGGGAACTGCTCAACAAGTACGAGTTCCCCGGCGACAAGACGCCGATCATTCGGGGAAGCGCGTTGCCGGTCATGCTCTCGGCGGGCAAGGATGACCAGGCGGCCAAGTGCATCGACGAACTCATCGAGGCCTTGGACACCTACATCCCAGATCCCATCCGCGAGGAAGACAAGCCCTTCCTGATGAGCATCGAGGACGTCTTCTCGATCAAGGGCCGCGGCACGGTGGCCACCGGCCGAATCGAGCGCGGCACTTGCAAGGTCGGCGACGAAGTCGAGCTTGTGGGCTTGACCAAGGAAATCCGCAAGACGGTCATCACCGGCATCGAGATGTTCCAAAAGACTTTGGAACGAGGTATTGCCGGCGACAACGTCGGCGTGCTGCTGCGTGGCATGGAGCGCAAGGACGTGGAGCGTGGCCAGGTGCTGGCCAAGCCCGGCTCGATCACGCCGCACACCAAGTTCATGTGCGACGTGTACGTGCTGACCAAAGAGGAAGGTGGTCGTCACACGCCGTTTTTCAGCGGCTACCGTCCGCAGTTCTACTTCCGGACCACGGACGTGACCGGCCAGGTGACGCTGCCGGAAGGCACGGAAATGTGCATGCCCGGTGACAACGTCAAGGGCATGATCGTCGAGCTGGAGGAGCGGACGCCAATCGCTATGGACGAAGGTCTGCGCTTCGCCATTCGTGAGGGCGGCCGGACCGTTGGCTCCGGCGTGGTGACCAAGATCCTCAAGTAAGCGGGGACGCTTCCGGCGAGGGACGAGGACCGAGAGGTGGTTCTCGTCCCTCGCCTTGCGTCGCTTTTGCGGGAATCGTCGAGGGAACCATGCGCGAATACGTCTGGCTGGAATGCACCTCCTGCGGCCGACGCAATTACCGGACGCAGAAGGAGACGCGGGCCACCGAAAAGCTGGAACTGAAAAAGTATTGCCCGACGGAGCGGAAACACGTCGTGCACAAGGAATCGCGGAAGAAGTGAAGCGAGACGGGGTTCCGTGTCCGTCCAATGATCTCAGCATAAATAGATGGCACGCTCATCCGGCTGCGGAAACGGGCGTTAGGGGTATAGCTCAATTTGGTAGAGCACCGGTCTCCAAAACCGGCGGTTGGGGGTTCGAGTCCCTCTGCCCCTGCTTGGCATAGTCGTCATCCAACAAAGGACTGTTCCCATGGCCGTTGCGGTCAAGAACGAAGCCGAGGTCGGCAAAGGAATGCCGTTGCTGGGATTGCCCGTGGCCAGCCTGTTTTCCACCGCCTATGTGGTTTTGGGAATCCTGGCTGTCTATCACGGCATCCCGATCCTCTTCGATGCCTTCGCCGCCTGGTGGGTGGCCAATGTTTCTGAGGCGGTTCGCCTCGGCGGTTTCACCTACGAGGCCTTGAAGCTGTTCGTCGCCATCCTGGGGGCCATCGGCTTGATCTGGCTGTGGCCGCGGCTCGCCCGGGAGCAGCCCGGGCTGCGTGCTGGCGTAGCAGTCGGCACCGCCCTCGCGATTGCCGGGCTTGCGGTGGTCTACTGGGTGACCTCGTTGGTTTGCAGGTATCTTCTGGCCGGTGCTGAGGGGGGAACGCTCTATTGGGGTGGACTGGCAGCGGCCGTGGGAACTGGTTTGGCCTGGCTCGTTGGCATGGCCGCCGTTTTCTCCAAGCCGAAGTTTCAGGCTTGGCTGATCTCCCTTGAGGAACAAGGGTGGTTCACCCTCAAACCGTACAAAAAGGGTCAGGGACTGCGTGTCCGCCGGGGAACGATGTTGGGCGTTTTGGCGATCGTCGGAGCCGGTCTGTGGGAGTATGTCTGGAGCCGAAGCATCACGGTCACGTCGCAATGGCGCCTGACGGTGCCCTTCGATCCGGAACGGTTTGTCATCGTGATGTACGCTCCAGCGCTGACGCTTTCGATCCTCATTGCCGTGTTAGCTGTGTGGTTCAGCTATCGGCTGGTGAATTACCCCCGGTTTGCCGATTTTCTGATCGCCACGGACGCGGAATTAAACAAAGTGTCCTGGTCCACGCCCAGCAAGCTCTTCCAGGACACGATTGTCGTCCTGGTCACTGTGCTTCTGATGGCTGTTTTTCTATGGATCATGGATTTGCTCTGGACCTTCCTGCTGTTCCAGATCGGCGTGCTGCGCTGAATATCCGAGGTCTCCAATGATGACCGATACCCCTGAAGCTGCCCGCGAGGACCAGCCGCGGGCTGATGTTGCCGAGGCCGCTTCTCAGATGGCGGAGCCTCCATCTGCGGTGGCCACTGCTGAGACAGTCGCTACAGCCGAGAAGCCGGCTCCGAGTCCCATCCCGGAGAAGAAGTGGTACGTTGTCAAGGTCCAGTCCGGTCGGGAAAACACGATCAAGGAAGCCATCGAGAAGCGCGTGAAAATTGAAGGGCTGGAGGACTACTTCGGTCAGATCGTCGTACCCGTGGAGCGCGAAACTGCGGTCGTCAAGGGTAAGCGAGTAACGCGGACCAAAAAGCTCTACCCCGGCTACCTCATGGTGGAGGTGGCGTTCAACGACAAGATCCTGTACCTCTTCCGAGAGACGCCGGGGGTTGGAGACTTCGTCGGGGCTGGACCGAAGACCGCTCCGCCACCCATGAAGGAGCAGGAAGTCCAGCGGATGCTCGGTCAACGTCCCGAAGCCGTGCGAGAGAAGCCCGCTGCTACCAAGATCCGCTTCAGCCGCGGCGATCGGGTCAAGATTCGCGAAGGCATGTTCGCTGGCATGGAAGGCGAAGTCAGCGAAATCCTGGAAGCCAAGGGGCTCGTACGGGTCATGCTGAAAATCTTCGGTCGAGACGTGCCGGTCGAACTGGAGGATTGGCAAATCGATCCGGCCTCCTAGAATAGCGGCTTACCGAAAGTCCAGGGAATCTTGAGGAATCGCTCGACAACAGGCGAGCGTTTCAGCATTTTCGGGGACAACATGGCGAAGCAGGTCGTAGCCCAGATCAAACTCCAGTGTCCCGGCGGCCAGGCGACTCCGGCCCCGCCGGTAGGTCCGGCGCTGGGCCAGCACGGGGTCAACATCGGCCAGTTTGTTCAGCGGTTCAATGAGGCGACCAAGGACCAGCGCGGCGTAATGGTTCCGGTCGTCATCACTGTGTATAACGACCGCTCATTCGACTTCGTCATCAAGAGCCCACCGGCGGCGGTGCTGCTGAAAATGGCCGCCAAGATTCCGGTGGAAAAGAAGAAGGGTGGCGAAGTGATCCCGCCGGAAGAGAAGCAGAAACGGACCGGCAAGTACAAAACCTTCACCGTGACCGCCCAGCAGGTGCGGGAGATCGCATCCCGGAAATTCAACGATTTGAACGCTCGCGATCTCGATCACGCCGTCCGCATCATCGAAGGCACGGCCCGGAGCATGGGAATCAAGATCGTGTAAACCCTCGGCCAGATGACAAACGCGATTCTCTGACAGGGCATCCACCCCGTCGCCAACGCACAGAAAGAACAAAAGCAATATGGCCAAGAAACAAGCAGACAAAGCGTCGGCGGAACCCGCCAAGGCGGAAAAAGAGAAAGCCGCACCAGCTCCCGCCGAAGCGTCCAGCACTAAGGCGGAAGCCAAGGAGAAGCGCAAGCCTTCCAAGACAAAGGCCGAGGCCCCGCCCACGCCGGCTCCGACGGAAAAGACCTCCCCGGCTGCGCCCCCGGCGGAGACAACGGCCGTTGCCCCTGAGCCGACCCGAAAGAAAAGCAAAGCCCCCGGCTCCGCTCCGCCACGCGGCAAGAAGCTCAAAGCACAGCTGGTTGCCCTTAAGCAGAAGATTCGCAAGATGGGTCCGGTTTCGGTTCGCCAAGCCGTTCAGTTTCTCAAGGAGAACAAACGGGCCAAGTTCGACGAGACCGTGGAAATCCATATGTCGCTGGGCATCGATCCGAAGCAGAGCGACCAGATGGTCCGTGGAGCGGTGGCCTTGCCGCACGGCATCGGCAAGCCTGTTCGCCTCCTGGTCTTTGCCCAGGGTGAGAATGCGACCAAAGCCAAGGAAGCGGGCGCGGACTATGTCGGCGGAGAGGATCTGGCCAAGAAGATTCTGAGCGAAAACTGGACCGACTTTGATGTGGCCTTGGCGACGCCGGACATGATGAGCGTGGTCGGCCGACTGGGAAAGGTGCTCGGCCCCCGGGGCCTCATGCCCACACCCAAGGCTGGTACGGTCATCACCGGTGATGTCGCTGCCGCGGTGCGTGAGTTCAAGGCAGGGAAGGTCGAATACCGCGCCGACGCCGGCGGCAACGTGCATGCTCCTGTCGGCAAGCTCAGCTTCGACACAGAAAAGCTGGTTGGCAACATCAACGCATTCATCGAACAGATCAAGGCGGCCAAGCCGGCTGCGGCCAAGGGAAACTACATCAAATCGATCACCGTGTCCGCCAGCATGAGCCCCGGGGTTCCCGTGACGGCGTGACGTGGGCAGTATTCAAGGCAAGCTAACCTGACCCGGATCCAGCCATGAGCAAGCTCGTCAAGAAGATGCAGATGGACGCCCTGAAGGCGACCTTCAAGGACACCCGAGACTTGGTTCTGCTTTCGATGAGCGGGATCAAGGCCCGTGACGAGAACCAGATCCGCCTGCAACTGCGAAAGAAAAACATTCGTCTGCACACGGTCAAGAACAGCCTCGCGGCTCGGGTCTTCAAGGACCTCGGCATCCAAGGTCTGGACGCCCATCTCAACGGGCCGACGACCATCGCCTGGGGCGCATCAAGCATCGCCGACCTAAGCAAGGCGATTGACGAGTGGATCCAGCGCGAAAAGAAGATCCAGCCGAAGATCGCCGTCGCGGACGGAGCGGTTGTCCCGTTCGAAGCGGCCAAGAAGTTTCCGACCCGTGCCCAAGCCATCGGCGAGGTGTTGGCCCTGGTGTTGGGTTCGGCCCGCAGGGTGCTTGGTCAGGTCACGGGGGCTGGCGGAAGGCTGGCCGGGGTGGTGCAAACTCTGGCCGAACGCAAGGAAGGCGAAGGTGGAGTTTAAGAATTTTTTCCTCCCCGCTTTCCTCGGGTTCGTCTCGGTCCTATAAAAGGCTGATACGCACGGTTGCTGCTTCTACATAGGTTTCAAACTACCTGCTGCGAGTTGGAAAGGACGAGGATCCATGTCGGAAGGTGCAACGGCCCTGGCCCCGGAGTTGAAAGAGCTTGGGGACAAGCTCGCCAACCTCAAAGTCTCCGAGGCCGTGTTGCTGAGCAAATACCTCAAGGAAGCCTATGGGCTGGAACCGGCCGGGGGCGGCGTCATGGTGGCGGCTGCACCGGCTGCTGCGGGCGGTGCGGCTGAGGCCGCTGCCAAGCCGGCGGAAAAGACTGAGTTCACCGTCGAATTGACGGAAGCCGGGGCACAGAAGATCCAGGTCATCAAGGTGATCCGCGAGATTACCGGACTGGGCCTGAAGGAAGCCAAAGACCTTGTCGAGGGCGCGCCGAAGCCCGTCAAGGAGAACCTGCCCAAGGACGAGGCCGAGAAAATCAAGAAGAAGCTGGAGGAAGTCGGTGCCAAGGTCACGCTCAAGTGACCAGGTGCCGGACGGCCGCCGAACCCGTACCCTAATGCGTGTCGGGCGAGGGGCACCGTTGAAGCTGACTGTCAAAAATCATCACCAACCCCTTTACGGGGCCTATCGACCCCGGGCGGAGATCGTGCGCCGTCCGGGCTTCTTGCATTGTTGCCGAATATCCCACGTCGCTATGAGGCTCATCGCCGCCGCCGATGCTGCCTCCCGCAAGCGACTTTTTGCGTCTCTCTAAGGGAGCCGTCTCGATGCCTGTATCCAGTGAGCGTATCTTCAAGCCGACCCATGTGCGCAACTTCGGCCGACGCGGAGACGCCATCGAGGTGCCCAACCTCACCGAAGTTCAAGTCAAATCCTATGAGCGTTTCCTGCAACTGGACGTGCCACCCGAAAAGCGCGAGCCAATCGGGCTGGAAGGCGTGCTCCGGGAAATCTTCCCGATCGAAAGCTACGACAAAAAGATCACCCTGGAGTACATCCGCTACGAGTTGGGTAAACCCCGCTACGACCCCGATGACTGCCGCAAGCTTCGACTAACCTACGGCCGTCCGTTCAAAGTGCTTCTGCGCTTGAACAAGGCCGAGCCGGTCGAGGAGGAGGTTTTCCTCGGCGATATGCCCATCATGATCGGCGGCGGAGCGTTCATCATCAATGGCGCTGAGCGTGTCGTTGTCAGCCAGCTCCATCGCAGCCCGGGCGTGGATTTTACGATGGAGATGGAAGGCGAACGCCGCCTGCATTCCTGCCGCATTATCCCCGAGCGGGGAAGCTGGATCGAGATCAATGTCACCAAGCGAGACGTGCTGGCGGTTCGGATCGACCAAAGCGGCAAGTTTTCCGCCATGACCCTGCTGCGGGCCTTGGACCCGGCCTACTCCACCGATGCGGACATCATGCGGGCTTTTCTGCCGACCGAGAAGCTCAAGGTCCGCAAGGAGAACTATACCAAGCTCGTCGGGGCCATCGCCGTCGGAGACATCATTGACCCGCAGACCGGCGAAGTGCTGTGCGACAGCGGCGAGGAGATTTCTGCTCGGCATGCCGATCAGATCATGGCCTCCAACCTGACCGAGGTCGAGATTCTCGGCAAGGTCAAGGACCCGTTGATCCTGAATTCCCTGAAAGAAGATCCAACGCGGACCCACGAGGAGGCGCTGCTGCGCATTTACCAGCGACTCCGACCCGGCAATCCGCCGCAACTGGACAAGGCCCGTGAGCTGTTTCGCGAAAAGTTCCAAGATCCCAACCGCTATCGGCTCGGGAAAGTTGGCCGCTTCCGCATCAATCGCAAGTTCGGCCAGAACGTCCCCGAAACCGAGATGACGCTTCAGTCGATCGACCTGGTGAACTCGATCCGCTACATCCTGCGGCTGCGCGACGGGGAAAGCGGCGTCCATGTGGACGACATCGACCACCTGGGCAACCGACGCTTGCGGACTATCGACGAACTGGCCGCGGATGAAATCCGCAAGGGATTCCTGAAGCTGCGTCGGACGGTCCAGGAACGCATGTCGATCAAGGATGAGAAGGAAATGACGCCGCGGACGCTGATCAATCCCAAGAGCGTCTCGACGGCGATCGAGTACTTCTTCGGTCGCGGCGAGTTGAGTCAGGTCGTGGACCAGACCAACCCCCTTTCGCAACTGACGCACGAACGCCGCCTCAGTGCACTGGGTCCTGGAGGCCTCAACCGGAAACGGGCCGGGTACGAAGCGCGTGACGTCCACATTTCGCACTACGGGCGCATCTGCCCTATCGAGACTCCAGAAGGCACCAACATCGGTCTCATCCTCAGCCTCGGCATCTATGCCCGCGTGGATGAGTACGGGTTCCTCATCACGCCGTACCGCAAGATTAACAAGAGGAAGCTGACCGATGAGATCGTCTGGCTGCGGGCCGACGAGGAAACTAACGCCTATCTCGCTCCGGCCGATGCCCCCGTGGACCATGGCAAGCTGGCAGCGGACAAGGTCATCGCCCGACACGGCGGGGACTTCGGCTACGTGGACGCCGACAAGGTGCAGTACATTGACGTTTCGCCGAAGCAGATTGTCGGCGTATCGGCCGGTCTGATTCCGTTCCTGGAGCACGACGACGCCAACCGGGCCTTGATGGGTTCCAACATGCAGCGGCAGGCCGTGCCGCTCCTCGTCACCGAGCCTCCCTTGGTCGCCACGGGCCTGGAAACCGAGGTTCCCAAGAACAGCGGCATGGTGCTCCGGGCCGACCGGGATGGCACCGTGACCTATGTGGATGCCGCCCGCATTCGCATCGACGATCACGAGTACATCCTCCGCAAATTCGTCGGTCTCAACGAACGGACGTGCCTGAATCAGAAGCCCATTGTCACGGTCGGGCAAAAGGTCAAGAAGGGTCAGATCATCGCCGACAGCGCCGCCACCCACAACGGCGAACTGGCCTTGGGCCGCAACGTGCTTGTCGCGTTCATGTCGTGGGACGGCTACAACTTCGAGGACGCGATCATCATCAGCGAACGGCTGGTCCGCGATGATGTGTTCACGTCCATTCACATCGAGGAATACGAGGCGGAGATTCGGGAGACCAAGCTCGGCAAGGAAGAATTCACCCGGGATATTCCGAACGTGTCGCAGCGGGCCTTGGCCAATCTGGACGAACATGGCGTGGTGCGGGTCGGCACCTATGTCAAGCCCGGCGACATTCTGGTGGGCAAGGTCTCTCCGAAATCGAAAAGCGAACTGACGCCGGAAGAGAAGCTCCTGCACGCCATCTTCGGCCGCGCCGGCGAGGACGTGAAGAACGACAGCCTCGAAGTGCCCTCCGGAGTGGAAGGCATTGTCATCCACACGGAACGCTTTAGCCGTCGCAACAGCCTCACCGACTATGAACGCAAGGAACTGGAAAAGCAGGAGCGCGAAATCAATAAGCGGTACGACGGCTTGATGGCGGTTCAGTTCCGCAATCTCATCGCCGACTTGATGGAGATTCTGGACAAGAAGGAGATCAAGGATCCCAACGGCAAGGTGCTCGGTAGTCCGAAGGATGAGGACAAGGTGGTGGCCGAGCAGGCCATCAAGATGCTGAACCGCGCTTCGGACGGTTTCCGGCTTGAAATCCTTGACATCCGCTCGCCGGATCGGCGCAAAGCTTGCGAAGAGCGCTTCAAGTACCATTTCGAGAAGCTGCTGGCGTTGCACGACGACCGCGAACGCAAGCTCAACAGCCTGAAGCGGGGCGACGAGCTGCCGAGCGGTGTGCAGCAGATGGTCAAAGTGTACGTGGCGACGAAGCGGCAATTGTCGGTCGGCGACAAGATGGCGGGGCGACACGGGAACAAGGGCGTCATCGCCAAGATTTTGCCGGAAGAGGACATGCCCTTCCTGGCCGACGGTACGCCGGTGGACATCCTGCTCAATCCGCTGGGCGTGCCCAGCCGCATGAACGTCGGACAGATTCTCGAAACGCACCTGGGTTGGGCAGCCGCGAAGCTCGGCTTCAAGGCGGTCACGCCGGCCTTCGACGGCGCGACGGAGGAAGAGATTCGGGAATGCCTCAAGGAGGCTGGACTGCCTGTCAATGGCAAGGCCCGGCTGTACGACGGGCGGACTGGAGAACCGTTCGAGCAGGAAGTGACCGTCGGCTACATCTACATGCTCAAGCTGCACCATCTGGTGGACGACAAGGTCCACGCCCGGGCCACCGGTCCCTACTCGCTCATCACGCAGCAGCCCCTGGGTGGCAAGGCCCGGTTCGGCGGCCAGCGCTTCGGCGAGATGGAAGTGTGGGCCTTGGAAGCATACGGAGCGGCGTACATCCTCCAGGAACTCTTGACGGTCAAGTCCGACGACGTCGAAGGACGGACGAAGATCTACGAGTCGATGGTCAAGGGGGAAAATACGCTGGAAGCCGGTACGCCGGCCAGCTTCGATGTGTTGTGCAACGAAATCAAGGGCCTCGGCCTGAACATCCAACTGATCAAGAAACGGATTTGAAGTTCCGCTTCCGGCGGCGCGGTTCTTCTTCCGTCGCTGCCGGGGGCACAGTCGAGAGGTCTTGATTTCGCACAAGCGACTGAATCTAATGGAGAATCCGGGTTCTCTCCGTGCATTGGACCTCATGCCTGAACGCTTTACGAATCCACGAGGCAACCACCGGCGTCGGGACGACGGCGTTCCGTCCCGCACCGCATTTTCGTTTTGGATCCAAACCTGCTCCCAAGCCAGCTCGGATGCTTTCGAGTCGGCTGGAGGAGCGTTCGGTTTCTTGAGTCTTCAGGAGTGCTAACAGTGAGCACCGCCGCTGGCGAAACCTCCTACGAACGGATCAACGACTACGGGGCCGTCCGCATCAGTCTCGCCAGTCCCAGCGAGATTCGCAGCTGGTCCTTCGGCGAGGTGAAAAAGCCGGAGACGATCAACTATCGCACCTACAAGCCGGAACGCGACGGCTTGTTCTGCGAGCGCATCTTCGGACCCGAAAAAGACTGGGAATGCTCCTGCGGCAAGTACCGCGGCATGAAGTACAAGGGGATGATCTGCGACCGTTGTGGCGTCAAGGTCGCCCACAGCCGGGTTCGCCGCAAGCGCATGGGCCACATCGAACTGGCCGCCCCGGTCGTCCACATCTGGTTTTTCAAGGCCACCCCGAGCCGCCTGGGTGCCCTGCTGGACATGAAAACCACGGACCTGGAAAAAGTCATCTATTTCCAGGAATACGTGGTCATCGATCCGGGCGACTCGCCGCTCAAGGAGCGCCAACTCCTCTCGGAGGAGGAATTCCGGCGCGCCCGGGAACAATTCGGCGACTCCTTCGAAGCGGACATGGGCGCGGAGGCGATCAAGAAGCTGCTGGAACGGCTTGACCTGGTGGCCTTGTCGCAGCAACTCCGCGCGGAACTCGAGGAACTGCTTTCCGACCCGAACAAGCGGGACAGTCAAAAGCAGAAGGATTTAACCAAGCGGCTGAAGGTGGTCGAGGCCCTGCGAGACAGCGAAAACAAGCCGGAATGGATGGTGCTGGAGTGCATTCCGGTCATTCCGCCGGACCTGCGTCCGCTGGTTCTGCTCGACAGCGGCAACTTCGCCACGAGCGACCTGAACGATCTTTATCGCCGCATCATCAACCGCAACAACCGCCTCAAGAAGCTGGTGGATCTCAATGCTCCCGAGGTCATCATCCGCAACGAAAAGCGGATGCTTCAACAGGCGGTGGACGCGCTGTTCGACAACGGCCGATGCAAGCGGCCCGTCCTCGGTTCGTCGAACCGACCCCTGAAGTCGCTCACCGACATGATCAAGGGCAAGCAAGGCCGCTTTCGGGAGAATCTCCTCGGTAAGCGTGTGGACTACTCGGCCCGGTCGGTCATCGTCGTCGGTCCCGAACTGAAGCTGCACCAGTGCGGTCTGCCCAAGAAGATCGCGCTCGAACTGTTCCAGCCGTTCATCATCCGCCGCCTCAAGGAGCTTGGCCACGCCGACACGATCAAGTCGGCCAAGAAGATGCTGGAGCGCAAGGCGGACGAGGTCTGGGACATCCTCGAAGAGGTCATCAAAAACCACCCGGTGCTGCTCAATCGGGCACCAACGCTGCACCGCATGGGTATCCAGGCGTTCGAGCCGGTACTCATCGAAGGAAACGCCATCCGCATTCATCCGCTCGTCTGCAAAGGCTTCAATGCCGACTTCGACGGCGACCAGATGGCTGTCCACCTGCCGCTCTCGATCGAGGCCCAGGTTGAGGCCACGGTGCTGATGTTGTCCACCAATAACGTCTTCAGCCCGGCCAACGGCCAGCCGATCATCAGCCCGTCCCAGGACATCGTCATGGGCTGCTACTACCTGACCGCCTACCGCGAAGGCGAGAAGGGCGAGGACATGGTGTTCAGCAGCCCTGAAGAGGTCCACCTGGCCTACGCCCAGAAGCGAGTCGGCACGCATGCGCGGATCAAAGTCCGGCTGCCCATGGCCAAGAAGGTCATGTCGGAAGTCAATGAACGGCTCGTGGAAATCCCACGGAGTCCTAATGGTCTCGTGCAGACGACCGTAGGCCGGGTCCTGTTCAACGACATCTTGCGGCCGGAGATGGCCTTCTACGACGTGGCCCTGGGCAGCAAGTACCTGGCCCGCATCATCGCCGACTGCTACCAGCTTCTCGGGCGCCGGGAGACCATCGACCTTTTGGACCGCATGAAGGACATCGGCTTCCGGGAATCGACTCGGAGCGGCCTGAGCTTCGCCACGGACGACCTGCGGACGCCGGCGAACAAGGATGCGATCATCCGGGCGACCGAGAAGGAAGTCGAGCAGATCCAGCGACTTTATGCCCGCGGACAGATCACGGAAGGTGAACGGTACAACCAGATCATCGACAAATGGACCCATGCGCGGGAGCAGATCACGCAATTGATGATGAATGATCTGCGAAACGACCGCCGCAACGGGCAGCAGTATCTCAATCCCATCTACTTGATGGCTCACTCCGGTGCCCGCGGTGGCGTCGAGCAGATTCGCCAGTTGGCCGGCATGCGTGGCCTCATGGCGAAGCCCTCCGGTCAGATCATCGAAACGCCGATCAAGGCTAACTTCCGCGAAGGTCTGAGCGTCCTGGAGTATTTCAGCTCCACGCACGGCGCTCGCAAGGGTCTGGCCGACACCGCGCTCAAGACGGCAGACTCCGGCTACCTCACCCGCAAGCTCGCCGACGTCGCCCAGAACGTGGTCGTGACCATGCACGATTGCGGCACGACAAAGGGCATCACCAAGGGCGTCGTGTACAAGGGTGAACAGATCGAGCGGAGTCTGAGCGAGTCCATTCGCGGCCGTGTTTCCCGCAACAACATCGCCAACCCGATCACCGACGAGGTGCTGGTGCGGGAAAACGAGATGATCACGGTCGAGGTGGCGCGCAAGATCGAAGAGTTGGGCATCGACAAGATCCAGGTGCGCAGCCCGATGACCTGCGAGGCCCCGCTGGGCGTCTGCCAGTTGTGCTACGGCATGGACCTGTCCACCAATCAACTGGTCGAGGAGGGCTTGGCGGTGGGCATCATCGCGGCCCAGTCGATCGGCGAGCCGGGCACGCAGTTAACGATGCGGACGTTCCACATCGGCGGCGTGGCCAAGGTCGCCCTGGAGGAAAGCGAGGTCAAGGCCAAGAAAGCTGGCACGATTCGCCTCGACCGCATCCAGGCGGTGGTCAACGACAAGGGTGAGCGAGTGGCCCTGACCCGCAACGGCGAAATCGTCATCGTCGATGCCCGCGGTCGGGAGTTGGACAAGTACGCCATTCCCAACGGGGCGCAACTGTTCGTCGAAGACGGTCAGAGCGTCAACGTGGGGACGCTGCTGTGCAAATGGAACCCGCACGCCGTGCCGGTTCTCGCCGAAGTCAGCGGCATCGTGGCCTTCGACGACATCATCCTCGGTGAGACGCTTCGCAAGGAACGTGAAGCCGGTGGCGCGGAACGCTGGGTGATCATGGAGCATAAGGGCATCCGCCACCCGCAGATCATCATCAAGGATGAAGAAGGCAAGAACCTGGGTGTGTACTACATCCCCGAAAAGGCCTACCTGGAAGTCCGCGAAGGGCAGAAAGTCTCGGCAGGCACGGTGCTGGCCAAGACTTCACGGGAATTCGGTGGGACGCAGGACATCGTCGGCGGTCTTCCGCGAGTCACGGAAATCTTCGAGGCTCGCAAGCCGAAGGAGCCGGCTGTCATGGCCGAAATCTCCGGACGCGTGGAGATCATCAGCGAGCGGACACGCGGCAAGCGCAAGATTCTGATCCACCCGTTGGACGATCAGGGACGGCCGGTGGGGAATCCGCGGGAGCATCTGATCCCGCACGGCAAACACCTGCGGGTCCACGGCGGCGACTACGTCCGCAAAGGCGAGCCACTGGTCGATGGTCCGCTTGTCCCGCACGACATCCTGCGCATCAGCGGCACGGAAGCCGTGCAGCAGTACCTCTTGCAGGAAATCCAGAACGTTTACCGCAGTCAGCGCGTGGACATCGACGACAAGCACATTGAAATCATCATCGCCCAGATGCTTCGCAAGGTGAAAGTCGATAAGGTCGGCGACACGAAGTTGCTGCCCGGTGTGGTCATCGACAAGTTCGTGTTCGCGGAAGTGAACAATCGGCTGAAGCGTTGCGTCAAGGTGCGGTCGCCCGGGGATTCCCAGGACCTCAAGGAGGGACAGATCGTCGAGCGCGACTTCTTCGAACAGGAGAAGGCCAAGCTGGAAGCCGCCGGAAAGAAGACGCCTACCTGCACGAAGCCGGAACTGGCCCAGGCGTCGCCGCAGTTGCTTGGTATTACCAAGGCGGCGGTGCAGTCGGATAGCTTCATCTCAGCCGCGAGCTTCCAGGAAACCACTAAGGTACTCACGGAAGCGGCGCTGGCCGGGAAGATGGACCGGCTGGTGGGTCTGAAGGAGAACGTGATTCTCGGGCATTTGATTCCGGCGGGCACTGGCTTCCGCCTGCATCAGGAAGCGGAAGTCAAGATCAACCCGGCTGTGCTTGAAGCCAAGGGCCTGACGCTCGCCCAGGCGATGCCCCAGCGGCAGCGCAGCGCGCCCGTGGAAACCCCGGCGGCGACGGAATGAGTTATTGCTGGTCGGAGGACGCTTGACAAGCACGCTTGATACACTAGGATCACTCTTTACATCAAGCCTCGTCTGCCAGGACCAATGCGCATTGGGTAAAGCCATGCGGATCGGTCCAAAGCGGCGGAAGGCCCCGGAAAGTCTGAAACCATGCCGACGATTAACCAATTGATTCGCAAGCCGCGACGCGTTCAACGCCGCCGGCCGAAGCATCCCGCAGTGCAGGGCTGTCCTCAGAAGAAAGGCGTCTGTCTCCAGGTCAAAACGATGACGCCGAAAAAGCCCAATTCCGCGCTGCGGAAAGTGGCCCGCGTTCGGCTATCCAACGGCATTGAGGTGACGGCGTACATTCCTGGCGAAGGGCACAACCTGCAAGAGCACTCTGTCGTTCTCGTGCGGGGTGGTCGTGTCCGCGACTTGCCCGGCGTCCGGTATCACATCATCCGGGGCGTGCTGGACGCCCAAGGCGTCGCCGACCGCAAACAGGCGAGGTCGAAATACGGAGCCAAGAAGGGAGGCAAGTAGGCCTCGGGAAAAACACCAGCCGAAGCCGCCGCAAGGCGGCTCGGTCGTTTTGAAGCCGTGGTGAGGCGACTCTCGCGACCCGGCGTCCCGAGGTGGTCAACTTCTGAGGCCCGACGCGAGCCAAGGCGATGACCCAGCTTCTGGTTTGTTTGCGGTTCCATTGCCACGAGTGCGAGGAAGGGATTCATCTCAAGGTGCATTGCAGCGGGGAGGGATTAAAAGCCGGGCCGCGGGTCGTGGCCGCCGTCCAGGTCGCATGTCCGGCCTGCCGGACGGTCAACGAAGTCTGCTTCCGTCCGACCGGCGAAGTCGTCGTGGTGCTTCCGGCCGAGAACCCAAGCCGATTGCCGCTTCCCTCCCTAAATTAATTCCTGAGGCAAAACAGGCTCCACGAGGACGCTATGGCACAGAAAAAACGCACAGCAACTGTCCTTTTGGCTCCGGATCCGGTCTACGGTTCCAAGCTGGTCAGCAAGTTCATCAATTGCATGATGTGGCAAGGCAAGAAGGCGACTGCCCAGCGCATCTTCTATGCCGCCATGAATCAGATGAAGAAGCGGCTCGGCGAACAAGCCGACGTTCTTCAGGTCTTCGAAACGGCCGTGGAAAACGTCAAGCCCACGGTCGAGGTCCGCTCCAAGCGCGTCGGCGGTGCCACCTATCAGGTACCGATGCCGGTCAACAAAGTGCGGCAGCAGAGCTTGGCCATTCGCTGGATCATTCAGGCGGCACGGGCCAAAAAGGGCAAGCCGATGTACTTGAAACTGGCCGACGAACTGCTTGCCGCCTATCGCCGCGAAGGCGAAGCGATGACTAAGCGAGAGAATACGATCAAGATGGCCGAGGCCAACAAGGCCTTTGCCCATTTCGCTTGGTAACAGCACAAGCACTGTCCGTGGCCGGGAATCACCCGTGGAGATTTCCGACCGCGGACTTTGTGTTTGCGGCCACCATTTCATCTGCAACCAAAGTGACGGACAATCATGGCCGCCAAATCGTCCAAAACTGATCTTCGCCTGCTCCGCAACATCGGCATCATTGCCCACATCGACGCCGGCAAAACGACCACCACGGAGCACATTCTCTACTATTCCGGAGCCATTCACCGACTTGGGGGCGTGGACGAAGGCACCACGACGACCGATTACGTTCCCGAGGAGCAGGAACGCGGCATCACGATCTACTCCGCCTGCGTTCCGTTCCATTGGCAGGATTGCCGGATCAATCTTATCGACACCCCCGGACACGTGGATTTCACGGCGGAAGTTGAACGCTCCCTCCGCGTTCTCGACGGGGCGGTGATCGTCCTGGACGCTCAGAAGGGCGTCGAAGCGCAGTCGGAAACCGTCTGGCGGCAGGCCAACAAGTACAACGTCCCTCGCCTGGTCTTCGTGAACAAAATGGACATCGTCGGGGCTGACTTCGCCAATTGCGTCCGCGAAGTGGGGGAACGTCTTCAGGGCAAGCCAGTCGCCGTCAGCATTCCCATCGGCAGCGGTTCGCCGAAGGACAGCGACAATCCCTTCGCCGGGGTGATTGACCTGATCGCCTGGGAGGCCTGCTGGTTTGATAATTCCAGCCCGGACCGCCAGGACGGTAAGGTCGTCCGCCGCGAGCCGATCCCCGAAGAATACCTTGCCGAGGCTCAGCACTGGCGGGAAAAGCTCTTCGATGTGCTCACCGAAGCCGACGAGGAGGATCTGCTGACCACTGCCTATCTCGAAGGCAAACCCATTGCTCCGGAGATCATTCGCAAGGTCCTTCGGCAAAGGACGGTGAAGAACGAAGTGCAGCCGGTCCTATGCGGCTCGGGCCGGACCCATATGGGAATCCAGCTCCTGATGGACGCCATCTGCTGGTATTTGCCCAGTCCGCTCGATCGTCCGCCGGTCGTCGGCATCAATCCAAAGACCGGCAAGCAGGAAACGCGCTCGCCAGATCCTAACGGCCCATTGGCAGCGCTCGTATTCAAGATTCAAGCCGACCAGCACAACGAGTATTACTACGTTCGGGTCTATTCTGGCACGGCCAAGGCAGGCAGCCGACCCTACAACCCCGGCAAGCAGATCAAGGAGTTCCTGACCAAGCTGTTCCGGGTGTATGCCGATCCGACGCGGGACAAAGAGCCGCTGGACGAAGTGACTGCCGGGGACATCGCCGCCGCCATCGGACCCAAGGAGTCCATCACTGGGGACACCTTGTGTGATCCCCAGCATCCGATTCTGCTCGAATCCATCCACTTCGCAGAAACCGTGGTCAGCATGTCGGTAGAGCCAGAAAGTTCCGCCGACCGAGCCAAGCTCGAACAGACCTTGAACATTCTGGCGCGGGAAGACCCGACGTTTCGCTGGCACACGGACCCCGACACCGGTCAGACGCTCATCAGCGGCATGGGCGTGCTGCACTTGGAAATCAAGGCCCATCGGTTGAGGGATGACTTCCGACTCAAGGTGCGGGTCGGCAAGCCGCGGGTCAGTTACCGGGAAACGCTGCGGAAGCCGGTGCGTGTTTGGGGCGAGTGCATCCGTCAAACGGGAACGGCTCCGCTTTTTGCCCGAGTGGAGTTGGAATTCCAGCACCATCGCGGGCCGCAGCCGGTCACGTTCGTCAACGCTCTCGAGCCGGGTAAACTGCCACCGGTCTTCGTCCAGGCCGTTGAACAAGGCGTCCGCTCGGCCTTGCAATCCGGGGAAGTTGGCTATCCGGTGATCGACGTATTGGCTCGGCTGGTCAATGCCGAGATGCACCCGACCGATTCCAACGAAGTGGCGTTCCAGATGGCGGCCTCTCAAGCCGTGGACTTGGCTTTGAAAGACAACATCATCCTCCTGGAACCCGTGATGCGGCTGGAAGTGACAGTCCCGGAAGAGTATCTCGGTCCTGTGACAGCCGACCTCAATGCCCGCCGTGCGGAAATCAAGGACATTCAATTTCGCGGCAATCTGCGGATCATTGACGCCGTTGTACCTCTGGCCCGGACTTTCGATTACGCGGACACGGTCCGCAGCCTAAGCCAGGGGCGCGCCAGTTACACGCTGGAACCATACCGTTACGAACCGGCTCCTGACGAGGTGTTGCGTCGGCTGCTTGGTGAGGAGTCGTGAAGCCGGCCTCGCTATCGTGTTGCAGCACGAGCAAAGTCATGTCCCTGTTTACACTGCTGCTGCGTAACCTGAGCTTCCACTTCCGCTCTCATGCAGCCGTCTCGCTCGGCGTGGCGGTGGGGGCTGCGGTCCTGACTGGATCGCTGCTGGTCGGGGACTCGCTTCGCGGCAGTCTGCGAGCTTTGGCCGTGGATCGCCTCGGGGCTATCGACGCCGCCGTGCTTTCGGATCGGCCATTCCGCAGCGAATTGGCAGACGCCTTGGGGCAGTTGGCAGGAACCGCAGCAGTTGGTCCCGCCCTGATCCTGCGCGGCTCGGTATTGGTTCGCGGTTCCGACGGCTCCGTGTCAGCCCGTGCTGGCGGAGTCCAGGTCATCGGCATCTCAGCCGACTTTTGGCGGCTATTCGGGCAAGAAAAAAAAGATCTTCAGGATTCCGTCATTGTCAATCAACCTCTATCGGAGGCCCTGGGAGTTCGCGTCGGGGACTATGTCGAGATTCGGCTTGGCAAGGTGGAAATGATCCCAACCGATTCTCTCCTGGGCCGACGCAGCGACGATCCGGGCTTAACTCTGGAAGCCAGTCCGGTTGTCGAGATTATTCCGGCTCACGGGGCCGGACGTTTCAGCCTTGGCTCCCAGCAGCAGATTCCGCGGATTGTGTATGTGCAAATCGATCGCATGCAACGGCGCTTGCGGGAAAGCGTCGGACTTTCAAGGCCAGTCAACGCTCTACTGGTTTCCTTGGCCGAAAATCCGTCGTCAGCCGGTGCTCCCTCGTTCGGCGCACATGATTTGGACGCGCTTCAGGCCAGACTCGATGAGGCGGTCGAACTTGCCGATTTGGGATTGGAATTAAAGACCGACGTGACCGGCAAGCGGTATTTCTCTCTGGAAACTCGTCGGCTGATTTTGGAACCGTCCGTGGCGGAGCGTATCGAGAATGCAGCCAAGGAGGCTGGGTGGGAGGTCTTGCCGACACTCAGCTACCTGGCCAACGTGATCCTCGATGAACGCGCCCTGCTTGGGGACGTAAGCTCTTCGCTAACGATGACGGCTGCCTCGCCGACACCGTTCCATGTCGCCATGCTGGCCCGAGCCGCGACACGGTATACGCCCTACTCCGTGGTCACGGGCTTGCAACCGGACGCGCCGCCTCCCTGGGGACCACTGACGTTGGTAAACGGCTCACCGGCCCGGCATCTGGAGCCGGATGAGATTCTGCTTAGCGAATGGGCAGCGAGGGACCTGTGGCCGGACGGCGATTGGTCTTCTCGCCTCGGTCAGCCTGTCGTCACTCTGCGCTATTTCCTCGAAGGCGATGGCCGACTCCTCGCCGAGGCAGCCAGCAGGTTTCGTCTGGCCGGGGTGGTTCACTTGGATTCTTACAGCGCCGACCGCTCCTTGACACCGGAGTTTCCCGGCCTACGGGGAACTCGCATCCGCGACTGGAAACCACCGTTCCCTGCTGAACAGTGGCATACCGAATGGGTCCGGGAACGCGATGAGGACTACTGGCGACGCTATCGGGCTGCTCCCAAGGCCTTTGTCCATCCCGAAACGGCTCAACGACTATGGAGCAGTCGGTACGGAGATTACACGTCCCTGCGGTTTGCCATTCCCCCTTCGATTGCGGACGACGCAGAGAAGATCGAGCAGAAGCGCCGAGAGTTGATTTCCTTGCTTCGTCAGGCACTCCCGGCACGGGAGATGGGCTTGCGTTTTGTACCCGTCAAGGCCCAGGCCCTGGAGGCAGCGTCCAGCAGCACGGCTCAGATGTTCGGCTGGCTGTTCGTCGGTTTCAGTTTCTTCCTCATCGCCTCGGCGATGCTGCTCGTGGTCCTGTTGTTCCGGCTCGGCGTGGATCAGCGTGCTCGGGAAATCGGCCTTTTGTATGCCGTCGGTTTTCGGGCCGCGACGATACATCGGCTACTTTTGATCGAAGGGGTAGTTGTGGCTGTTGTCGGAGCCACTCTCGGCGTTGCCGCGGCAATGGGCTACGCTGGGCTTCTTGTACAGTTTCTCAATCAAAGCTGGCGCGACTCGTTGCAGACATCTTTCCTGCGGTTTCACGTTGCAGCCAGCGATCCAAATCTCGGTCCAATCCCCTATCCCAGCCTGACGCTGGGTTGGCTGCTGAGCGTGATCGCCGGCCTGGGTTCGATCTTTTGGGCCGGTCGGGAACTCAAGCGGATCGAACCGCGGGAATTGCTTGGCGGCGGCTTCAGCCTGGACAATCAATTGCCGCATCAAGGCCGGTGGTCGGCAACGACGGCGACGCTCGGTTTTTGCGTGGCTGTATTGCTCGGTCTGCTCAGCTCTGTCGTTCCGGAATCCTCCGCGATGATCTTGTTTTTCGGCAGCGGGACGGCACTTTTGATTGGCGGCTTGGCGGGGTTGACGTGGTATCTGCGACGATCCGATACGGAAACGGTTCGGGGACATGGCTGGCTGGCAGTGGCCCGCCTGGGTGCTGCCAACAGCCGCCGCCGCATCGGC
>JANWWR010000027.1 GCA_025055835.1 Gemmatales bacterium | reverse complement strand
TGGGCCATCTCGGCGATGAACTGGTCCTGATGGCCCTGTCCGACGAAGGGCGGACCCATCTGCACGTCCAGCCCCCAGCGGGTGGGCAGAAAGCGAAGTCCGCGCAGCTCGCCGCCGGAACAGATGTAGTCCAGGGCATTGACCTTCTCGCCGGTGTCGGGGTTGGTCAGGGTCAGGCTTGGCCCCATGCCGAGGATGCCGTGGAACACGGTCCAAAACCCGTTGGTCGTCAGCAGTTCGCGACGGCGAGCCTGCTCAATGGCGGCCTCGATGCGGTCCTTGACCTGATCCATCCGAGGTGTTGGCGGGGAAGGGATCGGTTCCCCGGCCTTGTCAGTGTCAACCGCTTTCGAGCCGCTCGGCGAATCCGTCGGCGCGCAGGACGATACACCGAACAGGGACAGGCAGACCAAGACCACCGCAAGCAACCCAGGCCAGCGATTCATGACGCACTTCATCCCGTCGTCACCGCCGATTTCACGGACCGACGCGCTTCCATTTCCGCAGACGGAGCTTGTCGGCTGCCCATGATCCGTTCGAGAATCGGCAGCCGCCGCAGCCAGCCTGTCAGGAAGCGCCATTCGTCTTCGGTCAGGTAACTCAAGGCCCCGATGAGATAAGCCGGTCCGAAGATCGGCAACTTGTACACGAACGCCGTGCCGATCCAGCCGACGACCGCCCCGCCCAAGAGCACGATCCGCCAGCGAGGTCTCCAAGCGAAGAACGGAAAGGCCAGTTGCCACAGCAGAGCGGCATAGGTCGCCAGGCTGAGGGCGACGAGGTAAAAGTCGCGGCGTGGGGCCATTTCCCGAATCTCGGCCAGTTTCGTTTGAAACGGCGGAAACAGGGGATACCACAACGCCGTGCCCGACCACCAGTCGCCGGACTGGAGCTTGTGCAAGGCACTGACCACAACGATGATCGCAAAGTGGACCTGAATCAGCCGCACTGCCACGTTTGCCGCTACGCTGGGCGGTTTATCGCTGGGTCCCAGAATGAGGCACTTCGACCCACCGATCAGCCGACCCATGCCTTTCAAATCGCCGTGCCACCACCCCAGCAGCACATAGCCGATCATCAGGTAGAACGTCAGCATGAGCAGCAGAACGTCGCCATCGTAGGAGATGGCCGGATTGGCCGTGAATGACGCCACCGCCAGCCAAGTCATCACGCTGGTGATCCGCGTCGCCACGCCGAGAGTGAACAGCGCTACCACGAGTACCGACGACCAATACAAGGCTGTGACCAGGTTTTCGTCTTCGCCGCACAGATAGACGAGGGACCAGGTGATCGGAGCCGGCATGTTTGCGGTGTTCGGCAGACGAGAGGCGTCCTTGTACGCCTGGGTATCGAACCAGCCGCGCAGGCCGAACAGGGCATTTTCCTGACCGGCAAAGCCAAGCAGCCAAGTCAGCACGAGCAGGCCAGTGAGCAGCCGCAAGGCGTGAAGGCCGGTTGGGTCGGTCGGTGTGAACCAGAAGCGGACCCAGGCGGCCCACAATCCGGTTGGAGCCGTCGCTTCCGAGGGGCGTAACTGAGGCGTCGTGATTCGCGGCTTGTTCACGCAGAGTCTCCCGTGAAACGGGGCTTACTTTCCCGATGCAGGAAGCGGGCCGAAGTTCGAGATCAGTTCGTCAAACGCCTGAGCCGGGAAGTCGCCGATCAGTGCTGCCGGCGGAATCGGCTCCTGACTATGCCGCACGATCTCGACGCTGCCCGCCTGATACCTGCGGGCCAGGTAACGAACGTAAGACCGTACCAGAAGCTCGGTCCAGTCGGACGTTTTCATTACGGGCCGATCCCGGGGCACGAGATGTTCGGGGATCTCCCGGAGGATCAATTCCCGCGGCTTGCCGTCCGCCATGTCCCAGATCTTGATGCGATTCACCTGCTGGTTCGGAGCGGCGACCGATTCGCCCATCATCGGCGGCACCGGCTGATCGTCGCCCAGTCCGCGGGCCAACAGGCTCTGGCGGTGGCGGACAAAGGCGTTGGCGTTGGCATCCGGCACCTCGACGGTCAGAAAGACCTCTCCCTTAGCGTCCCGAAGTTTGGCGGTGAAGTACACGCCGGTGGTGCTGGTGCGGTTGGTCAAAAAGTGATAGTTGTGCGTGAGTTTGAGCGGTTTCAGGTAATACGGGAGAAAGAAGTCGTTGAGCTTGCCAGCGAACCAGGGGGCCAGGGCCATGTCGGCCCCGAACGGCGTCGGCCACGGTCCGCTCGGTGCGGCAAGCACCAGGATCAAGAGGGCCATCAGATGAAACCCAAGGACGAGGCTGCCGATGACTGTCATCCACCTCGGCAGCGGGATCGTCCGACCATCCCGATCCATGATCCATCCCCCGAGAAAGAGCGGCTTCTTCGATGCGGCTTCCACGGTTTAGCCTAGCCGACGATCTTCCCTAGCTTCACCGTTTTTTGTCCTCCTGCAAGAGAAATTCCACGCCACGCTAAGGAATCCCAGGCATGAGTTGGAGACACGGCAGCAACGGCAAGACGCATGGCTTGCTCGCTTTCCTAAGCTCCCGCTCCTTCCGCAACCCGTTTAAATCCCCAACACCCCGTTGGATGTTAACTTTCGTTAACCGCGTTAACGGCCTCCCGCTAGCGCTTAGCAACGAGTTTCGACCAGCTGAAGCCCGGATCAGGGAAGAAATTTGGGTTCAAAGCAGACCCGAAAAAATCCTTTTTAGGCCAAAACCCTTGGATTTTCAGGAAAAATGAGAAACCCCGGAATGGCGAGCCACTTTTGCCCCGCTTCTTGGCACGCGGAGTGCAACTTCATTGGGCAGACGGCGAGCAGATCGCCGGTGACATTGAGGGCACTTTCCAAGGACCCGATGGCCTGACCGGAGTTTCGCCCCTTCCCTGGATCGTGCAAAAGAATGGAGAAGTTGGCGAAGGGCCTCGTTCGTAGGTTCTTGGCGTGGTGTGTGGGTTGGGGGCGGTCCCCGACTCGATCCTGTCCTTATCGGTGTACAGGAGGACTCGGAGATGCGTTCGATTCTGTTCAAGTTGTGGCGGGATGACGCCGGTGCGTTGATCGCCACGGAGTGGGTGTTCGTGGTGACGATCCTCGTGATCGGTCTGGTCGTTGGCCTCAAGACCGTCCAGCAGGCCGTCCTGAACGAGCTGGAGGAAGTGGCCAGTGCTATCGGCGCGATCAGCCAGACCTACAGCTACGGTGGTGCCAGCGGTTGCTGCTCGTTCGTCAATGGCTCGGCCTACAGTGATGAGGTCAACACGTGGCCCATCGCTGTTTGCACGGCTGGGTTGGACGGGAACCCCACTGCCTGCGAACCGTAATAATTCGCATGCGTAAGGTTTAGGCTGATATGAGAACCGGGTTTCGGGTTTCGGCCTGAAACCCGGCTCTCTCTAAAAAGCAAGTAGTTTTTTGGCTATCTCCCAGCACTCCCTGCTTCCCCTCGGCATGGGATGCATAAGATGACCAGCAGCGGTGGATCCGCCGGCTCATCGGATGTTGCACCATGCCGCACGTCTTTTTCACCCCTGAACTTTTCTTTGCCTGGGTCTTCGTGACCCTGCTGGCCGGGGCGATGATCGCCGCCAGCTGGTTCGACCTGCGGTACATGGTCATCCCCAAATGGCTTTCGCTGGCCACGCTCGGGCTTGGCCTCGTCGTCAACATCATTCGCGGCATCTGGCTGGCGAGCCTGGGGAAACAAACCTGGCTGTTCGCTGAGCCTTCCAACGCCCTGATCGGCGGTTTGGATGGGTTGCTGTTCTCCCTGGCGGGATTCGGCACAGCGTTCGCCATCTTCTTTCTTCTGTGGATTCTGAACACCGTCGGCGGCGGGGACGTGAAGCAATTCGCGGCCGTGGGAGCCTGGGTCGGACCGCTCTGGACGATCTATCTGCTCGTGGTCACGGTGGTCTTCGTCGCCCTGATCGCCTTCGGGCTGATCTGCCTGCGGTTTTTCAAGCGTGGGGTGCGGGGCATGGTTCCGCAGCGGTCCGACGGCAGAAGAGGCGAGGCAAAGTTCAAGGTCGCCCAGGGTCGGCGCGTCGGTTGGGCCTTGCCGGCGACTTTGGCTGTCGTCCTCGTCATGTTCTGGGTACTGCGAGTGGAACTCGGTTTGCAGGAAGTTGCCCAGGAGCAAGGCGGAAATACCACCGCCAGCAGCCAGAAAAACTAGCGGGGCTGGAACAGAGAGACGGAGTCGGCATCATGCGGCTGAAGCGGTTTGGACAACGGGAAGCCCGTCGGCGGGGATCGGTGACAGTCGAGATGACCCTGCTGTTTCCGGTCGTGCTGCTGCTCTTCCTGGGGATGATCGAGTTCAGCATGATGCTGCACGCCCGTCAGCAGCTTCTGGCGGCCAGTCGTGAGGGAGCGCGGGTGGCGGCCTTGGGTGGAGATCTGGACGAGGTTCGCCAGGCGGTGCGGCTCTATCTCGGCAACGGCCGCCTGGGCGATGCCGACGTCCGGCTCACGGCAACCAGCAGTGAGCCGGTGCAGGATGTCCGAGAGATTCCCTCCGGCGAGCCGGTGGAAGTCTGGGTCAGCATCCCAGCGGGGTATGTCGTACCGGACCTGCTCCGGATCGTCGGTTACAGCATTCGGAATGAGGAACTGGTGGCCCGCACGGTGATGCGGAAAGAGTAAACCAAGGAGCATGACACCATGAGAGCCAGCACCATTTTCGCCCTGATCGTGGCGGTAGCTTTGGGCCTGGGGGCCGTGATCGCGGTCAAGGCCTCCGGCATCCTCACGCCGGCGGAGCCGAAGAAAGAAACTCCGCCCTCCATCGTCGTAGCGGCCGCCAATATTTTTGAAGGAAATGTCATTTCGGCGCGGGACGTGCGCCTCAGACCCATCCGCAACGACCAGGAGCTTCAGCTTTACCGCGAAGGCAAACTGCTGCCTCCGGTGACGGCGGCGGCGGTCAACCGCATCGCGGCCACGGACATCGTCGCTGATACCCCGCTGCGGGAAGAGCTGCTTCAACCGCTCCAGGGCGACGACCTCGGCCGTCAACTGCTGCCGTGCGAACGGGCAGTCACCGTCTGCATCGGCAACCAGTGGGCCGCCGGCGGTCTGATCCGCGTCGGCGATCTGGTGGACGTGCAGCTTATCACCACCGTGGAAGGCTGCGAGAACGGGCAACTGGTCAGCCGCACCTCGGCCAACCCGGCACAACCAGCAGCGAACAACAACAAGGCCGCTTCCATGGGAGCGACGGGAACGCAGTCGGCCTCGGCCATCATCGTCCGCGGTGCTCGGATCATCGGTCGTCGGACCAATCCGAATCCCGTGGACACGCCCCTGGGCCGCATGTGCTGCACGAACTACACCCTGGCCATGAACCCCTATCGCGCCGGGTTGACGGAGTATTGCAAGGACAAGGGCATCATCGCCCTCTTGCCGGTGAGTCGGACCGAACGGAACCAGCTGATGCAGCAGGCCACCCAGAACCTCATGGGAGCGGCCCGCAGTGGAACGGGTGATTCCACCTCGGACACGGCTGTGATCCGCAAGGCGGAAGATGGACAGGGCGGCGACCGGGCCGTGACCGCCTCCTACGACCGCAGCGGTGATCCCTACGCCGTCAACCCGATCGGCACCTGCCGATTCAGCATCCCTGGCAACCCGGAATATGCCGACGAAGATCAGCGCGTGCAGGATTTCGTGGCCGGACTGTACACCATCGGCGAGCATGACCTGGTCCGCATCTTCCATCTGACCTGCCTCCAGCCGCCCGAGCCGACGCCGCCGTTGTCGGTGGAGCGTGTCAACGGACTGAAATACGTCGGTGATCAGGTGTTCGATCCGCGCACAGGCAAATCGGCAGGATTTATGCCGGTCAATGACTTCAGCAAGGAAACGGTCGCCGGCACGGCCTATCCGCAGGGCGTGGGCCGAACCCCGGTCAATGGCAATGGCGTCCGCTATGCGGTGCAAAGTGGTCAGGTGGGTGGCGGAAGCCCGTCCACCGTGCGGTTCCAACCGCCGGGTGCAAGCGGTCGGGGAGGCTGCCCGACCTGCCCCACCTGCCCGCAACGGCGATAGCGACGGATTTGAGCATCGGGGCCGGATTCGGACGTCCGGCCCCGGCCTCCTCGGGCTGACTCTCCCCTCGCACTCGTTCAGCCCGAGGTTTCCTCAGAGAATCGACCCCTCCCCAGATCGCCCAATATCTCGTGTCTCAAGGTGATGCCGCCATGCGTCTGCACGCTTTCAATTCAGAAACCGGTAGCTGGCAGCGTCGGACCTCACGACGGGGCGGCATGAGCGTGTGGATGATTCTGGCGATGGGTGTGCTGCTGGCGGCTCTCGCTCTCGCCGTGGACGGTGCCTACCTGTGGATGGCCAAGGCCGAGATGCGAAACGCCGCCGATTCCATCGCTCTGGCAACCGCTCAGGCTCTGCTTCGGGACGAAGTGCTGAGTAATCGTCCGGAGGCCATGTGGAAAACCGCGCAGCTGGCATACCAGGAAGCGGTTCGGTACGGGCAGGCCAATCCGGTTCTTGGTCAGCCGTTGGAATTGGTGTTCGATGCCGGCGATCCTGAGTCCGGTGACGTGATCTTTGGCTACCGGGAAAGCCCGCAAGATCGGTCTTTCCAGGCCGCTGTGGATCTCGGCGATGTCAACATCAACGCCGTGCGAGTCATTGCCCGCCGGACTCGACAACGGGGCAACCCAGCGGGCATGTTCTTCGGTCGGGTGCTGGGTCTACCTGCGGCCGACGTCGTGGCCTCGGCGACGGCGTACCTGGATCGGGACGTGATCGGCTTCCGCCCGGTCGGCAACCGCTCGATTCCCCTCGCCCCGATAGCGCTGCTCAGCGATCCTACACAGGGCAAATCGTTGGCGTGGGAGACGCAGACTTTGGGACCGCTTCAGGAAGGAGCCTCGGACGCCGCCGACCGCTTCACCTTCGATCCGGTACACCGCCGCTTCGTCGAACTGGACGCCGGACCGGAACCGGGAGACGGCATCTATGAAATGGAAGTGCGATTGCCCCTCGGTCAGCCCACCGAACCTGGCGAGGGACACGAGGAAGAGTTCAACGCCTGCTTTGTCGTGATCGGGCACGATGCCAATTCCAGCGAATCGCTCTGGTCCTCACTAGTTCGACAGTTCAAGCAGGGAATAACTGCCCAGGACCTCGCTGAAATGGGTGGACAAATCGTTTTGGGGGAAGATAATCGGGTGGTCCTGGCCGGGATGCCTTTCGGCCCGCTCACGGAAGAAATCGCTGGAGACTCGCTGTTCCAAGTCCTGGATGGACTGCGTCAGTCAGGAGAGCCGCGAATCTGGCCTCTGTACTCTACCGTGGCTCGCAATCGGGATGGTGCCACTGGCTGGCAGGTCACGATTCAAGGCTTCGTGGCGGCACGAGTGGTTCAGGTGGAAAAGACACCGGAAGCAGGCTCAGGCGGAGCAGCACAGCCGATGCTGAGTTTTGTTTTGCAGCCGTGTCAGATGGCTGTCAATGCCGCGGTCACGGATTCGGACCGGCGTTACGCTAACCCGGCATTCAGCATTTACAACCGTTACATCGCCAAGGTCCGCCTGGTCAACGAGTGAACTGACTGTTGCTGAAGATCAGGGGACAGCTACGGGAGACAGAAGTTTATGCGGATCGTAGTCGCCTATGACGATGCCGGCCAACGCGATTACCTGCGTCAGGTGGCATTGAGTCTGGGGCTGGAATGCACGGCCCAGGACTGCGTCCGCCATGCTGACCTGGGAGTGCGATTGGCCCAGGCACCCTACGATCTGGTGCTGATCGTTCTCTCTCAGCCTTCGATCCAGACCCTCAACCTCATTCAGCAAACGGCGTCCTACGTCAAGGTTCCGGTCCTGGCGGCCGGACCGGCTGGCGATCTTCAGATCGCTCTCCAGACCATCCGGGCTGGTGCCCGAGAGTATCTCGACGTGACACGCCTGCGCGAGGAGTTGAATCAATCCTTGGAAAAACTCAGCCAAAGCGGGGCGATCCAGTATCGCCACGGAAAAATGCTCGGTGTGACGGCGGCCGTGCCGGGAACCGGCGTGACAACGCTGGCAGTCAACCTGGCCTTCGCCCTGGCGGAACGGCTGCCGCGGCGGGTGGCCGTGGCTGAAATCGGAAGCGGAGTGCCCGAACTGGCCCTCCAACTCAACGTTCAGCCGCGGCACACGACCGCTGACTTGCGCAAGCTCTGGGACCGCCTCGACAGCACGATGATGATGCAAGTGCTCGTCGAGCATCCGGCGGGGGCTTTTGTCCTCGCCCACGCTCCGGGAACGCTGCGGGCCGAGTCATTGCCCTGGGAAGCGTTGCAACATTCGCTTTTGCTGCTCAAGGCGATGCTGGATGTGACCGTGCTCGACTGCGGGCACCTCCTGGACGAGGCCCTGGGACGGACGCTGACTCTCTGCGACGCGGTGCTGGTTCCTGTGCGGCTCGACGTCGTTTCGCTGCGGCTGACCCGGAAACTGATCCGCAGCCTGATGGAAGAACACGGCGTGCCGCCGGAGCGCGTCCACGTGGTCGCCAATCGGACCGGCCAACGCCACCAGATCGCCGTGAAGCAGGCCGAAGAGACTCTGGGTCGGCCGATTCTGGAATCGATCCCGGACGACCCGGGTACCGTTAACGAAGCGATTAATCAGGGCGCACCGCTGATCCGGGTCGCCCGTCGTGCCTCGATTACGCGGAGCTTTGACAAGCTGCTGAGCCGGCTCGAAGGCAGGCCAGCTTGAGACGCGGAACAGGGACGTCGCGCCAGAGCAAAAATCGCTTCGCCGAGTGGCAGGATCCTCGGCGGATGGTAGGAAGTAAACCGATTTCCAGCGCGTCTCCGGAATGGCTCAGGACGTAAGTAGTCGTCCGAGTTCCGGAATAACCCGGCAACTGACTGCGAGAGTGCCCCGATGTTCAATTCGTTAACGAATCGTCAAAAAACGCCGTCCCATGTCAACGCCTCTCGCCCCGTGGACAATTTGGACAAGGAGAGCTTCGCCCTGCGGTTCCAGAAGCTCAAATCTCAGATCCACAGCCAGCTCGTGGAGATGATCGACATCTCCAAATTGAGCCATTGGAAGCCCGACCGCCTGAAGCGCGAGGTGCGTGCTCTGGCAACCAAGCTCGTGCAGGCCGTTCCCGAAACGCTCAACCAACTGGAGCGGGAACGGCTCATCGAGGAGATCATGCACGAGGTTTTCGGGCTGGGGCCGCTGGAAGTCCTGATGAACGATCCGACCATCAGCGACATTTTGGTCAACGGCCCGCGGACGGTGTACATCGAGCGGTTTGGCCGGCTGGAGCCGACCAACATCGTCTTTGCCGATGACGCCCACTTGATGCAGATCATCCAGCGGATCGCCGCTCGGGTCGGCCGCCGGGTGGATGAGATGTCGCCGATGGTGGACGCCCGGCTGCCCGACGGTTCTCGCGTCAATGCGATCGTGCCGCCGCTGTCGCTGGAGGGTCCGGTCCTGTCCATCCGACGGTTCGGCATCCGTCTGACCGCGGAGGATCTGCTGGCCAACGGAACGATGCCCAAAGAGGTCCTGCGGCTGTTGCAGGCGGCGGTCGAGGCGCGGTTGAGCATGTTGATTTCCGGCGGCACCGGCTCCGGCAAGACGACGCTGCTCAACGTCCTGTCCCGCTTCATCCCCCACGATGAACGCCTGGTGACCATTGAAGACTCGGCGGAGCTTCAGTTGCAGCAGCCGCACGTGGTCAAGCTCGAAACCCGCCCGGCCAATCTGGAGGGGGTCGGCGAAGTGCGACAGCGCGATCTGGTCCGCAACAGCCTCCGCATGCGGCCGGATCGCATCATCATCGGCGAAGTCCGTGGACCCGAGGCTCTGGACATGCTCCAGGCCATGAACACCGGCCACGAGGGATCGCTGACGACTATCCACGCCAACGACACCCGCGATGCTCTCAGCCGCCTGGAGACAATGGTCACCATGGCCGGCTTCGAGATGCCGATCTCGGTCATCCGCCAATACATCGCCTCGGCAATCACGCTGGTGATCCAACTGGCTCGGCTCAAGGGCGGACCGCGGAAGGTCATGCGGGTATCGGAAATCCTCGGGCTGAAGGGGAAGAAGTACATCGTCAAGGACATCTTCCGCTTCGAGCAGTTGGGCGTTCGCAACGGTGTCGCCGTCGGCGAGTTCCGGGCTACCGGCTATGTGCCCCGCTGCCTGACTCGGCTTCGCATGGCGGGCATCGAACTGCCCAACGAGATGTTCGCCGAACGCGTCCTGGCCACCGAGGAGACTCCGAACACGCTGACACTGAGCAGCTGGGACAGCATCGACGAAATGGAGTCGTCTCTGACAAACGCAGCTACCGAGGAAACCTTCAAAGATTGACCTCATTCTCGCCGAACAGCGAACGAGGCATACTGCCATGAACGAAACTCTGTTATTGATCCTTATCCTGGTCGGAGCCGCGGCCCTGACCATGTTCGTGTTCCTGGGTGTGCGGGCCGTTCTGGAGCGGCGTCGCCTGGCGCTGGAGCAACGGCTGCGGCACAGCGATTCGGCGGAAATCCAGTTGGCGGACGCCATCGAGAAGTCGCTTGCCAGCGGACAGATTGGCAACGGTCACACCAAAGTTCCGCTGACAACGCGCATCGACCAGGGGTTTGCCAACATGGTCGAGCGGGCCGGCGTGGGTCTGTCCGCCGAACAGGCGCTGGGCTGGATCTGTCTGGCCGGCGTCTCGCTGGCAGCCGCCCTGTATCTGTGGAAAGAGGAACTTTGGGCCTTGTCCGTTGGCTTGCTGGTCGGCACAGCCGTCCCCCTGGCCATCTTTCTCTATCTCCAGTCGCGCTGGCGACGGCAGATCCAGCAGCAGCTTCCGGATGCGTTCTTCCTCCTGGCCCGGTCATTGCGGGCCGGTTTGAGCCTGGAACAATCGTTGGCCCTGTTGGCTTCCGAGGGCCTGCCGCCGCTTTCCAACGAGATTCGCCGTTGCGTCGAGAGAATCAACCTGGGCATGGCTGTACCGGCGGCCTTGCAGGTGACGGCCCGTCGCATCAACCTGGTGGACTTCAACGTGTTCACCTCCATTGTCGCCCTCCATCGCAACATCGGCGGCAATCTGCCTCTGTTGATGGACCGTCTGGCGGCCAGCACCCGGGACCGCAATCAGTTCGCCGGCTACTTCCGCGCGGCGACCGCTATGGGCCGAATCACTGCCATCGCCATCGGCTGTGCTGTGCCGCTCATCTTCCTGGGCTACGCCGTTCTGGAACCGACCTACTTCGGCCGGTTCTTCGAGTCGTGGACTGGCATCATCGCCCTGTGCATCGCCTTCGGCTTGGAAATCATCGGCGTCATTTGGCTGCTCTATCTGCTGCGCGTGGACTATTGACGAAGCGAGACTGACCATGTTGCCGCTCACTGAAGAACTGCTCTGGCTCGCCCTGATCTTTCTCCTGGTGTCCGTAGGGGCCTTTGCCCTGGTGTACCGTCTGACAGGTACGAGGCGGTCCCAGGACCGACTCCAAAGCGGACTGGAGGCGGAGTCGAAACCTGAATTGGCCCTTGGTTCCATGACAGAAGGCCTGGCGGCCCAGCTCCCCGTGGGCACGCAGCCCGGCTCGGACATCCACCGCGAACTGCTCGCCGCCGGATACTACCGCAAGTCTGCTCTCACTGAGTACGCCGCGATCCGAGCGCTGTTGACCATCGGGCCGCTCATCGTCGCCGGCATCGTCGCGGCCTTAGCTGAGACTTCCCAGCTTTGGCTCATCCTCGGGTTGGGTGTCATCGGGGCGATGCTCGGCTTCAGCTTGCCGCGTGTCTACATCGTACTCCGTGGGCGGATGCGGGCCCGGGCCATCGAACGCGGTCTGCCCGTCGCCATCGACATGCTGACGCTGTGCTTGTCCGCGGGGCAGAACATCCTCGGGGCCATTCAGCGGGTGGCTTCCGAAATCCGCTTCTCGCACCGCGTTCTGGCCGATGAACTGGAAATCGTCTATCGCCACGCCGAACTGCACGGGCTGCAACTCGCCCTGCAACAGTTCGCCGACCGCGTCCAGATTCCCGAAGTGCGGAACCTGGCGATGATCCTGATCCAGTTCGAACGGCTGGGCACCGACGCATCCACGACGCTGCTGGAATACGCTCAGAACCTCCGCACCACCTTGCGACAACGGGCTGACACCAAGGCCAACCAGACGATGTTCTGGATGCTCTTCCCGACGCTGTTGTGCTTGTGGATTCCCGCAGCCATTGTGCTGATCGGGCCAGCCGTGCTGGAGTTCCAGAACTTCCGACGGGCCGGAACCGAACAATTGCGCGACGCCAGGCGGGAACTGGAGGAGTACAACCGCGAAGTGGAGATGCGGTTCCGCCCGCCGCAGGAAGAACAGAACCGCTGAGTTGTCCTGAAGCCGCCGCGGGGCCTTGCCCCTCTTGTCCGGATGAAACGAGCTTCACGGCGATGCCTGAGATACCGCCCCTCCCCATTTTTCCCTACCGGAACGGCCTGCCTTTCTCAGGGGCCTCCTGCGATGAAATTCCTCTGCGCGGCATGGAGCGGCCTGAGCATCCCGTCTTAGAATCGAGTCAGGCCCGCAGCAGATTTGCGGCTTCGGCTTGAGAAAAAAGCGGGATTTTCGTGGAAATCCTGGCCGCGAAATTTGCTCTTTGCCAAAGGTGAGGAATGCTGAAGTAGCATGTCCTTACGTCCCGGCGTGGGTTTGCGGATGCCGCCCACGAACGCCCAGGAGCATCGCACCATGTTGACCCGCTGGATTCCGTTGGCAGCGAGTGTAGCGATCGTGATGGCCGGTCTGAGCGGATGCCGCTGCCATACCTGCAATCGCTGTCCGCCGTCCTGTCCTACTACGGTCAACGCTCCGCCGGTAGTCGTGCCGCGAGCACAGTACTACCAGCCACAAGCTGGCCCGTGCCCAGGCTGCGACCGGTCGCCGTCCAACGTTGCCGTTCCGCCGCCAACCTACGGACAGGTACCCGCCGCGCCGCCGATCTCGTCCCCCGCGCCGCCGGTGGTGGCCGAGCGGCCCGCCACGGGCACCTGGCAGCCGGTTCAACCTTCGAGACCCGACCGCCGTCCGCCTGCTCCTTCGGAAGATTCCAACCGAGCGAAACTGAATATCCCTGAACCGATGGATCGTCCCCCGCCTCCGCCGGAAGATGTGGATGCGACACGGACTCCGCCGAGGGGCGACTTGTCCGCGGAGATTCCGCAATTCGAACAGGTTTATGAGCGGGTCGCCGCTGGACTGCAACCGTTCCCAGACGGATTCCAACTCCTGGCTTCTCGGGGGTATCGTTCGGTATTGCACATCCGACGGGATTCCGAGGACTCCACGGCCCTGCGCACCACCGTCGAGTCCAAGGGCATGAAGTATCAGGACCTGGTCGTTTCGCCGCAGACGCTCAACCGGGAGATGGTGGATCGCTTTTCCCGCCTGGTCGGAGACAGCGGGCTGCATCCGATCTTTGTCTTCGACCGCAAAGGCCAGTTGGCCGGAGCGTTGTGGTATCTCCATTTCCGCCTCAATGACGGGTTGCCCGAAGCAGAAGCCCGTAAGCGGGCCGTGCGGCTGGGGTTAGACGAAGAACCCCAGGGAGAGAACGCCGACTTGTGGTTGGCCATCAACCGCATCCTCCGCGGTGCGTGATGTCGGCGTGCCGTCGGCATACAATGGCGGCATGAAAGCCGACGATCTAGGCGCCAGCAGACCGCTCGTTTTTCCGCTCTATCAGACGGCGGTATTCACGCTTCCCGATCTGGATGCCCTGGACCGCATCTACGATGAAGGCGCACCGGGTTTCATCTATGCCCGGGACGCCCATCCCAACGCCGAGGCCTTGGCGGCGGAAATTGCACGGCGGGAGTCGGCCCGCTGGGCGGTGGTATGCGGCTCCGGCATGTCCGCCATCACTGCCGCGGTGCTGGCCTGCGTTCAGAGCGGCGACCGCATTCTCGCTTCGAATCGGCTCTATGGCCGGACGCTGACCCTGCTCTTCCAGGAGCTTTCTCGCTTCGGCGTCGAGGCAGCGGTCGTGGATATTTGCGATCTGGACGCTGTGGCTCATGCCTTGGAACGTCCCACACGTCTGCTGATCGTTGAAACGCTTTCCAATCCGCTGCTGCGGGTCGCTGATGTCCCCGGACTGGCCGACCTGTGCCGCCGGACTGAATGCCGACTTTTAGTGGACAACACGTTCGCCACGCCGGAGTTGTTTCGACCGCTGGAACATGGAGCCGATCTTGTCGTCGAAAGCCTGACCAAGCTGATGGCCGGGCACTCGGATGTGACACTCGGCGTCGTCTCCGGCAACGGCGACTTGGAGCAGACGATTCGGCAGACGGTCAGCATTTGGGGGCTGATGGGGAATCCGTTCGACAGCTGGCTGGCTCAAAGGGGCCTGTCCACCCTCTCGCTGCGTTGCCGCTCCGCCTGCGATAACGCTGCCAACCTGGCCGACTGGCTGGCGAAACAGCACGGCATTCTCCGGGTCGTCTATCCAGGCCGGGCGGAACATCCAGACCACGAGCTGGCCAAGCGGCTTTTCCAAGGACACTTTGGCAACATGCTTTGCTTTGAACTGGACGGCGGACGTGAGGCCGTCAACGCTTTCCTGCGGCGGGCCATCGGCATCCCGTTCAGTCCGTCGCTGGGACATACCCACACGACCGTGAGCCATCCAGCCACGACTTCGCATCGTTACGTCAGCCCAGCCGAGCGACGACGGCAAGGCATCACCGACGGACTGCTCCGGCTGTCGGTAGGTTTCGAGCCGATCGAACAAATCAAAGCGGCTTTGGCGGCGGGATTAGGTCAGTGAACGTCTCGGACCAGACCGTCGGCAGCGGAGCCGTCAGCGTGATCGGCTCGTAACGGATGGGATGGAGAAACGTCAGGCTCCGGGCATGCAGAGCGATGATGCGATCTCGGGGTAATTCCGCCAGGGGACCGAAAGGCAGCGTGGCCCCGTACAAAGCATCGCCGACGACCGGCCAACCCCGACGAGCCGCCTGGACGCGAATTTGATGCATCCGACCGGTCACGGGTTCAATCTCCAGAAGCGAAAGCGACATCGGAGCGGAGCGATTCTTGGCGGCAACGTCGCTGACTGCCGCTGGCCCAGGAGCAGATATTTCCCGCAATTTGCGATAGCGCAGCAGAGCTTCCTTGGCTCCCGGCGCTTCGGCGGCAACGCAGACAGCACGGGCTTCCTCGGGCACTTTCAGCAGCCAGTCATGCCATTCCCCCTGGTCTGGTTCGACGGAGCCTTCCACGACGGCCCAGTAGAGCTTACGCACCTTCCGGTTCTGAAATTGTTCCGCGAGTCGGGACGCCGCTTTGGAATTGCGGGCAAACAGCACCACGCCGGACACGGGCCGGTCGAGGCGATGGGGAATGCCGAGATAGACATTTCCCGGCTTGTGATATCGGTGTTTGATGTATTCCTTCACCATCCCTTCAAGGGTGGGAATTCCGGCAGGTACTCCCTGGGTCAGCAGGCCAGGCGGTTTGACCACGGCAAGGCAGTGATTGTCCTCGTAGAGAATGTGCAGTTCGGGGGCGGTGGGCGAGGACTGATTGCATAGGACTTCCATTTTGCTCTTGCATCCGGCCTTATGATTGTGACATACGAACCATGCCATTTGGCAACAAGCACGCTTTGCGGGGGAGACAGTCGGTCTGTATGGGCAATATCTATCCTTGGCTGACGACGGCCATTCTGTTGACCATTTCCAATATCTTCATGACCTTTGCCTGGTACGGCCATCTGCGCTTCAAGACGGCGGCGTTGTGGATCACGGTCTTGGCCAGCTGGGGCATCGCTCTGCTGGAGTATTGCTTTCAGGTGCCGGCCAATCGCATTGGCCATGCCGCCGGGTTGACCGGAGCGCAGCTGAAAATCATGCAGGAGTTCATCACCCTGGCCGTCTTCGCGGTCTTCTCCGTGCTCTATCTCAAGGAGGAGTTCAAGTGGAACTACGCGGTCGGTTTCCTGCTCATGCTGGCCGCGGTGTTCTTCGTGTTCAAGAAATGGGACGTCTGACGCGGTCGGCCTTCATCGGTCCTGAGCGTAGATGCGGTCGAACTCGCCGCCCTCGGCGAAGAACTTGCGGTGGGCGTCGTCCCAATCGCGGGCCACGGCGGTGATGCCGAACATCGGGATGTCGGGAAACTGAAGCGCGAAGCGCTTCTGCACCTCCTTAGCGAACGGCCGGAAGAAGTGCCGGGCGATGATCGTTTGGGCCTCCTCGGTGTAGAGGAATTGCAGGTATTCTTCGGCGGCAGCCCGGGTGCCGCGACGGTCCACGTTGGCATCCACGACGGCGACGTGAGGCTCGGCCCGAAAACTTACCGACGGATAAACGATTTCGACCGTTCCCCGGGATTCCTTGACCTCCAGATGGGCCTCATTTTCCCATGTGATCTGCACGTCGCCGATGCCCTTATGAAGAAAGGTGGTCGTCGAGCCGCGTGCTCCGGAGTCGAGAACCGGAACCCGGCGATATAACTCGGTGACAAAGCGGCGGGCGTCTTCCTCGGTACCGCCCTGATGAAGCACCGCTCCCCAGGCGGCCAGAAAGCTGAGCTTGCCGTTGCCGGAGGTCTTCGGGTTTGGCGTGATAATCGTGATGTTTTCCTTGACCAGATCTTTCCAGTCGCGAATGCCTTTTGGGTTTCCCTGGCGGACAACAAAGACCACGGTGGAGTAATACGGCAAGGAGCGGTTTGGCAGCCGATCTTCCCAGCCGTCGGCGATCAGACCGCGGCGGCGGATGGCGTCGGTGTCCGGCCACAGGGCCAACGTGACCACGTCGGCTTCCAGCCCATCCATGACCGAACGAGCCTGACTGCTCGATCCGCCGTGGGACTGGCGAATCACCAGGGGAACGCCGTGCCTCTCCATGTACTGACGAATGAAGTGGTCATTGATCTCCCGCCACAATTCGCGGGTCGGGTCGTAGGACACGTTGAGCAGTTCGAGATCGGCTCCCGGCCCCATGACGTGAGAGGCGATTACAGCCCAGACGACAAGGAAAGCCGTCAATGATCCGCCAACCAGCAGAATCGCTCGCATGGGGCATGTCCCTTCCCAATCGCTGTCACCGACGCTTCCTAACAGAACCTCAAGTCCAGACACAAGATCAGATCATTCATCACTATGCCGATCATTTTAGTGATTATCGCCTCTGAGGATGGATTTTCTGGGGAGATAGCTGAAAGAAATGAGCAGAGAAGAGCGTTTGCCGAAGCGGGTCGCCTTACCACCCGAAAAGCCGGCATAGCTGGATCAATCGGCAGAAACCCTCAAGTCTGCTTACATTCTCGCCGATTCACCGTAAGGACGTAATCCTCGGGCCAAAGGGGTGCCGCGCTTTGCCAGCGCTCGCCGGGACATGGGGGAGGTAGCGGAATGGCCAGTTGGTGGAAACGGTGCCTGATCGTGATGTTCATGGGGGCCTGGGTCGGCGTCGTCGGCTGCGGCCATTTCCCGCTGTTGATCGGCAGTGCCCCGGTTCCGATTCCCGTGCCGCCCTGGGTTTCCGAGCGGATGGAGGAGAAGTACGCCCACCGCCTCAAGGAACGCACGCCGATCATGCCGCCCATCCTGCCCGGCTCCCAGCTGCCCACTTGTGAAGATCCGCCCTCGGAGGAAGAGATGATCCGGGCCATCTCCCGGCCCATTCGCGGCGTGCCCTACATCTACCAGGAGTTCCGCGACAACTACACCTTCGTCGTCGAAAAGATCGTCGATCAGATCGATCCGCCGACTTATATCCCGCTGGTCGGACCGGCTCAGGTGCATCATTGCCATTACAAATGCACGGTCTTCTACACGCAGCGGATTCGCTGCGACTATCCGTTCCCGTTTACCGTCGTAAATGAACGCCGCGAAGAGGTGTACATCGACAAGGACCATATTCACCTCGTTGCGGGTCCGGATGAGAAGTCGCTGAAATCCATTTCGCAGGATTTCTTCGGGCGGTGGTGATCGGTCAAGGGGGTAGGCCGAAATCCGCGAGGCACAAGTACTGCTTTGCCCTGGTACGGGGGACAAATCCATGCGGAGCCGATTCATTCGTGGCAGTGCGGCTTTCGTGTTGGCGGGTCTGACGGGATGGCCGGCGGCCTGGGGTCAGGAATTCGGATTTGTGCCGCCGACAACCAGCCCTTCTGCCGGCAGCGTGGCCCCCGTCGATACCGACCAGTTCCAAACCTGTTTCCTGGCCATCGAGGTGGAATTGCTGGCGGATGCCGCCACGTTCCCCTACCACCTGAAGATTGTGCCCAGCGCTCAGGGTGTGGAACTGCGTGGCTACGTCCCCAGCGCTCTGATTCGGGACCGGGCCTTGGCAGCGGCGCGGCGGGTCTGCCCGTTGCCGGTCGCCGATGGGCTGGTCGTCCAACGCAACATGAGTTTGCCGCTTCCGACCAAACTGCCCAAGGACCTCGAAACCCAGGTTCGTCAAAAGCTCGCGGAGGTCTGTCCCGGCTCGCCCATCGAAGTGAAGGTGAACGAGTCCGGCACGGTCCATCTCACTGGCTCGGTGCCGACGTTGCAGCACAAGGCCGAGTGCAGCCGGGTGCTTCGCAAGGTGCCTGGGGTGACGGCGGTCCGTAATCATCTGGAAACCGGGCATGGCACCGTGGCTTACACGCCTCCGCCCCGACATTCGTTCCCCACGGACGCGCTGCCTGTGCGTCCCTCGGAGCCGGTGCGCCCCGTGCAGCCGCCGACGGAACCGACGATTGCTCGGACCACGGGCAGCGTCAGCCCCGTGACAGTGACCTCGACTTCCCGTCCGGCAGCCACCCAATCTGCCAGTGAACCGACGCCGTCGGAACCGCCGCGTCGCTTCACGCTCATGCCGCCTCCGCCGGTGACTCCCGCTCCCGGCACGCTCAGTTCTGAAGTCGCCGAACGAATGCGGCCAAGCAGCGCCCCGGGAAGCGAGATTCAGCCGGTGTCGGCCACGAACGTCGCCAGGCCCAGCGAAACTAAAACGCCGGAAAAGCCTTCCAGCGTGGCCACGAAGCCTAGCGGCCTGCCCTTCGGCGTCGCTCCCATTCCAGATGGTCGCAGCCAGACTGCCATGAAGACGAGGATTCAAAGCGTTGTCGGACCTCAGCTTCGCACCGTGGACCTGCTCTTTGACGGACGCGGCGGACTTACACTGATTCTGTACATCGACAAGGATGCCGACATCAATCAGACGATCAATCGCATCATCCAGGTGCCGGAACTGAGCGGCTACGAGTTGCGGATGGACTTCAAGATGGTTCAATAGGTCGAGGCGGATACCATTGCTCCGAAGAGAAAGCGAACCGCCGCGGGTTTCCGAAAACCCACGGCGGTTTTCTGCTGGAGTGAAGACGATGATGCGGGCCTATCCCCGACTAGTCTGGAGCTTATGGCTGCTGGTCGTCCTCTTGGGCTTCCTTGTACTCCTGCACGGCCAGCAATAACCGCGGGCAATCGCGGTCTGACGGCGAAACTTCAGCCGCGAGCGTTGAGCTTCACCGAGGGATCGTCAGCCACGTTGATCCAGATGTGCACGTGGGGATAACCGCGGAAGTACCAGACGAACGCCGGGCCTTCCAGCCGCCAGTTGTCCCATTCCTCATCGTCGCCCAGATCGCCTTCCTTGTAGAAGGTCAGATGGCACTTGTCGAGGCCGCCCTGCCGTTTGAGGCATTCCATGACCTCTTCCTGATCTTCCTTGCGATACGGCTCGATAAGGCTTTGCAGGACCTTCTGCAAGACTTCCTTCTGATCGCTGCTGAGTTCGCTGACGGGGATGCCGGTCCTCTTGGAGGCATCGGGACCGTGGAAGCCGACGGCTGACTCGTCCGGCGTATTCTCGACCAGGGCCAGCTTCCGCTGCTTGCCGTCCATCATTTGGAAGACCTTGTTGGCGAGAACGGCTTGATGCCAGAAGATGTTTCCCGGATGGCCAGGTTTCTCGTTAAAGCCGCTGGCGGCGTGGCCGTGGAAAATTGGGCCGCCGAAGGCGACGTGATTTTCGCTGTTGCCGTCGGCTCGGATGGTCAGGTGCCGACCCGTCATGACGAACTCAAACTTCTCCTCGCCGGGTTTGCCGAACAGAGCGATGCTCTGGCTCTCGCCCCAAGGCTTGCCGCCGGAGTCGTCCCGCAACTGCTTATCGAAACGACTGACCCATTCGGGATTGAACAGACCCGTGAATACCTCGCGGATCAAGCCCTTCTGCCGGGGCGTGAAGAAATCGCTGGCAACGGTCTGCTTGGTGATCTGCCAGTTGTTGGAAACATGGGTGCGGAGCAGGCCGCGCTCCTTGTCCATGTGGTCCCAGGGGAAGCAGATGACCTTCCGCTGTTCCTCGGTGAGGCTGTCGTAGAGGGCTTTGACGGCGGTTTCGGCGGGGCAACTTGGCGTCGGAGCGGCGGTGGCACGGGGTACGGCGTAGAGCGGCAGGCCGGTGCCGATCGCGGCTGTAGCGGCCGTGACCGAAACGGTCTTCAGAAAATCGCGGCGGTCGAGTTCCTCGCAGTCCGGGCAGCGCGGCGGGGCCTTCCTGGTGGTCATGGCTGTCTCCTCGAACGTGCTTCAGGGATACCAACGGGCTACCCGTCACTTTACCAGAACCAAGCGATCCGCTCCAGCGCTTTGGACTTTCGGGTTCTTCTTGTTCTTCTTGGGGGAAAGCTCGAAGCTGGCTGAAGGAGGGGGTTTCGGCAGACCCTCGCTTACGCTTCGGGTTAAGACGGGAGCGGACGTATTGAAGCCCGAAGCGTAAGCGAGGGTGATCTCGGACCCCGTCCCGGTCCGCCCTTACCTCGCTGACGCTTCGGGTTTCCGCACGCCCTCGCTGACGCTTCGGGTTACAGACATGGGAGCCGAGCGGAGGGCGTCAGCCCTCCGTGCATCGCCACGATGGATTCGTTCTGGCGACCGGGAAGCTAACGCTTCCCGCTCGCCGTGCAGATTCCCGCTCGCCATAATGGCGATGAAAAGCAATGCGACGAGAAGGCGAGCGGGGCACGTCAGTGCCTCGGTGGTTCTTCGGGGATTACCCCAGCGTCGCCAAGGCGATCAGTCCGTTGATGCGTCTGTTGACTTCTGAACCGGAAGCCTGATCTCAGCCGATCATCTGGTCTCCATGGTTCAGACGCTGGCGGCCCACTTGTACGAAATGCCGACGCCCTTGCCAAGCAGTGTTCCGGCAGAGTTGGCGGAAATAATCATGCGATGCCTGGCGAAAAGCCCGGAAGAGCGCTGGCCCGACGTGGCAAGCCTCCAAAACTCCTTGGGCAGCCTGCCTCTGCCGGTCTGGACCGCTCAGGAGGCCAAGAACTGGTGGCATCAGCATGCCGGGTCGGCCTGCTGTTCGTGAAGGCCTGCGCCGATTTCTTCCGCCGTCTCCCGGCAAGTGCCCTCCCCGAAATGTT
>JANWWR010000079.1 GCA_025055835.1 Gemmatales bacterium | reverse complement strand
GCTCCCAAAACCACTGCACCGAAGACCCCCATCCGCGATTTCATGGTGACAACCCCCGCACCGAAGTGGAGCTAGATTCGCAGCAAAGTAGTGTACTCCCAATTCCCCAGGACAAGCAAGGACTTTGGCCAACCGCGCTACGGCCTGGCACTCTGCAACTTGGGCGCTTCCGAGCGGCGGGCGTCAGCCCGCCGTGAGGTGAACCCGCCATAGTCCGCCGCTACACGGCGGGCTGACGCCCGCCGCTCGGAGATTCGCCCTCAGCGCTCCGAAGCCAGTCAGAAACCTGTCCGCACTGCGGGTTCAACCAGCGAGCGAGGAACCGAGGTTGATCCAGAACATAGGCAATTGCGTCCGCGACGGCCCGTTCCGTCGGGAGCCGTCGGCGCGAACCAGACGCTGTCCACCAGGTTCCGCTCTCAGGCCGACCCCAGAGGCAGTTCAGCACACGGGCGGAGTAGCTTTTGAAGTCCCGCAGCAAATCCTTAGTAAGCGTGGTTTCTGGTGCTGTAACAACGAGATGGAAGTGATTCGCCATGACCGAGGTCGCATGAAGTTCCCAGCGTCGGTAGCCGGCCGTCTCTTGAAACTGCTTGAGCACGGCTTGGGCCTGTTCCGACGTCAACAGAATCGGTCTGCCTTTGAGCCGCTCCTGGGAAGCAGCATAAAGCCCAGGCATATCTCGGTCATAGGGGGTATGGACCTGGTTATGTTCGACCCGATGCGTTTCGGTCGTGGCATCGTCTGGCCTTTTATCCCAAACCCGGCCGACGAATCCACGGGGATCACCGGGCAACCAAGTCCCGTAGGTGGTCGAAGTTAGAAGCCAGGTTAGAACTTCAGAACTCATAGTTCTCTCCAAATCACCGGCCCCCGAGCGGCGGTCACTTTTTTCCGAGCGGCGGGCGTCAGCCCGCCGTGAGCGCCCACCTCCCTCACGGTGCATCTGATGCCTTCCCGGGGCGGTTATCGGCGAAGTCGGAACCGACACGGACATACGGTCGAATCTTCTCCAGGGTCTTCGGCCCGATGCCGCGGACCCGCAGCAGATCGCCGACACTGTGGAACGGTCCCTCGGCAGCGCGGTGGGCAACGATCCGCGCAGCCAAGGTCGGTCCAATACCTGGCAATCGCTGAAGTTCCTCCGTCCCGGCCTGGTTCAGATCAACGACCGCTCGCTCGGAGTCTCCCAGCTTCACGGGCCGACCCGGCGAGTTGGTTGGCGGGTTGAATGGTTCTTCGGTCGGCGATGCCTGCTTTGCCGTGGAGCCGGCAGCCTTCGGTGGGACGCGAGACGAGCCGTTGACCCGGATGCAGACATGTGGGCGAAGTTGCTCCAGAAGTTTCGGCCCGATGCCGGGCACGTCCAGCAAATCCTCGACATCAGTGAATCCGCCGCGTTTGTCCCGATGCGATGCGATCCGACTGGCCAAACCCGCTCCGACGCCGGGAAGATGCTGAAGCTCCTCGGCCGTGGCGGTGTTGAGGTCCAGCGGATGGACGCGGTTTGATGCGGATTCAGGGAGGGACGTAAGGACCGTGGGGGTTCGCTGTTCGAACAGCGTCTGCCAAGCGGTTTGCACGATAACGGCAGAGGCCAGGCCCAGCAAAAATGCTGTCGCCAGCTGCACGCGATGGGAGCCGGGCAATTCGCGGAACCAGGAAGCGACAGTCAGCCGAGGTGCAGACATCCGTGCCGATTTTCCCCGTCCCCTGGAAACCAACCCGGCAGTATATCTCCGTCAGCTGCGCAAAGAAAGCACCAAATAGCGGAAAAATCGGCCATTCGATCGTACCGCCTGATGCAAGGGAGCGATTTGCTGAGAAGGCCTGTAGGTGGGGTAGGCGTTACGCTGCGGGTGCCGATGGGCGGGATCCTAACCGATGTAGCACCGGATCGGATGCCGGGTGCAGAGTGAATTCGCAACTGGCTCTGGACCCAGGCGGTCAATCGGTCGAAGCACAAGAAGCAGGGCAGGAAGTCCGACCCGTTCCGATCCCATGCCCTGGGTTTTGGCATCAAGGAGGAGGCCCCCGTGGTGCGACCCCTGCTAGCAACAATCGCTGCTGTCACAAGCTTCCTGGCCGTTTCGCAGGTCTGGGGCAATTCCTGGGAGAGGATGACGGCTTCGGAAGAAGCCGCACGCCAAGGGCAGTCTGCTTCACCGAGTCCGGTGCAACTCGGCCGTCCTCTTGGTTTCAGGCAAGACGCGGCACGAGGGAATTCTTCACTGCCCATTGGTTTAGGCAAGCCAACAACCGCGAACGAGGACCGAGGGATTCATCGGGTCGGCTTGAGCCAGCCTGTTGGCAAGACCACAATTCGAGCCCAGAACAACGACATGCCTCCGGTCCTGCACAGCCCCACGCCGGTCGGACCTCAGGTTCCGTTGCCTGCCGGCCCACTCACGACAGGACCGCTGATGACCCCGCCGGGTCCAGCGGTTCCGCCTCCCGGACCAATTCTCGGGTCGTCACTCCCTGCTGGGTCGTACACGGGAGCCTGGAGTGGTTGGCTGGGAGGATGGTTTGATGGCTGGTTTGGCGACGACGGCTGGTTCGCGGGGGTTCCGGCACCGGTCCTCCCCCTTAAAGGGCTGTCGTTCGGCGGCGGCGTGTACATTCTGTATCCCCACTGGGAATCCAATCCGGCCTATGCGATTTCCACGGGGACCGGCGTGCTTCGCCAGCATCAGGAGGATTTCAGTTTCCACACGGAATTCGCTCCGTATGCCTTCATCAGCTACGTCGGCCCGACGGGTCTTGGCTTACGCTCTCGCTTCTGGCGGTTCGATCAGACCAGCACGATCTTCCTGCAAAACGATGGCCTGTCGCTGATCAGTTCGGCGGCTCCGCTGAACCTTCAGAACAGTTCCCTCGGAGCGGGAGATCAACTGATGTTCGAGGGCGGCCTCCAGATCACGGTCATCGACCTGGAAGCCACGCAGGTATCCAACTGGGGCCTTTGGAGCCTGCAACTGTCCGGTGGCGTTCGGTACGCGCACCTGTCGCAGCACTACAACAACCTCGAGATCCCGGCATCAGGATCGTTCGACGCCATCAGTTCGGGCCATAATTTCCGTGGCGCGGGGCCGACCTTGGCCGTGGAAGCTCGCCGGGACTTGGGATTTTGGGGCCTGGGCCTGTACGGTTCGGCTCGTGGCTCGTTGCTGTTCGGGACGGGTCGGCAGAACGCCTTCCTCGTGAATAACGGAAACCTGTTGGCCACGGCCTCCGCTTCTCGCTCCGACGTGTTGCCGGTCACGGAACTGGAACTCGGTCTGGACTGGTGCAAGCAGATCAAGAACTGCCGATTCTTCGTTCAGGCTGCCGTGGTCGGTCAGGTCTGGTACGGTACGGGGAATGCCGCCAACAACGACATCATCGTGCCTGCCGGACAAAGCCTGATTGGCAATAGTGCGGACAACACCTCCAATCTGGGCTTGTTCGGCGGAAAGCTCGTGCTCGGACTGGAATTCTGATGAACTGACTGGGATGTAGAAGTTCCCAACCTTTCGGAGGATCCCGGCAACAACGATTCTTCCAGCCGAGAATTGAAGCAAGTGCCTTACAAGTGCTGAATTGCCTCATGCTCGCTTCCCGGGCTGTCGAAACCGGATTATGCCCCGGACCGTCTGTCGCGGGGTCGGCCAGGGACGGCTCGTTAGCGATGGCCGTCGTGGGGACGACGGCACACCTCAAGACTGACGAGGACCACCATGAGGCGATTGCTTTTCCTGGGCTTCCTGGCCGTGGCGGGGGCGGTGACGGGAACGCCTGCCGATGCGCAAGACTGGCGCCCGGCAGGATCAACTCCACGAGACCGAACCACGGTCCAACTCGGACGCCCCATCCCATCACGTGACACAACAGCGATCTCGACCCGGCAGACAACGGACTTGAGCAATCCAGGGCCGTCGTCCGGGTCACTTCAGACATTGAAGCCGGTCGGGCTGGCTCAGCCCCGTGTCGTGCGCGCTTCCGGGTTCGGTCATGGCAGTGCCGAGGAAGCGTACAACTGCGGCGTCGTCAGCGAAGGCCCTCCCGCAGGCGGTTTTCTCGGCGAACCGGCTGGCGGACTTGGCTCCTGGATGCCGACGCTGCCCAGTGGCGATTACTTCCGCTCCTATGTCGAATGGCAGCCGTTCATGAGCGACCAGGCGTTCAACAGCTTCGTGTCGCCCGTGAGCAATCCGCTGTTGTTCGAAGATCCCCGCTCGTTGACCGAACTGCGGCCGCTGTTCATCTACCAGCGGTTCCCGGGGAAATATCGAACCATCACCGATCTCGGCAGTGGCACAACCCGGGCATTCAGTGGCGGCGATCTTCAGTTCTTCGGGCTGCAAGCGCGGCTGGCCCTCAACGAACGGGTGTCCTTGGTGCTCAATCAATTGGGCGGGATCTCGTTCAATCCAGACGAGGCCGGTCCGCTGGGACTTTCGGGCGGGACGAGCTTTGCGGAGATCCAGTTCGGGCCGAAGTTCACCTTCTACCGGGACGACTGCACCAACACGATTGCCGCCGTCGGTGTGTTCTTTAATATCCCGGCAGGGGATCAGAAGGCGTTTCAGGACACCGGCAACGGCGGTGTAACACCGTACATCAGCGTCGGCCAGAAGATCGGCAACTTTCACTTGTTGAGCACGTTCGGCTACCGCTTCAGCTTCAGCGACGAACGCAGCGAGTCGTTCTACCTCAGCGCGCACCTGGACTACAGCATCTTCGATCGCATCTACCCGTTGGTGGAACTCAATTGGTACCACTGGACCAAGAACGGCAACCGATCGGGTGCGGACTTCGAAGGCCAAGACCTGATCAATTTCGGAGCCAACAACGTCTCCGGCAACGACGTCTTGACCTTGGCGGCAGGCGTGCGCTTCAAGATCACCGAGAACATCCAAGCGGGCATCATCTACGAATTTCCGATCAGCCCCCGGGACGATCTGCTCAGTTACCGGATTGGAGCCGACATGATCTTCCGATATTAACCCTAAGGCAGGAATAGGGATACGGCCGAAACTCTGGAGTGAACAATTCGTTATCAAGAATTGTTCACAAAAATCTTTCCAAATCTCTTGACGCCACGATCAAGAAAGGTTACTAATAAGAGCGTGCTACGCTGGTAGCACACATGGGCGATAGGGCCGTGGGTTGATGGGCGACAACCTGCGGCCCGATTTTTTTGCCCCAGTGCCATCCGCTGTTCCCATCAGTCTTTCAATTCCACGTTCCAGTAGGCGTTGTCGAGAAAGGTCCGCCAGGACTGGTACTTGCGGTGCGTGAGCTTGAGGTTGAGCAGCGGACTACGCTTCGGCTTTTCCGGCTTGCGGATCAGCGTCATGCCCGCCTGTTTCGGCGTCCGACCGCCCTTCTTGACATTGCAGGCCAAGCAGCAGCAGACGATGTTCTCCCAGGTGCTCTGACCCCCCTGGCTGCGGGGCACGACGTGGTCCAGGCTCAATTCGGTAGTCGGAAACTTCTTGCCGCAGTACTGGCACTGGTTGTTGTCCCGGGCAAATATGTTGCGACGATTGAACTTTACCGTTTGTCGCGGGAGCCGGTCGTATTCGATGAGCCGAATGACCCGCGGCACCTGGATTTCGCTGTTGACGGTGCGGACCCAGTCGTCGTCTTCCTGCCGGAAGTACTTGGCCCGAAACTCGCTGACCTCCCGCCAACTCTCGAAGTTGTAGGTGACGAATTGGCCGTCTTCGTAGCTGACCACCTCGGCCAGGTCCTTGCACAGGAGGATAAACGCCCGCTTCGCCGTCGTGATGTGAATTGCGAGAAACAGCTTGTTCAGGACCAGCACGCTGGTTTCCAGAGCGGAGTTGGCTAGCATACGCCAAACTTCTCCCGAGAACTCACAGCAGCCCGACCCGCGGTTGAAGGAGGCCGGCTGTTTTCGTCATTGTACCAACGCCGGGCAAACGGCGATGGCTGGCGTCATGCCCATTCACGCTAACCGGTTTCGGGAAAGGTCGCAACAGCCGCAGCCGGGTTTCATGCGAACTTCTCGAAGCCCTCATCCAGGGACACGGGTATGACCGCAAAGGTCAGTAATGGGCGGCCGACTTGCGGACATGCACCATCGGCCGTCCGGAGTTCAGCAGATTCCCGTCCACGACCTCGGCGATAAACAGCGTGTGGTCCCCTGTTGGATGGCTGTCCCGAACCATGCAATCCAGGTACGCGAGGCACTCGTTCAGGATCGGAGCGGCTTCACTTCGACGACGCACCTCCAGACCGCTGAAGGCGTCTTCTTCCGGGGCAAATCCCCGACCGAAGTGGCTGATCAAGTCGGTCTGCGACTCGTCGAGGATGTGAACCGTGAACGGACAGCCTTCTTCGAGCCAGGAGGCCAGGAAGCGGCCCCGCTTGACAGCCATAGAGATCAGCGGCGGGTCGAAAGAACATTGTTGAATCCAACTTGCCAACATGCCCGTTTCTCGGTTCTGGTGGCAGGCGGTTACGATAAAAATGCCGCTGGGAACTCGGCCCAAAGCGGCGAGGCGGGGTTCGGTGACCATAGCGGAAGGACTCGGCTAATTCCTACGGCTTGGCCTTGAGCAGGTCCGGCAGCAGCTTCTCCAGCTTGTCGTAGATGGTGTTGCCCTCGTCGTTGTCGATGGGATGGTATTTCTGGACGAGTTTTCCGTCCCGCCCGAAGACAAAGACCACCGGCGGACCATCGACTCCCAGCCGCTCTTGCCACACAGCCGGTTCCTCATTGATGACGAAGTTGGCGAATTGGGCCTTCTGTTCCTTGAGGAATTGCCGGGCACTTTTCATTGCCTTCTCGTTCGTGGGCCGATCCAGGCATAAAGAGGCAGCAACAAGACCCTCCTTGGCGTGCTTCTCATGGAGCTTCACCAGGCGTGGGAACTCCTCTTTGCAGATCGTGCAGGAGTCCGACCAGAGATCAATGATCAGGACCTTGCCCTTCTGCTCGCCGATGAACTTCTTCAGTTCGTCAATCGAGACCGGCTTGGGGATGTAGAACCTTTCAGCCGGTGCCGGTTCATCGGCGAAGCTGGTCGCGGTCATTGCCAGGAGCCACGTCGCCAGGCCGACAACCCCCGTGAAAAACGTCGGAGCCAAAATCACATCCGCGGTGCGTGTTCCCATGGCACAATTCCTCGTCTGGAGTAATCAGTTTCTACGAGTCCCCTTTCTCCGGGGATTCGTCTGGTTTGATGACTTCGAGAACCACCGTCACCGGGGTATCCCGCGGCGGGATCAGTTCCGTGTTGGCCTCGAACTCGAGGCCCGCTTGCGGATCGCCTTCTTCACTGCGCATCGGCAGGTCGAGCAGGGCGCTGGGGAAGTTTGCCGTCGTGATGACCCGGCCATCGTTGGCGGCGTAGATGGGCTTCTCGACGCCTTCCGGCTGGAAGAAGAAGCTGCCCGCGAAGACCCAATCCTGATCGAGTTCCTTCTTCGTCTTGACGTTGCGGACCCAGCGCTGGGCAGGAACCGAGACGATTTTGCCGTCTTTGTCCCGATAGTGCAGCGTGATGCGGATGCGGTCGCCGCTCGGAGGACGAAACTCCGGTTCGCCTTTTTCATTGAGAAACTGCACGGGTTTGCCCGGTTTAGCTCCGGCGGCGATCAAGGCGGCGTGAATGTGGCTGGCGTCAATGCTCGTGGACAGGATGGACTCGTGCTGCTTGCCAGCTTCATCACGGGAAAGCAAATGCTCCAGGTACCCGGCGGTGAGGCAAACCGTGGCCTGAATCTCGACCCACCGGCGATCTCCAGCGACTCCCAGGGCAAGGTTCGGCCCCAGAGGCGTGACCTTCGCCCCGGCGGGCCGCCACGGTGCCGAGTCGTCGGGGCCACGTCCCGGCTCCTTCGACGGCGGTTTTGAGGGGATGTCCTGACTGTCCGTTTTATTCTGCTTGGATTCGACCGCAGGTGTCGTGGATTTGAGGGCGTTCTTCGTCGGCTCTTGGGGCCGTTGACAACTCGAGGACAACAACGCCACTGCCACGGCGAAGGCCAGTCCAATTGCGAGCAGTTCACGGCCTGTGCTTGCCCTCGTCATGGCTGTTGCCTCCCCGGTCGTCCGACGCACCTGCCTCCCGGCTAGGATTTTTCGTTCAAGAGATTGCGGAGTACATAGGGCAGAATCCCGCCATGCCGATAATACTCCAGTTCCCTCGGGGTGTCGATGCGCACCCGAACCGCGAACTCCTTGCGACTCCCATCCGCTGAGCGGGCCACCACCCGCACTTGCTTGGTTTCCGCCAGGTTTTTTTCAGTCAGCCCGACGATGTCGTAAATCTCCTCGCCAGTCAGTCCAAGCTTCTCGACATGGTCGCCCGGCAGAAACTCCAGCGGCAGGACGCCCATGCCGACGAGATTGCTGCGGTGGATGCGCTCGTAGGTCTCGGCAAGGACCGCCCGCACTCCCAGGAGCATCGGTCCCTTGGCAGCCCAGTCTCGGCTGGAACCGGACCCGTATTCCTTGCCCGCCAGCACCAGGAGGGGTACCTTTTCCGCCCGGTAGCGCTCCGACGCTTCGAAGATAGTCATCTGCGCGCCGTCGGGAAAATGCCGCGTAAATCCGCCTTCGACCCCCGGTACCAGCTTGTTTTTCAGGCGGACGTTGGCGAACGTGCCGCGGACCATGACTTCGTGGTTGCCACGGCGAGCACCGTAGGAGTTGAAATCTTTGGGCTGCACGCCGTGGGCGATGAGGTACTGGCCTGCGGGACTGGTCGGCTTGATCGAACCGGCTGGCGAGATGTGGTCCGTGGTGATGCTGTCGCCGAGCACAGCCAGCACTCGGGCACCCACGATGTCGCCAAAGCCGGGCGGGGTAAGCGTCATGCCCTCAAAATATGGCGGATGACGGACGTAGGTCGAATTGGGATCCCAGGCGAACAGTTCGCCTTCCGGGACCGGCATGGACTGCCAACGCTCATCGCCGCGGAAGACCTCGGAATACTCCTTGCGGAACATCTCGGAGGTGACGAAACGGGAGATGCACTCGGCGATCTCCTGCTGAGTCGGCCAGATGTCGCGGAGATAGACCGGCCTGCCTTCGCGATCTGTGCCGAGTGGTTCGTGGATGATGTCGAAGTCGATCCGTCCGGCCAACGCATAGGCGACCACCAACGGCGGGGACATGAGATAGTTGGCCCGGACCTCGGGATGCACCCGGCCCTCAAAGTTGCGGTTGCCAGAAAGGACCGCGGCGACGACCAGTTGCCCAGCTTCGATGGCCTTCGACACCGGCTCCGGCAGCGGTCCGCTGTTGCCGATGCAAGTCGTGCAGCCGTAGCCGACCAGATGAAACTTCAGCTTTTCCAGAGCCGGAAGAAGCCCCGAAGCGGCGAGATAGTCCGTCACTACCTTGGAACCAGGGGCCAGACTGGTTTTGACCCACGGCTTGGTTTCCAGCCCCCGTTCGACAGCTTTTTTGGCGACCAGACCGGCGGCCAGCATCACCGAGGGATTCGACGTGTTCGTGCAACTGGTGATGGCGGCGATGACGACCGAGCCGTGCTTGAGCGGCATCTGGCCGTTCGAAGAGGCTGGGGAACTGGCCGTGGTTTCCGCAGCTGCCAGCGGCAACGTCGCCACGCCTGAGCCGTCTGTTTTCTTTGGTTTGGCCGACGCTTGCAACTTTGGCAAAGCGTCCAGGAAGGAGCGTCCCGCCTGGCTGAGCGGCACGCGATCCTGGGGCCGACTCGGACCAGCGACGCTTGGTTCCACATCGGCTAAGTTTAACTCCAAAACGTCGCTGTATTCCGCTTCGGGCATGTCGGCCGTGTGGAATACGCCCTGTTCGCGGGTGTAGGCTTCGACGAGCTCAATAAGCCAGTCCGGCCGACCGGTGAAACGGAGATACCGTAACGTTTCGGCGTCGATGGGGAAGATGCCGCAGGTGGCTCCGTATTCTGGAGCCATGTTGGCGATGGTAGCCCGGTCAGCGACGGGCAGCCCGGCCAAGCCTTCGCCAAAGAACTCGACAAACTTTCCGACCACGCCTTTCCTTCGCAGCATTTCGGTCACGGTCAGCACCAGGTCCGTGGCCGTTGCTCCTTCCCGAAGTTTGCCGGTCAGACGGAACCCCACTACTTGAGGGATCAGCATGGAAACCGGCTGGCCAAGCATGGCCGCCTCGGCCTCGATGCCCCCGACGCCCCAGCCTAAAACCCCCAGGCCGTTGACCATCGTGGTATGGGAATCCGTTCCGACCAGCGTGTCGAAATACGCCATTTCTCCGCCGTCAGCCGGGCTGGTCATGACGACACGAGCCAGGTACTCGAGATTGACCTGGTGCACAATTCCCGTCGCCGGAGGCACGACCTTGAAATTGCTGAACGCCTTCTGACCCCAGCGCAAAAACGCATAGCGTTCCTTGTTCCGCTCGTAATCCAGTTCAGCGTTAATGGCGAAGGCCTGAGGCGAGCCGAACTCATCAACCTGCACCGAATGGTCAATGACCAGCTCCGCTGGCTGCAAGGGGTTGATCTTTTTCGGGTCGCCGCCGAGCTTTTTCATGGCCTCGCGCATGGCCGCCAGGTCCACGATTGCAGGTACGCCAGTGAAATCCTGCATGAGGACACGGGCGGGCATGAAGGCGATCTCGTGCGCCGGCTCGGCCTTGGGCTGCCAAGTGGCCAGCATTTCGATGTCTCGCCGCGTGACGGTCACGCCGTCTTCCCGGCGAAGCAGGTTTTCCAGAAGCACCTTGAGACTGAACGGGAGTTTGCGGGCCGAGGGAAACGCCTGTTCGACGGGGGAAAGGCGATGGATCTGATAGGTCCGGCTCCCGACCCGGAGCGTGCCCAGACTGCCGAAGCTGTTGGTCATCGCGTTCGCTCTCCTCGACCTGCCCACCAGGTTTCTCGCAAGCTCATTGTATGGTGCGGAGTTGCTTGGCCTAGCAGGCGGTCTATCATCAAGAGGGGCTATGGACGCGAGCCTGACGGGTAAAGCGTGGCGTCGTTCTCGGGGCGGTAGGCATGGCAAGCAACGATCTAGTCTTGGCAATGACGGGAGCCAGCGGGATGCCCTATGCCGTCCGCCTCCTGGAGGTGCTGCTGCGGGCCGAACGAACCGTGCATCTGACCGTGAGTCCCGCGGCAGTCCAAGTGTTGGAGTCCGAACTGAATCGGCGTGTGGATCTTCGCGGTTTTCGGGCCGAGGCCCTGCTCGGTTCGGAAACCAGGGATGTGGACCTGGCTCGACTCCACTACCACCATTACCAGGACTTCCGCGCCGGTATCGCCAGCGGTTCGTTTCTGACCGGCGGCATGGTGATCTGCCCGTGCAGCATGGGTACGGCAGCGGCCATCGCTCACGGAACCAGCCAGAATCTCATCCACCGGGCCGCCGACGTGCATCTGAAGGAGCGCCGCAAGCTCATCCTCGTGCCGCGGGAAACGCCCCTGGGTCTGGTTCAACTTCGCAATCTGATGCTGTGTGCCGAGGCCGGGGCCGTCGTTCTTCCGGCCATGCCTGCCTTTTACACTCGGCCCACGAGCATCGGGGACATGATTGATTTCATCGTGGGACGCATCTGCGACCAACTCGGCGTGCCGCACCAACTGTTTTCCCGCTGGGGCTGCTGAAACGGCTTACGCACGGGGGACCGTGAAAGGATGTCCGATGTCCGACGCTGTTCACTATCGGTACAGGCTTGACGGAAAGATCGCGGTTCTTGGCTCCGCTGGGCAACTGGGTCGCGAAATCCTGGCCCGCCTGGATGGCGATGTCACCCCATGGACACGGAAAGACGCCGACCTGACCGACGCCGAAAGTCTCAGTCAGGTGATACATCGGCTGAAGCCGAGCATCGTCATCAACTGCGCCGCTTATAACTTCGTGGACCGGGCCGAGAGCGAACCACAAGCCGCTTTTGCCGTCAATGCTTTCGCGCCCCGGACATTGGCAGATTTGGCTCGGCAAATGGGCTTCCTGCTGGTCCATTTCAGCACGGATTACGTCTTCGGTCTGGACGCCAATCGAGCTATTCCCTACCGCGAATCCGATGCTCCGGGACCGATCAGTGTCTATGGCACAAGTAAATTGGCCGGTGAATTCTTCATCCGTTCGATGGCCCCGCAGCATCTAGTCATCCGCACCTGCGGGCTGTACGGTCGCTGGGGATCGGGTGGGAAGGGCACCAACTTCGTGGAAACGATGCTCCGGCTGGCCGGGGAGGGGAAGCCGATTCGGGTGGTCAACGACCAGGTATTGACGCCTACGGCGGCAGCGGACGTGGCCGACGCTTGCCTGCGTATGATCCAGGACGGCGTCCGAGGGCTTCGTCATCTCACCAACAGCGGCCAGTGCTCTTGGTACGAATTTGCTCGGGCGATCTTCGAGATCGCCGCGGTGACGGCAAACCTGTCGCCAACCGACTCGGCCAGCTACGGCGCGGCGGCCCCTCGGCCGACCTACAGCGTCCTGGTTTCGGAGTACAAGGACACTCCCAAATTGCGGCCGTGGCGGGAGGCACTGGCCGCCTATCTGACCGAGCGCTTACGCTGAAGCCAACACCTTGTGCAAGTGGATGTGGAAGGGGCCGAGGTTGCCGCCGTAGTTCCCCGCCGAGATTCTTACCACACCGGGCCGACAGGCGGCCCGGATGCCCCTGCGCATGGCCTCTTCGACAACCTCCAGACTTAACCCGTCAATGACGATCTCGTACACCGCCTGGGCCTCGCCTGGCAGGGACGATTTCACCACGCCCCGGAGCGTCGGACAGAATGCATCATTGGTGCTGGCGCGCAGCTTCTTATACCGGCTGCCAACCTTGCTCCCGCTGCGAACGATGCCTCCGGGAAAAGGCAGAATGATGCCGGGCAGTCCCCGCATGGCCTCGACGGCGGCCTCGGCAGCGGCCAGGGCAGCCCACTGCGAATCGCCGAGAATCAGGAAGTTTCCTCCGGCGACGCCCTTCACCGTGCCGAACCAGTCTTCGCACAAGAACTCGCCATCCATCACGGGCACACGCCAATAGCGTCGCCCTTCCAACAGCTTGCTGAACTGCCAGCCGTCGCCAAAGAATCGGAGATTTCCGCCGACACGGATGTTCTTGTCCGGCACCAGCGGCAGGCCGTTGTAACACGCTGACGTGGCGCTCGTCAAAATGCACTGGCCGACGCGATTGACCACCGCCTTCTGCAAAGCCTCCCGGTTGAAAGCAAACAGGAGGATGGAAACTCCCGGTCGGCCATCGGGCGTTTCCTCCGAATTCAGTTCCCGCTCAATGCCAGCCTCGGCATCGCAGCCGATCACCGAGGCAGCATAGCCGACCGCGGCATGGGCGGCGACTTGTGCCCAATGCGAATTCACGGCGGTGATAACTAGCCGAGCCGCAGTCATCGGGAAGGCTTCGGCAAACGTATCCTCGATGGGAACACCAGAGAGTTCCAACACGGTCCGATCTCTTGCTGCGGAATCCAAGCCGGGTCTGATTCAAGGAAGGTTTTACGACCTGGCAACGGTCTGCGGTACCGATTCCGGATTGGCGGAGGGAAACGCTCCGATGGCGGCGACGGAAACAAGAGGAAAGCATCGCAACGCCGAAAACAACCGCCAGAACGCCGCAGTGCCAGCGTGCACCTTGCCGTCCTCCGTCGCTACCTGAACGCCACGCTCGGTCGATGGAGCCAGGGTCACTTGTCCGAAGGGATCAGCGGCAGCAGCCAGGGCGACGGCCCGAAGGGCATTCGGATCTCGGCGGTCGTAGCTCATTCGCAACTTTTCCTTGCCAGAGAACAGGGCCGCCAGGAACCACCGCAGTCCTTCAGGGCTTAGGAACGCCGCACAGCCCGTCAGCATGGCGACCCCGAAACCCATCAGCCCCATAAACAGGCCGATCCCCGCGTGCAGAGCCACCGCTCCCAACAACATCAGCGGCCGCAGTTTCCGGTTCCAGACCAGGAAGATGAACGCGATCTCGAAGATGAGCGTGTAGTAGGTCGCGGCGAAGACCAGCGTGACGTACAGCCAGGGTGGCGTGTTGGCCAGCCAACGCATCGAGAACAGTTCCAGTTCCGGCACCACCATGGTGTACCACGCCGCTGATCCGTACCACCAGCGGTCCCCTTGCAGCTTCGCCAGGCCGGCGAACAGATAGATGATGCCCATGTGCAGTTGGATCATCCGCAGCGAGAGATTGGCCGTCCAACTCGGCTTTAACGCCAGGTCTTCGGGACCGATCCGTCCCTTGCTTGCCAAGGCCCGGCGAGCCAGCCGGTAACGCTCGATCAGTCGGTCGATGGAAAGGGTGGCACCTGTTGGTCCGATCAGCTGATACAGGAGCAGCATGCTCAACACGCTGTCCATGCCGAACCATGCCATGTAGCCGCGATGGACGAAGCTCAAATGACCCAGCCACACGACCAGGTTCGAGACGCGGGAAAACAAGCCCACCGCGAAGCACAGGGACGCCAGAAGAAAGATTCCCTGTAGGGTCAGCACCAGCCATGGTTCCTGCACATAGAACCAGATGGACTGGGCGTAGGAACGGTTGCTCTGCCGCTCAAACGGCGTCTGCATCTCTTCGTGAATCGCGCGAATCTCCTGGATCGCCTGCTGATCGATCCAGGCTTCGGGGCCGATGAGATTGAGCGTCTCGCCGAACGTGCTGGCGTAGATGTAGAAGACCAGAGTCCCCGTCAGCAGTCGGACGAACGCCAAGGGGACGGGATCAATTGGTTGGAACCAGAAGTAGTTCCATCCCTGGACGATATCACGGCCCAGGTTGCGAACGTAATTCCAGACGGCTCGCAAGATGGTTGACATGCAGTCCTCTCCCGGGGCAAAAGGTCACGTCCTTGTCGGGGTTTGGCGATCCTTCGGAAAGTCCTCTGTCCCGAAGAGCTGTTCAATGACTTCTTTAAGATTCGGGCGATCCATGTCGTCTTGGCGAAGCAGTTCCGGAAAGCGGTAGAACAAGGCCCGGATCGGCCGAGGAATGCCTAGCTCCTCCAGAATCTCGCTGCGATCCCGATCCGGATGCTTCCGGAACTCCGGGTAGATGTCCGTCGCCAGGATGTGAGCTGCCAAGTCGGAGATGACGCGATATTCCATGAACTCGGTGCCCTTGTCCAGTTGCACGCCGTCCGGTCCGAAGGTGCCGATGTAAAACGGCGTGTACAACCGCAGGTCGTTGATGTCCCAGCCCTTCTGGACCATGTGCGGTTCCAGGACGCTGTGCATGACCGTATAGATGGTCACCCGCGCCACGGGGATCGGCTGCCCGTTTTCATCCTGACGGGCGTATTTGCGAGCGACATACCGTGCAAAAGACGAAGCCGCGACTCGGCCCTGGGCACTTAACCGACGCACCGTCGGGTCCTCCGGACTGACCGACTCACCCATTTGATCGAAGAGCAGAGCGACGCAAAGATGCCGCTGGTAGGGCATTCGCAGACGCCAGTTCCGGCGGTCGGGCACTTCCAGCCAGCGAACGCTCCCATCGGCGTACTCGATCCGAAACCAGATCAGGTTGGCTGGTCCGGGGTTCGGAGCGTAGAAGCGGTAAGGGTTCGTCAGGAACAGGAAGTTCAGGTAAGGCTGGGTCACATAAAGCCGGGCGTAAACTGCGGGAAGCGGTGGCGGAAACTGGGGTGTTCCCGCCGCCAGAACGGCCGTGCAGATAGCGAACCAGTGGGCGCAGATAAGGAGCGAGACGACCACTTTCACCCAGCGTCGCGGCCCCACTGACGAGGCGTCGGAGGTCGAGGGTGCTTCCGGTCTCTCAACGGCATCGGACGGCATCGGTCAACTCCTTCTCCCGAAGCTCGGTCAACGTCCTTTTCTTACGATACTCGAAAGGTCGAAATCTTGCATCCCGAACCGTCTCCTGGGGAGGTTTGCACGGGACCCCTCAAGGCAAGGGCAAATCCCGAAGAGAGAATTCCAGCGGGTAGAGCGTGGGCGGGCTGAACGTCTGATACAGCAGCTCGTAGTCAACGAGCCGGGATTCGGGCAGATCTCGAAAGGTGTAGGTAATGCGCACCTCGCGGCCTTCGTCGATGCCGATCTCCGTCCCGGCTGGTCGCAGAAGCGTCCCGGTCTGGCGGTGGCGAAGTTCCAGGCGGTTCCGCTCAAAGGCCCAGGTCTGGTGGCTCTCCAGTGCCAAAGAGCCTTCCGGGTATCGCAACCTGAGTTGCACCCGACACTGCGTACCGGACGGACTGAAAGTGACTCCGAGGATTTGCAGGGAAATCCCGTCGCGATTCTCTTCCAAACCGGCTTTCGGTCCGTCCAGCCGAAACGTCACCTTTCCGGTTGGAATAAGTACTTTGAAGCTCCCCTTTAACTCCGTCAGAACGGGATCGGCTCGCGGCGGCAGAGGCAGTGAGACCGGAATTTCCAGGGAGGCTTGTCCCAACCATGGGATGACCCCCGTGCCCGCCGACAAGCTGGCCTTACCCCTCTTGTTGGAAAAGCCATAACCGATGCAATCTTTCTCGTGGCGGAGCAGGATCGGCTCGAGACGCGGTTCAGCGGCTAGTTCTAGGATACACACCAGCTTATCCGCCAGCGGTTCCGCCAAGTCTCGGGTCGCGGTCATCCGTTTCAAGCGGATTCGGAACGGGCCGACATACGCCGTCGGAATCAGCGATGGGATTCCTTCATTTGACAGCGCTTGGATTCCCAACGCTGGCAGCCCACTGCCCCGGTCCATGTGCGGCGTCAAGCGAAGCTGAGCCTGAGCGGCAATCGCGTCAGCCGCCTGCCAGAAGGGGGCATCGGAGAGGTCAAGACGCAGCAGGGGATCGCTGACTTCCTGTCCCAACCGCGGTCGTAGATCAACCACTGGGTTGCCAGTGGCAGTCAACTTGGAAAGGGCCTCGGCGAGTCGTATTTCACCTCGCAGAGTTACGCAGGACTCAGAAATACGGTCCGCTTCGTGTCCGTTCGGTTCGGCACCGTGCAGTGCCAGGAGCCCAAGGGCAAGCAGCGTCGTGATCCACACCAGGGTACTCTTCATGTCGGCATTATCCGCTGCAAGATGACTTGGATGCAAGCGCCTGCGGAGTGTCGCTGCCGGATTGTCGGCCTGAGTGATCGTGTTTTTCAGCGTGAAGATGATTTCCCAAAGTCAGGAGGTGCGTCAGCGACTGAGAGAGCTTGGCCTCGCAACACCACCTATTACGATTTCCGGCCTGCGTTGCGTGCCGATGCTCCGAGAAGGCCGGAAACAATTGACCAGTGCAAGAGCCTGGCTTAGGATGAAGCGACCTCTCTGGTACTCAGCTGCCCGGAAGTACCCCGATATCGAAACCGCAGGGAGTCAAGGATCGCGTAGATGAGCTACGGAGGCGAAGCGGAGATCGGATTCAGCACGGCCCGGGGACGAGACTGGCCAAGCGTCCGACAGTTCAGCGTTTTCCTCGAGAACCGCGTCGGTGTTCTGCTCGACCTGGTGCGAAAATTCGAGGCGTCCAACAACCGCATCGTGGCCATGACGGTCGTCGAGAACGCCGATTGCGCCGTGATCCGGCTGATCCTCCGCAACCCGGAACGGGCCAAGGAAATCTTTGAGCTCAGCAGGCTTCCCGTGATCGAGAGCGATCTGCTGGTGGTCCAACTGCCGGAGGTCTCCCAACCGCTTTCGGTGATCTGTCAAACCCTCCTGGCAGCGGAATTGAACATCCATTACGCCTATCCGCTCATGCTTCCGCCGCGGAACATCCCCGCCTTGGCGATCCACATCGACGATCTGGAAACTGCCATCGCCACGCTTCAGTCCCAGGGCTATGGCGTGCTCACCGAGCGAGACCTGGAAGAGTAGCCGTTTCAAGCCTCGCCTTTGGGAACCGGTCGACCTTTCGTTCCACGGACCCAGCCGCGGCCGCCGTGCGCCTCCCGCTTCAGACGAGTTCCCGGCGTCTCGGCCAGGACTTTGAGACATTTGGGCAAATTGGAAACCTTGAAGATGCCGATGGTCTTGCCATTGCGAGTACCGGCGCTGCAATAAGCGTAGTCGATGTTGATGTGTTCTCCCGCCAGCAATTCGCAGACGTGGGCCAAGGCTCCGGGCTGGTTACGCATCTCCACCAGCACCACGTCCTGCTCCTCGAACGGAACATTGAGTTGCTTGAGCACCTGACGGGTCTTCGGCAGATCGTCCGTAACCATGCGAAGTACGCTGCGGTCCCGACTCTCGCCGACGGTCACGGCAGTAATGTTGACTTTCTGATCCGACAGCGCGGTGCAGACCGTGGCCAGTCGGCCGGGCTTGTTTTCCAGGTACACCGTCACCTGTTTGGCTGTCTCCGGCATGTGTACACCTCGCAAGGACCGGGTTTCCTCTTACCCTGCCAGCGTTCCCGGTGCGATGATGTCTGCCGACGAAGGCCTGGAATCGCTGAATTCGTCGCTCCGGGCAACGCCGCTCTCCGACAGGACCGCCCTATTCTAAACGCTTCCTGGTGCAGGTCCAACAGATGATAAAGGTTCCGGGAACTCGACGTGAAGGAATGCTACCGGACAATCTGCCGGGAAAGAAAAGTCCTCCACCGCTTCACGAGGCAACGCAGCGGCGGGGTGGCACCACGAACCAAAGGGCGGAAACCAAGAGGGCTGTCGTGACATGGCCGACATCAAACAGCCAGTCCGGTAGCAACTCCGGGTAGAGAAGTTGAGCCACCCAATACCCGAGGAAGCTGCTGCTGTAACCGATCTGACCGCCCTGGATACGTAGCACGTTCTCCAGCAGGGTCAGCGGGCATGACAAGCCAAGCATCGCCTCCATTCCGACGACGCAGATTGCCAGGAGATGGAGGAAGCGAAACCAGAAATTGCTGACGCACTTCCAGCCCGCCAGTCCGCCGACACAAATAAGCACGATGCCAACAACGACGAAGAGAACATATCCGGCGTGAAAAAGGGCCACGCAGTCGGCCAGGAGAAGCCACGGATTCATGGTGCGAACCAGCGCGCGATCCGGCTTTCAATCATACCGTTGCCGCATGATGCCAGATCCGATTCGCGATTTCCAGACAAAAAGGGTCCACGAAGCGCAGCCGGGTTCCTGGACCTGGTTCGGATCAGTTGACCGTGTACCTTGGCCGATTGCTCCTGCTCTCCGGGCAGGCCAAAACCTCACGGCTTACGGTTCGTGGAAGGCATGATGCCGATCAGGCCGCCGTCCGGCTCGACGAGGTCCACCAGCACCGGCTGGTCCGTTTCAGCTACGCTGACATTCCCGGCCAGGTCGCGGACCTCGAGCCGCAGGTAGATGCGGTACGGCAGGTTGCTGGGCATGAGCCACTCGTAGCGGCCAGTGTTGGGCAGGTCGGAGGCGATATCGTGCCATTCTCCGCCGAGCCGTTCTGCCCATTTCAAGGTGACCGGACGTGCACCGAGGTTTTTGTCCGTGGCCTTCCACTGGAGGAAGAGCGTGTCCTTGCGGCGTGGATCAGCCTCGACGGCGTAGAGTTCAGCTTCGGGAGCGGTGGTATCCACCTCGACGCGCAACTCTGGCATGTCGCCCGGCAGTGGTGCCTGCTTGTTGTGTTTGTAGATGCCGCCCTTGCTGCGGATGATGAGCGTAAACCCGTAGGTGCCTTCGCCGGGCAGTTCCACGGTGAGCGGCGGCTCCAGATCGGGATCGTCGGCAAAGCGTCGCCAGGTCCGGCCATCATCCTGGGTGATCCACAACTGCACCTCGCCGACACCTGAAGGACCGGCCTTGGCCTCGTAGTTCAAATCCACCTGTAGCTGATTGGTGTACTGCAGCATTGGCATGCCCGTCTTGTTACCGGGCCGAGGTGAGACAGGTGGCGGAACCGAGGCCGGCGTGATGGACGGGGCAGCAGTCCAGGCGGCCGGTGCTGACGGGGCCTTGGTGCTGGCGATGACCCGCGGCATCACGGCTTCTTCCGCAGGTGCGGACGGCGTCGCTCGGCTGCTCCGGGGCAGGGTTTCCGCCGGAGCATTACTGGCGACTTCCCTCGAGGGAGGTGGCGGCGGCCCGGGAGGCAGGGGCTGCGTTTGCCACGAAGTCATCGGGAACGGATTATCCACCGGCGAACCGGCTGGCCGACTTCCCAGACTTGGCGGCTGTGGAGCCGGAGGACCGCTGCTCAGGCTGGCTACCGCGGAGGTGTCGGCGGGAATTTCGGCCGTCGCCGAGCCGACGTTCCCTGCGTGATCGTGGACCGTCATCCGGACGGTCACGGGCCCTGTCGTGCCGACACTCCAGGTTTTTTTGCCCGTCACAGAGGCCGAAGGCAGCGAAACCGTCTGCCAGGTCGGCGAGCCTTGGGTGGTGTACTCGAGTTGGCAGGTGCTCAGGTCGAGGTTTTCGTCGCGGACGTCCCAGGAGACGGAAACCTGTTCGCCGACTCGTTCCGTACTCAAGAACTTGACGACCGGTCGCCGGGTGTCCACGACCACCTTGAGAGCCGGCGGCACTGCTGTGATGTCCGGCGGGAAGGTCCGTTTCATCTTGTCCTGGACGCTGACGCCGAACCAGTAGCTGCCGTCCTGTCGGGCATAAAACGGAAAGTATTTGTCCCGCGGCGAAGCGACGGCTTCCTGCCGCCACGTCTTTCCCTCGTCGGTCGAAACGTAGAGGAAAAGCTGCTCGATTTCAGCGAGAAACGCGGGATCCTCGGGAAGTGTGATGGGAATCTGGAATTCCCGCTCGTTCATGTAGGTGACGTCCCCAGCCGATCCTTGTCCAGCAGCCAGCAGCGCCAAGCAGACGATGGCCGCAGCACCGCTTCCCATGACGGTCCCCCTCTGTCTCTGCCCCCGTGGTTGCGTCGCCGTCGCTCTGTCAATCACCCCTGCGACGGCAAACTGTAACGACTTTATCGGCAAAAGCGGGCCACGACTTTACGGCTTGCGGAAACTCGTTGGGGAAACCCTAAAGTATTTGGCTCAAGTGGCGGCATGCGGTGGAATGCCGGTTTCGGTTCGGTTGACCAAACTTATTGCCCGTTTTAGAATTACCGCCGGACTCCAAGACCGCAGGGCGTCATCTCCGCGCTCTGTGGCGAATGGAGATGCCAGAAAACGTCGGGAAAATGGGCAAATTTTCCGATCCCTGCCCGAATTGACAGAGGAGCCTGCTCCGTGCAAATCAAAATCTCCGCCCGGCATGGGCACCTGCGTGATGAAACCAAGCAGTTCATCATGGAGAAAGCCCAGAAGTTGCTCCACTTCTTTGACCGCCTGACGAGCATCGAGGTGACGGTGGACCTGGAGGGGGATGCCAAGACGGTGGAGTTCCTGGTCTCGGCGGAGCACAAGCACGACTTTGTGGCACGCGAAAGCAACGGAGACATCCGGGCGGCGACGGATCTGGCCATCGCCAAGGTGGAAAAGCAAATCCGCAAATATAAAGAGCGCGTCCAGGACCACCGCCGCACTCCTCCGATGGGAGAGACGCCGAAGGCGGGCGAGCCGGCTCGGGAATCGACGGGGACCGCCCCAGCCAACGAGGAGACTCCATGAGCAGCACGGTGGGAACCGCCCCCTCGCGTCCGGTGGACTCGCTGGAAGGGAGACGAGGCATGCGCATGTCGGATTTCGTGGTCCGGGAGGCCGTGCTGCCGTCGCTTCACGCCGCCACCAAGGAAGAAGCCATCCGGGAAATGGTGGCGAGCCTTCGGGCCGCGGGCCATATCAAAGCCTCCGAGGAGGAGAGCATCGTCAAAGCGATCCTGAAGCGGGAACAATTGGCGACGACCGGCATCGGCCGGGGGGTCGCCATCCCGCATACCAAGCATGAAGGCGTGGATCGGCTGGTGGGCACCATCGCCCTTTCCGAGGCGGGAGTGCCCTTCGACAGCCTGGACAGTCAGCCGGTCCATATCTTCGTGCTGCTGATCTCGCCGCAGGATCGGCCGATGGAGCATCTGCGGGCCTTGGACAATGTGGCCACGCATCTCCGCGACGACCTGTTCTGCCGGTTCTTGCGGCAGGCCAAGACGCGCGAAGCCATCTGGGAACTGTTGCAAGAGGTTGATCAGACGGTACGGCGTTAACGCGGGACCGTCGGTGGGCGGCAAGCCCGGTCGGCATTTGCCTAGGCGGATGCTCCGCCACCGCGCTGCCGCCGCAGGTTCGGAACACCGGGTGCCTCATCACGGTAAGGATGCAAAAGCCATGAACGCAGAGCCGAACCTCACCGCACGGACGACCGGACTCGGTGACACCGCATCGGCCGCGGCCCCGGGAACTTCGACCATGGCCAGCGACACTTACCGCCGCAAGATTGTCATCCGCAATCCGCAAGGATTCCACATGCGGCCCGCTGCCGCTCTGGCCGAGGCGGCCCGACGCTTCCAGTCCCAGGCCACGGTCATTCACGGCGACCGGCGTGGCAACGCTCGGGACATCCTCAGTCTGCTGATGCTCCTGGCCGACTTCGGCAGCGAGGTGATCCTCGAAGTCCGAGGGCCGGATGCCGCCGAGGCGGTTGAGGTCCTTTCGGCCATCCTCGGGGCCGAAGAACCGCCCGCTCCGGTGCCGCCGACGCCGGTACCCAAGAAAGGATAATGTTTCCCCTCGGGATCCCAAGCGGCGACTTCGACGGCTTGACGTGCGGACCGCAACTCGCCCTGCCCTAGTGCGACGATGGAGATTAAACGCGGCATAGCTGTTTCGCCCGGCGTCGCTATCGGACCAGCCCTCGTGCTGGACACCGAACTGTATCGCATTCCCCAACGCTTCATCGAGCCGGGCAGCTATCCCGACGAAATCACCCGCCTGCGCACCGCGCTGAAGCTCGCTGCCGACGAGGCCCGCGAAAACCAACGCATCGTCAGCGAGAAGATCGGGGAGCAGTACGGCGGCATCTTCCAGGCCCATGCCCTGATGATCGAAGACCCCGGCCTGCGGACGGAGATCGAATCCCTCATCCGCGACCAGGGTTTTACGGCTGAATACGCCGTCAGCCGGGTCATGCGACGTCGGGCCAAGATGCTTGAAAGCCTCAACCAGGCTTACCTCTCCGCCCGCGCCGCCGACATCTTCGACCTGGAACGCCGCATTCTCAAATACCTGCTCGGCAGGAGGCAAGAGCAGCTGCATAAGCTCAAGCAGCCGGTCATCCTTCTGGCCCACGATCTGACACCCAGCGAAACCGCCGAACTGGATAAGCAGTACGTTCTTGCCTTTGCTACTGAGGTGGGCGGCAAGACCAGCCACACGGCCATCATGGCCGGCGTGCTCGGAATTCCTGCCGTGGTCGGCGTCGGCCGGTTCCTCACGGAGGTTTCCGGCAGCGACCAGGTGATCGTGGACGGCAACAAAGGGCTTCTCATTCTGGATCCTGACGTCGATACGTTGGAACACTACGAGGAGGCCCGTCGCACCTTCGTCCACTTCGAGGAAGAGCTGGCTGAACTGCGCGACCTGCCCGCCGTCACCAAGGACGGAGTGGAGATCACCCTGCTGGGAAACATCGAGTTTCCCGAGGAAGCCGCCGCCTGTCTGGAACGGGGGGCCAGCGGAGTCGGACTGTATCGCACCGAGTTCCTCTATCTGGGCCGAAAAGAGGATCCCACCGAGGAGGAGCACTTCCAGGCGTATTCTCATGTGGTCAAGCAGATGCCCGGCAAGCCGGTCGTCATTCGCACGCTGGACCTGGGCGCGGACAAGTTCTCCTCCGTCACCGATCCGCACAGCCAGGAACGCAATCCTTTTCTGGGTGTCCGGAGCATCCGCTTGTGTCTTCGCAACCTGAAACTGTTCAAGACGCAGATGCGGGCCATCCTCCGGGCCAGCGCTTTGGGAGACGTGCGGATCATGTTTCCGATGATCAGCACGTTGTTGGAGCTACGGCAGAGCAAGATGATCCTGGCCGACGTCATGGACGATCTGGAAGACGAAGGCATCCCGTTCAACCGCAAACTGCCCATCGGCACCATGATCGAGGTGCCGTCCGCCGCCATCATGGCTGACCGGCTGGCGACCGAAGTGGACTTCTTCTCGCTTGGCACCAACGACCTGATCCAATACACCCTGGCCGCCGACCGAACCAATGAAAATGTCGCCTCGCTGTACAATGCCGCGGATCCCGCGGTCCTCCGCCTCATCGACCTGGTGCTCAAGGCGGCCAAGAACGCCAACATCCCCGTGACGGTCTGCGGGGAAATGAGCGGCGATCCGATCTACACGCTGCTCCTGCTCGGCATGGGTGTGCGGCAGTTGAGCGCCACGCCGCACAACATCCCTGAGATCAAGAAGCTCATTCGTTCCATTGAAATGAAAGAGGCCACGGAAGTCGCCGAACAGGTCATGCGCATGGACACCGCCCGCAACATTACCAATTTCCTCCGAGAGAAGGCCCGACGCTTCCTGCCCGAAGCGTTGTGACATCCACGAAGTCGCCCATGGGCCTTCGGGCAAAGTGCTGCTGCATTTCTTCAATCGGGTCGTTACAATACGGTTGGACCGAATTGAGGGTCCGCTTGCACGGCGCGGCTGGGCGGAAGCCTGCTTCCGTTTCGGCGTTCAGCTTCGCCCCGGGCGAGCCGCCTCTCAGGTCGGTTCCGTGACCCGGCCGTCAGACCCGGTGGCCAGGGTGCTTCCCCTGCCCTCCGTCCCATCGGGCCTCGGTTGGACAGCGCTTCCCATGCGCGAGCGCGTCCCGGCCGGCTATCCCGGTCACGGATGGACCATGACGAAATACAGAGTCCGGTTTACCAAGGCGGGCGATCTGCGTTTCCTGAGCCATCATGATCTGATGCGGCTCATGGAGCGGATGCTTCGTCGCGCCAATCTGCCCATAGCCTTCACCGAGGGTTTCCATCCCAAGCCGCGGATGCAGTTCCCCAGCGCGTTGGCGCTGGGTGTCGTGGGCTGGCAGGAAATCGCCGAGATCGAGTTCCGCGAACCGCTCGACCCCGAGGCGATCCGTGAACGTCTCGCCGCTCAGGCCTTGCCCGGCATGCAGATTCTCTCCGTCCAACTCATTCCGCGGAAGACTACCGGGCAGGTGGTTGAGGCGTCTTATCGGCTGGCTTTGAGTCCAGATCAGGTCGAAGGAGTGTCACAGCGGCTTGCCCAGCTGCTCGATGCCACGGAATGGATCATCGAACGCAAGCGTCCTCAACCGAAGCGGGTGGACATCCGACCGTTCATCGTGGATTTGCGCCTGGACCAAGACGCGTTGTCCATGACGCTCCGCGTCACTCCCACGGGCAGCGCCCGGGCTGAGGAAGTTCTGGCCGCCTTGAATCTCGACGGCGTGCTGCTCGACGGGGGCATCCTGGAACGGACCCGCCTTGTGCTTGCCGATGAACTAAAAACTTCGGCGGAGCAGACCGGAGAGACTGCCACCGCCGAGCCTCCCATCATCGAAGAAAACAGCGGCTGCCTGGAGAGCTTACAACCGCAGAAAGGAAGTGCATGAAGAAGGAAATGCTGATCAACGTCCTCCAGCCGGAGGAATGCCGCATCGCCATTGTCGAGGACGGCGTGCTGGAAGAGTTGTATGTCGAGCGGACCAGCCATGAAAGCTACGTCGGCAATATTTACAAGGGCCGCATTGTCAACATCGAACCGAGCATTCAGGCGGCCTTTGTCGATTTCGGCGTCGGCCGCAATGGTTTCCTCCATGTCTCCGACGTCGATCCCCAGTACTACCGCAATCGCGAAGGGAGAAACGGTGGGCGTGGCGACCAGTTGCCGGACATCCTCAACCTGCCAGATGTGCGGCTGATTCAAGAGGAGGAGCTCTCCGCAATGGAGGACGACGACTCCGCCGCGGAGACCGCTTCCGTTTCCACGGAGCAAAAACACTCGGATTCAGCCGAGTCCTCGCAGCAGCCGCTCGAAGCCTCGGAGCCTTTTGCTGAAGACGAACCCTTGGAGCGTCTTGACGCGGAGGGGCCTGCGGACACCTTCGGAGACGAAGGCCCGCCCAGCTTGCCGACTTCCTTTCGCCGCACCTCTGACCACGATAGCCGGCGTTCCACAGAAAACCGAAAAGGTCAGAATTCCTCTCGCCCCGCTACGCGCCGGGAAGAGGCCCGTTCAGAAAAGGAACTGGCCGGCGACAGCGGCTCGATCACGACAACCCCGTCAGAAGCAGCTAAGTCCGCCAATTTTCTGAGTCGGGAGGACACCGCTCTTCAGGAACCCGTCGGGGCCGTGGAGGAAGCCGACGACCGGGCCGACGTCATGGAAGCTCACGCCGCCGTCGAGGAAGGGGAGGCATTGCCGCGGCCAGGCCGGGCCAGGACGCGGGGCCGACGTTCCGGAGGACGGGCCAACAACTTCCGGGCCAAACCTCCTATTCAAGATATCTTCCGCCGCGGTCAGGAAGTGCTCGTCCAGGTCATCAAGGAAGGTATCGGCACGAAGGGGCCGACGCTTTCCACCTACATCAGCATCCCGGGCCGCTACCTGGTCCTCATGCCCGGTCTGAATCGCATCGGCGTCTCCCGCAAGATCGTGGATGAGGAGCAGCGCCGAAAACTGCGAGAAATCCTCAGCGAACTTCAGCCGCCCAAGGGACTCGGCTTCATCATCCGCACCGCGGGTCTGGACCGAACCAAAAAGGAGCTCCAGCGTGATCTGGCTTATCTGACTCGGCTCTGGAAAGTGGTTGTCCGTCGAATCAAAAAACTGCGTGCTCCGGCTTCGATCTATCAGGAAAGCGACATGATCACGCGGACTATCCGCGACGTGTTCACCAGCGAGATCGAAACCATCTGGGTGGATGAGCCGCGTGCTTACGAGCATGCCAAGGAGTTCCTTCAAATCGTCATGCCGCGGTACGCCAACCGCATCCAGCTTTACACGGACAGCGAACCGCTCTTCCACCGCTATGGCATTGAGGAAGAAATCCAGCGGATTCACCAGCGGCGCGTTCCTTTGCCCAACGGCGGATCGTTGGTCATCGACCAGACCGAGGCTCTGGTCGCCATCGACGTCAACAGCGGCAACTTTCGGGCTGACAACAATGCCGAGGAAACCGCATACCGCATCAATCTCCAGGCTGCCAAGGAGATCGCCCGGCAACTCCGGCTGCGCGACCTGGGCGGCGTGATTGTCAACGACTTCATCGACATGCGCGAGGAACGACACCGGCGGGAGGTCGAGCGGGCCTTGCGAGAAGCCGTCAAGCGCGATCGGGCCAGGACCAAGATTCTGAAGATATCGGCCTTTGGCATCATCGAGATGACCCGGCAACGAATCCGTCCCTCGTTGAAGCGGAGCGTCTTCGAGGATTGCCCTGCCTGCAACGGCACCGGACAGGTCAAGACGGTCGAGAGCATGAGCATCGAAGTCATGCGGATGCTGCAACTGGCTGGACATCGCAGCGACATCGCTCGGGTTCAGATTCGCGTCGCTGAGCCGGTCGCCCACTACCTGCTCAACAAAAAACGGCGGGAGATCGCCCAGTTGGAAGAAAGCGGCAAGATGAGCGTGACCATCATCGGTGGCAGCTCCCTCTATCCTGAAACCCTGGAAATCCTCTGCCACGACAGCAACGGCAACGAAGTCAAGCTGCTCCCGTGTCCGGCGCCGACAGTGCGAAAGCCAAACGGCAAGTGACTTCCGAAAAACCGTCGCCTCCTTCGCCGCTTTTGGGCCGATCAATCCGGAAGACTAGATTCCTTCGGTTCCGGTAACAGGAAGCTGAGGGCGAAGCCGACGAGGAATACGAACGCAGCCACGAAGGCCGCAGCGTAGGCGACCTTCTGCGGGGCGGTCTCACCGGGGATGAACGGCTGTAAGGCGAGGAAACTGGTCACGGCGGCGAAGCACGTCCCGATCATGCGACCACCGATGTTGGCCGCTACGCTTTCTCCGGTGCCGCGCAGATGCACCGGATACACGCGGGGCAAATAGTTGCCCCAAAAGCTGAACTGGGCGACGACAACCAGCCCGCAGAAAAACAGAGCGATGGACGCCGTCGTGAATGGCAGCTTGCCGATGTAGAGGCCCGTCAGGTCCACCTCGAACCAGGTCCGGTTCTCGATGTTGAGAAACATGGCGAACGACAACGGCACCAGGAACATCCCAGGAACCTGGAACGTCCACAGCAATCGTCTGCGGGAAATGATGCGTGCAGCCAGGAGAGCGAGCAGAAATCGGCCGGTCAATCCGCCAAGCTCCTGAATCTTCGTGTACTCCGAAGCCACCAGTTGCTCGTAGGACTTCTGCTGAGGAACAGGTTTGCCAGCATTCGCCTCCTTGACGTCCGACAAACCCGGAACGATCTGCGGAATCATTTGGATGGCACCGAAGGCCGCACCGTAGCTGCACGCGAACATGAGCGTGGTTACGATCGTGGTCTTTCGCAAATCCGGGGCGAAGACGGCCAGGAAGCTTGGCCGCTTGAGCGTGCCTGCTCTTCGTTTCTGCTCCCACACCGGACTCTCCGGCAAAAAGGGACGAATGACGACCAGCGGAAGCGCGGGGATCAGGCCGGACATGAGCGTGTATCGCCAAGCCATCGTGTAAGGTTCACCGCTGGGAGATTCCTGGGGAATCTGGCCCAGGATGGCGGCCAGGCTTTCCGGGAGGACCAGCGGCGCGAGGTAGTTGGCATCCCAGAGACGGACGGCGATGCCGTTCGCAACCGCGACAAGTAACCCGCCGATGGAGGAGAAGGCCTGGGTGTAACCAAGCACCCGTTCCCGCTGTCTCATTTCGGGAAACAGTTCCGCCAGCCACGCCACCGCTGCCACGAACTCGACGCAGACGCCGATGAATGTCGTGCAGCGCAAGACGAGCAGCATCCAGATGTTGGTCGAGAATCCGGCTAGGAAAGCCGACAGAGCGTACAGCATGATGCTCCAGGTCAGCACGCGCCGGCGGCCCAGACGGTCGGTAAGATAGCCGCCCAGAAGACCGAACAGTCCCCCAGCAAAGGCGGGAACGTAGAACATCACCGCCAACCAGGTGTTGAACAGTTCCGTTCCGGGCCTGGCACCGACGAGTTGTTCCAGAGCTGGCCGTAATATCAGCGGCAGCATCAACAGTTCGTAAATGTCGAAAGCGAAGCCGATGCTGGCAATGATAAGGATCAGCCAGACGACCAGGGTGAAGCGTCGTGGAGCGGTCGGCGAAGGCAGGTCCGACATGGCGGGGTCTCCCGGTGGGATGGCTGGGCAACGAAGTAGTGGTATAAGCTCGGGGAGAAGCTGGAAAGCAATCGGCCGGCAAAATTCCCTCGTCTTCGCGGTTTGACCAATTCCCAGCCGATCAAATCCCCTTGCACTGGCAGGAAAAATTCCTATACAGGCCCCCCACTGCGCCGACGATAGACGGTGATCGTCCGTCAAGACAGCACGGAACGGGGGACGGAGCGAAGCAGGGGAGAGGCGCATGAGGGGCGTTCTGGCGAGGCTGTTGCCCGCAGCGCTGGTGCTGGCGTTCATGCCGGCCTGCGCCCAAAGCCCCGTTTACTTTCCTTACAATTTCTATCCGAACAGCCTCCAGTTTCAGACCCACCCGAAACCGCCCGGCTTCGGCTACTACGCCAACTTCGACCCCTACGCCATCCGCTTGGAAGTGCGGCCCCTGGAGATGAGTAATCCGGTCGGGACGCAGCAGGTGCTCATCGCCACGGTTTACGATGCTCAAGGCAAACCTCGCCGGGGAAGACGCATCGAGTGGATGGTCGAAGGCGTCGGGCACATCGTCGAGGTGGACGAAAGCGGCTGGTCGAAATCTCGCGGCGGCAAGGTGGATAACCGCTACGCCATCAGCTACACGGATTACCACGAACACACCTTTGATCGAGGGAACAACGACCCCAGCGACGATTTCACCGTCCGTCCTGGCCAGAGTTGGTGCGTGATCTCGTCGCCGGTCGAAGGCGATACCCATGTGACCGTGTACGCTCCAGGCATCTACAACTGGGACCGGCACAAGGTGGACGTGACGTTGCATTGGATCAACGCCGGCTGGACACTGCCGCCGGCTGGAGCAGCCCGTCTGGGCGCTCAGCACACGCTCACCACGAATGTCTTCCGCTACACCGACCGCATGCCGCTGGCCAATTACCGCGTTCGCTACACGGTGCTCGACGGTCCCCCTGCGGGCTTTCTGCCGACGCAGCAGCGCACCGCCGAGGCGATCACCGATCTCCAAGGCAACGCCTCGGTCGCCCTCGTCCAGTTGGCTCCCGCCGCGGGCGTCAATCGCATCGGAATCGAGATCATCCGGCCCCCCGATCCGTGCTGTCCGACCGGACCGGGCATCATCATCGGCCGAGGGGAAACTTTGGTGGAGTGGGTCGCTCCCAATCTGGCCATCTCGAAGACCGGTCCCATGAGCGTCGGCCTCGGGCAGCCGTTCACGTTCAACATGACCGTCACCAACACCGGCCGAGTGGAAACCGAAGCGGTCACGATCCGTGACGTGATCCCCGAAGGCCTCGCCTTCCTGAACGCTCAACCGCCGGCCAACCAGGAAGGACAGACGCTTGTGTGGACCGTCGGCCCGCTGGGACCGGGACGTTCCGCCGTGGTGCAAGCAACCTTCCGCAGCGATCAGCCGGGGCGAGTCGTCAATACGGTCACGGCGATTTCCTCCGAAGGCTTGCGGGCCGATGCCTCGGCCGCGGTGAACGTCACGATGCCGGGGCTGGATGTTCGGATGACGGGACCCGAGACAGCGGTCGTCGGCGTTCCCGTTGCATTTCAGATCACGGTGACGAACACGGGTAACGGACCGGCCAGCAACGTCGTCCTTGTGGATCAGTTCGACGAAGGCCTGGAACACGTTTCCGGAGCCAATCCGCTGCAATTGGAAGTCGGCACCTTGGCAGCAGGAGAGAGCCGCACCTACCCGATCAATCTCACGCCACGCCGAACGGGTGTGTTGGTGAACCGAGTCACGGCCACGGCCGACGGCGGACTTCAAGCCAGTGCGCAGGCGGCGGTGACAGTCACCCAGGCGCGAATCTCCGTCACGAAGACCGGACCGGCCTTCAAGTACGCCCGCAGCCAGGTGGAGTTCAACATCACGGTGACAAATCCCGGGGAGGTGCCGCTCAACAACGTCGTCGTTCGAGACCAACTGCCGCCCGAGCTTTCCTTCGTTCAAGCCAGTTCCGGTGGTCGTCTGATGAGTGGCAACGAAGTGATCTGGAATTTTGGCACGCTCCAGGCCGGCCAGACGCAACGGCTTCAGGTCACGACTCGGGCCGAGCAAGTAACGGCGCGAACCGTCAATGCCGTGGTGGTCACGGCAGATCCCGGCATTTCTGAGAGGGCCGAAGCAGTCCTGGAAATTCGCGGCGCGCCGGCCCTTCGTCTGGAGGCGATGGACACCCGCGATCCGGTCGAGATCGGGCAGACGACGACCTACGAAATCAGCGTCACCAATACGGGCACCTTGGCGGCCAATGGCGTGACAATCACGGCGACCGCTCCAGCGCTCGTGCGGATCGTCAGCGGCGTCGGTCCGGGCAATTTGCAAGCGAGAATTGAAGGCAACCGCATCAGCTTCCCAGCGGTCGACGGCGTTCAGCCGGGACAAAGCCTGCTGTACAGCGTGGTAGTGGAGGCCCTCTCTCCCGGCGATGCCCGCTTCCGCATCGAGATGCGCAGCACATCGCTGGGGCCGGAGCCGGTCATCGAAGAGGAATCCACCAACATCTTCCGCCCCTTGGAAGGCGATGGACGGGTACCGCGGCCGGAACCCATGCCCCAGCCGATACCGCCTCCCCAACCGCCGGCGTTTCCCGACCGGCCTGTCGGCCCACCCCCGCCTCCGTGATGGCAGTCATTCCGCAAGTTGGTCGAGAAGCCGTTCGTAGGCCGGGCCGTGCGCTTCCAGGACCGCTCGGCGAGCGGTGTCCCCGGTTACTTCCAGCCGGATGTCGAGCCGTTCTTTCGGCAAGAGTTCCGCGACACGCTCCGCCCATTCGATCATGCACACGCCGCGGTCTTCGAAATACTCATGGACTCCAAGGTCCGCGAATTCGGTCGGGGTCTTCAGGCGATAGGTGTCAAAATGATACAGGGGCAAGCGGCCCTGGTACTCCTGGATGAGAACAAAGGTGGGACTGCCGACGACGCGGCTGTCGGGGACTCCCAAGCCTTCTGCCACGGCCCGGACGAGAAAAGTTTTGCCCGCTCCCAATTGCCCGGTGAGGCCCACGACCGCGCCGGAAAAGATCAATCTCCCTAGACGGCGTCCGAATTCCTGGGTGGCTGCTGGATCGGGGAAATGGAGAACGAGGGTCTTCACGATCCGATCTTTCCTGCCAACATCTATGATTCCGTCGTGCAATTGCACGGGGCACGAGGTCCGTTATAATTCTACTAGGTGGGGATTGCGATCTGGTCTGCGTGACTTCGGGAGGCACGATGAGCACTCCAAACAAGCATCCTGAAGCCAACAAGGGGTGGACGGCCAAGCAGGGCCAACGCACCCTCAAGCAGATGGCGGAACAGAGTCAAATCGACTTCGAGTTGGAGTTCTTCGGTGGCATCCTGGCTCGGCATCCAGACTATGTGGACGTGCTCCGCGTCATGGGCAACAACCTGACGCTCAAGGGGCGCGTCCTGGAAGGTCTGGAAATTGACCGACGTTTGGTGCGGCTCCGTCCCAACGATCCCTTGGCCCATTACAACCTGGCGTGCAGCTACGCTCTGACCCACCGGACCGATCTGGCCATTCGGGCTTTGCGTCGGGCCGTGGAACTGGGATATCGGGATTTCCGCTACATGCGCCAGGATCGCGATCTCGATTCGATCCGCAACGATCCTCGCTACCTGCAACTTCTTAAGGAATACGAGGCCCTCTAGCACCACCGGATACAGGCGGCCGACGATGACCTTTCCTGCCGCTACCGGCCGACTGTTCTCCGACCCTTCCGCCAACGCGGCTCGGGAGTTCTTCCGCACCAAGCCGCGAGCTTTGCGTGACAAAGTGATGTCCGTCGCCGACGCCGTTCGCGATCTGGTGCGAGACGGAGACTACCTGGCCATCGGCGGATTCGGGGCCGACCGCATTCCGACCGCCGCCGTCCACGAAATCGTCCGCCAACGCAAGCAGAATCTCTCGTTCGCCGGACATACCGCGACGCATGACTTCCAGATCCTGTGTGCCGGGAATCTCACGGGGAGAGGCCAGACCCTGGCTCGGGTCGATGTCGCCTACATCGTCGGCCTGGAAGCCCGGGGGTTGTCGCCCCATGCTCGCCGGGTCATGGAAAGCGGTACGGTCGAATGCACGGAATGGACGAACTACACCCTTGCCGTTCGCCTCAAGGCCGCGGCGATGGGACTGCCATTTCTGCCCTGTCGTTCAATGCTGGGCACCGACACGTTCCGCCACAGCGCGGCTAAGATCATCACCTGTCCCTTCACGGGAGAAACCCTGCTCGCCCTGCCTGCGTTGTACCCCGACGTTGCCATCATCCATGTCCACGAAGCCGACCGTTTCGGCAATTGCCGCATTCGCGGAACCACGGTGGCCGATCTCGATCTCGCCCGCGCCGCCAAGCGGGTCATCATCACCTGCGAACGGCTCATCCCCAACGAGGAAATCCGCCGGGAACCGAGCCTGACGGCGATTCCGTTCTTTTGCGTCGATGCCGTGTGCGAGGTGCCGTTCGGGAGTTATCCCGGCAATATGCCCGGCGAGTACTTTTCCGACGAGGAACATTTACAACTCTGGCTGAAGATGGAAGAGGACGAGGAGCAGTACCGCCAATTCCTCCACCATTACCTGTTTGAGCCGAAGGATTTCAACGACTACCTCCAACGGTGCGGAGGACTGGAGCGACTGCGCCGGTTGCGCGCTCAGGAGTTACTGCTGCATCAGGGGCGATGAGTTGCCGCGGAGACTAGCAAGACGATGGCCGCCGCCCGCTACAACGCGATGGAACTGATGATCTGTGCCGCTGCGCAGATGCTCGAAGACGGCCGCAGCGTCACCGTCGGGACCGGCGCTCCCTGCGCGGCCGCGATGCTGGCCCAGCGAACGACTGCCCCGAACCTGTTGATCTTCTTCGAGGCCGGGGGCGTCGCTCCGCTGCTGCCGACGATGCCGATCAGCGTCGGCGATTCCCGCACCTTCTATCGCGGATTGATGGCCACCTCGATGGCCGATGTCATGGAAACGTGCCAACGCGGCATGATGGACTACGCTTTCCTTGGCGGAGCACAGATCGACGCCTTCGGCAATCTCAACTCGACGATGATCGGGCAGAACTACGCCCGGCCCAAGGTGCGGTTTCCGGGCAGCGGCGGAGCGAATGACTTGGCTTCGTTGTGCTGGCGGGTAATCGTCCTGACCAATCACGACCGTCGCCGCTTCGTGGAGAAGGTGGATTTCATCACGACGCCGGGTTACCTCAGCGGTCCCGGTGCCCGGGAAGCAGCCGGACTTCCGCCGGGCTGTGGGCCGTATCGTGTCATCACCGATCTAGCCGTGATGGGCTTTGACGAGTCCAGCAAGCGTATGAAGGTGCTGAGCCTGCATCCTGGCGTGGATCGAAAGCAGGTAGAAGAAAGGACCGGCTTTCCATTGCTGTGGGCCGATCCGATCGACGAAACGTCGCCGCCTTCTGACGAGGCCCTGCGAATCCTCCGAGAAGAAGTGGATCCGCACCGATACCTCATCGGCCGCTGTTAACGAAAAAAGCCTGCTTGTTGCAAAGAGGCATCCATGACGCCGCGGACGGAGCGAACAAACCTGCGAATCTGCCTCATGATCGCCGCGGCCGCCTTGATCGCCGTCGTCCTCGGAGGCTGGTATTGGTTCATCGACTCCCGCTATGACGTGGTAATTCCGCCTGACCCTCGTTTGACTTCCGATAGCCCCTTTTTGAACATCAAGCCGGATGTCGCCTACGTCGGGGATGAGGTCTGTTCCAGTTGCCATCAGGAAATCTGTGAATCGTATTCCCGCCATTCGATGGGTCGCTCCATCGAGCCGATCTCGGTTGACTTCGGGGAAGTGTTTACCGCGGAGGCAAAGAATCCCTTCCAGGCTGGACCGCTGCGTTATCTGGTCGAGAAGCGCGACGGGGAGATGATCCACAGCGAGGCTCATGTCCGTGAGGGCAGGGTCGCCGGGGAAAAGCGACAGCCTGTGCATTATGCCATTGGCGGCGGGGGACGAACGCGGTCGTTCCTGTTTGTCATGGACGGCGGTTATGTCTTCCAGTCGCCGATCACCTGGTATCCACAGAAAGGCCGCTGGGACTTGTCGCCCGGCTACGAGAACAACAACCCGCACTTCGACCGACCCGCCGTCGGCATGTGTTTGTTCTGCCACTCCAACCGGGTCGAGCCGATACCTGGGACTCTGAACCGCTATGAGATGCCATTATTTCGCGGCATGGCCATCGGATGTGAACGCTGCCATGGCCCCGGAGGACTCCACATCGAAAAGCAGATTCGCAAGGACGGGATCGACCTCACCATCGTCAATCCCAAGCACCTCAGCCCCGTGCTGCGAGACGCCGTCTGCGAACAATGCCATCTGGAAGGGGAACAGCGGATCGTTCGCCGTGGTAGAAACCTCTTCGATTTTCGCCCTGGTCTTCCTCTGCATGATTTCCTGAGCATCTTCGTTCACCACGACGAAGAGCAAAACTTGCGGTTTGTCGGCCACGTGGAACAGTTCCACGCCAGCCGCTGCTACCAGGCTAGCTCGGGTGAAATGAGTTGCACAACCTGCCACGACCCGCATCAATTGCTTCCCGTTGAGAAACGAGCTGCCTTTTATCGCCAACGCTGCCTCGATTGCCACGCCGACAAACCGTGTGCCTTGCCCGAGCCCCAGCGCCGCAGGCAGCAGGCCGACGACAGCTGCGTGGCCTGCCACATGCCGCCGGCCAAGTCGGAGATCCAGCACGTCCCCGTGACGGACCATCGTATCATGCGCCGTCCCGTGGCGGGAGAGCACAAGCCGCCCGCCGAGCATGAACGTGGAAGAATCAAGCCGCTAGTTCACTTCCACGCAAAGCACATGGCGAAGAACGATCCCGGCATCATCCGGGATCACGCCATCGCCGTTGCGGAAATGATCGACCACGAAAACACCTTGGCTTTGCCTCCATCGGCCGCGGCTCGGCGGGAAGCTGCCGAGTTGCTGCTGCGTCTGGTAGGACCGACGGTCAGGCGTGACCCCACGGACTGGGACCTCCGCGACGCTGAGGCGATAGCCTACTGGGCCGCGGATCGGCTATCCGAAGCACAATCGGTTTATGCTGCCATTCTCGAAGCGCAGCCTAAGCGCGAAGTGACGCTTCTGCGAGCCGCTCGTCTGGCTTTTCAACGCGGCGAGTATCCTGAGGCGATTCGCTTGTGGCGACGGGCCACCGCGGTGAATCCGCATCGCTGGGGAGTTCATCATTCGCTGGCCGTGGCGTTCTCGGAATTGGACGATCCATATGCCGCCCTGGAAGCCGGGGAAGCGGCCCTGCGGCTGTATCCGCTGAGCACGGCGACGCGGCGGATCATGGTTTCCTCCGCGCTCAAGATCGGTGACGTGCGGCGCGCTCAGGCTGAATTCGACCGCTTGATTGCCCTCGATCCGCCGGATAAAGAGACGCTAATCGCCTGGTTCCAGCAGTGCCTGCGGGAATTGCGACGCTGACCGGAAGCGGATTCTCGTTCCCAAAAGTCGAGGTTTTCGATGCAACGACTGCGTGGGTTAGCTGTCTGCATGCTGGGGTTTTTTGCAGTCTGCCTTCTCGGGGCCTGGGTCGCCGCCGAGCCGTTTGCTCTCCAGGAGCCGTTTCCCCCGGCCAAGCTGCCGGTGGACACGTCGTTCCTCAAGGAACTGATGGAGACCCGCAGCTACCAGGCGGGGCGTCCCACGAACACCCAGCCGACGCCGGACGGATCGGCCGTCCTTTTCCTCCGCTCCGAGCCGCGCTCACCGACAAACGCCCTCTATGAACTCAATGTGGAAACTGGCCAGACACGGTCGCTTTTAACCCCGGCCCAGGTCCTCCAAGGAACGGAGGAGGAATTGTCGCCGGAGGAAAAGGCCCGACGAGAACGGATGCGCGTCACGGCGCGCGGATTCGCTAACTTTCAACTTTCTCCGGATGGCCGCCTGGTTTTACTCACCCTCTCCGGCAAACTCTATGTCTTCGACCGCAACAACGGCAGCATCAAGAGCCTGCCCACCGGCAAGGGCACCCTGCTGGATCCCAAGTTTTCGCCAGACGGGAAATACATCGGCTACGTTCTCGATCACGACGTTTATGTGCTTGACCTGGCTACCCTGCGTGAGGTCGCTGTCACCCGGGGCGGGACCGAAGTCGTGTCGCACGGCCTGGCCGAATTTGTTGCCCAGGAAGAAATGGACCGGCACACGGGTTGGTGGTGGTCGCCTGACTCCCGCTCTATCGTGTTTGAGGAAGCAGACAACCGCGAAGTGGAAGTGTGGTCCGTAGCCGATCCGTTTCGTCCAGGCCGTTCAGCTTTCACCCAGTACTATCCCCGCCCGGGAAAGAACAACACCAAGGTCCGCCTCGGCATCGTGCCCGTGGATCCTGAGCGATTTGCCGCACAAGAAGCGGACTCCACAGCCAAGGTGCCCGAACCGCTCTGGATTCCGTGGGACATGGAAAAGTATCCCTATCTTGCCACGGTCAAATGGGACAAAGGCGGTCCGCTGACGATTCTCGTCCAGGCCCGCAGTCAGCAGGAAATGGTCCTGCTGCGCGTCGATCCCACGACCGGACAGACAACGCCCCTGTTGACCGAGAAAGACGACGCCTGGCTCAATCTCGACCAGGACGTGCCCCATTGGCTTGAAGATGGCTCCGGCTTTTTGTGGTCCAGCGAACGGGAAGGCCATCCGCAACTGGAACTTCGGGACGCTTCGGGCAAACTTGTCCGCCTCCTGATTCCGCCGTCCGCCGGTTATCAGCCCAGCTACGCCGCCCGGGGCAAAGGAATCCTCGGGGTCGATGAGAAGCGCGGCTTCGTGTACTTCCGCGGCAGCGAGGATCCGACCCAGACGCACCTCTACCGCGTATCCTTGCGGGACGGGAACATCAGCCGAATCACTCAGCAGACCGGCCTGCATTCGGCCGTGTTTTCTAAGGACGGCTCGCTGTACGTCCATAGTTTCAGCGGACCCAAGACGATGCGCCGCACCTTCGCCGTGCGGATCGAAGATGGCAAGACCGTACCGCTACCCAGCACCGCCCTGGAACCGCCCTTCGTGCCGACCACGGAAGTCGTGAAGATCGGTCCCGACGCCGGGTTCTGGTGCGCCGTCACTCGACCGCGGCAATTCCAACCTCGCCTCCGCTATCCGGTGATCGTGGACGTTTACGCCGGTCCTGGCGTGCAGCGAGTGGTTGAAAGCATGGGTTCATATCTGACCGCCCAATGGATTGCCGATCAGGGATTCATCGTCGTTTCCGTCGATGGCCGAGGAACCCCAGGCCGCGGCCGTGATTGGGAGCGGGTCCTTCGCGGCAGTTTCGGCGTGATTCCGCTCGAAGATCAGGTCACGGCCCTGAAAGCCCTCGGCCAAGTCATGCCGGAACTCGATCTGGAGCGCGTCGGGATCACCGGCTGGTCGTTTGGCGGATACATGGCGGCCCTGGCCGTCCTCAAGCGGCCAGACGTTTTCCGTGCTGCTGTGGCCGGTGCTCCCGTCTGCGACTGGCAGGACTACGACACGCACTACACCGAACGCTACCTGGGCCTTCCCTCCGAGAATCCCAAGGGATACGAGGAAAGCTCGTTGCTGACCTACGCACCGAAGTTGGCCCGGCCGCTCCTGATCGTCCACGGCACCCGGGACGACAACGTTTACTTTGTCCATGCCCTGAAACTGTCCGACGCTCTGTTTCGCGCGGGCAAACATCACGAGGTGCTGCCCCTGGCCGGGCAGACCCACGTCGTCACCGATCCGCAGATGCGCACCCGCCTTCAGGAGCGAACGATCCTTTTCTTCCGCGAACATCTGGGATCCCCGCTGCCTGGACCCGCCGCGCGCTAACACCCCGCAATTTGCTTGCTTGAAACACGCAGGAAAGGGTAGGATGACGCAGGTATCATCCGCCAATTGGGTTTTCAGAGGTGTCGCGATGCGCTGGGTGTTGCTGATCGGCGTGGTTGGTTTGGTTTCCGTCCTCATCGGTCGCGAAAGTCTGGCAGCGGACGACAAGCCGGCCAATCTCAGTCCTCAGTTTGCCAACTACGTCCGCACCTACTTCGAGCAGAAGGACAAGAACAAGGATGGCTTCCTTGACCGGGACGAACTGGCCAAGGCGTTTCGCGGCCCGAAAGCCAAGCCGGTCGGCGATCCGCCAATGAAGGGACTGGGCAAATCGGACGACGAAAACAGCGAAGATAAAGACTCCGAGAAGCCTGCCCCGTCAAAGCCCTCGGCCAAGGGCAAGACCGCGAAACCGAAGCCGACCATGCCCGAAGACGAATTCCTGAAGACGTGGGACGCCGACGGGGACGTCAAGATCAGCCTGAGCGAGTTCGAGCGCTGGGGCGAGGTCTTCGAAAAGGAAATGAAGGAGATGCAGAATTATCAGCAGCAGCTCCAGCGGAACTGGCAACAGCAGATGCAAAACGCCATGCAGCGGATGTGGCGCCGCCGGTGAAAAGCAACCCGCCGCCTATTAATGACCCATAGATTGCATAAGACTTTTGTTAACCCATTCCCACCGGCTCAGCATGCCGAGACGTTAGAG
>JANWWR010000067.1 GCA_025055835.1 Gemmatales bacterium | reverse complement strand
AGGGTGCAACCGACGGCGCAAGTTTCCCGAGCAACCGCGTCTGCCCAAGTGAACGACGTGCGAACGGGACACGTCGCACAGCAGCAACGGCCTGACCGGCCAAGAAAGGAGTGCACCATGTTCCGCACCACCCTGGTTGCCCTCGTCACCCTCGCAGGCTTGAGCCTGCCGGCGGTCGCTGATGCCAATCCGTTCTGGGACGGGATTTTCGGCGGCCATCGCCATCACCACCACGGCTTCTTTCCCCCGATTGGCCCCCGTCCACCCGGCCTGATTGCACCCCGGGTCGTCCACTACCGGGTCCTCTACCGTGACTGCTTCTGCTCGACCTGGAGCTGCTACGGCGTCTATTGCGATCCGTGGCAAGCCAACCTGATCGCGCAACAATTGCGCTGCCAGGGGTTCATCGTCCGGGTTGTGCCGTGCTGAGCCGAGGCTAATGCTTCTAAGGTAAAAAGATTCCCCCCGCCCTCGTCGTGCCCCGCTGATCCGGGCCGCATGACGAGGGCGGATGCGTTTCAGCACTCCAGGCCGACTTACCCAACCAGGTCGCGCAACAAATTCGTCTGGGGGTAGCCGTGGCCAAGGTGCTGTCGGAAGCCCTCCGCCGCCGCGGTCCCGATCTGCTTGCCCCGCTCCGCCGCCCACTGCTTCATCGTCTCAACGTATTTGTCCATCCCATGATGCTTCAAAAGCCAGTCCCGCTGACTGGCATGAGCGGCCAGCATCCGGGCCTTGACCTCCAGCACGCCGCTGATGTCAACGCAGAAATCCGGCGCAACATTTTTGCCAAAAATGTCCTTGCCCTCGATCGGATCGGCGTAATAGAGATGCGGGACGTGATCCATCGGCCGCAAGTTGTTTCTTGGAAAAAAGTTCGGAATCGGTGCTCCAAAACAGGCGGCCCGCGTGATCAGGCTTGTCATCTCGTGGTCCACCATGTAATCGCTAGGCGAATGGGTCACCACGATGGTCGGCCTGATTTCGCGCAACAAATGGACGACCTTTCGTAACGTCTCTGGTCCGTAGGTGATAAGCAAATCTCGCTCTTCAAGGCAGTGATACTTTCCCCCGATGATGGCTGCCGAATTGGCACCTTCCTGGCGGCGAATGCGGCTGATCTCGTCGGCTGACAATTCGGCAGAACCACAGTCTCCCGGCGTCATGCTGGCGATGTGGACCTGCCAACCGTGTTCGCGCAACAAACGCACCAGGGTGCCGGCGCAAAGGAACTCGGCATCGTCCGGATGGGCCATCACGCTCAGCACCACGCCTGCCATCGGTTTGTCCCTCCCCGGCTGCGAAATCCCTGAAACCCCATGCTAACGCCTGCACCGCGATGCCGACAAGGTGGACACGGACCTATCAAATAGGCAAGCTGGATAGGCTATGCCGAGCCGCCACTGACCTGGAACCGGCAGCCAGCCCCGTTGTCCCTCCGCGGTTGGAGGAATACTTGGATGACGGGGAATGTCGGGACGCCGCGGTTCGCCAGGAGAATCCCATGTCGGCCACGCTCAAAGAACGCTACGCCGCCATCCATCGGGAGATGATCGAACAGTTCGAGCGGACCGCCGCTGCCGAGAACCACTGGCTCATGTACATGCTGCTCGGCGTCGAGATGATGGCGGCCTGTGCCATCTCGCATTACTTCGTCGAAGTGCTGGAGCTTCAGGAGGGCTACCGCTGGGCTTACGTCGTGCTGTGGATCGGCCAGATTCTCCTGGCCATCGGCACGGTCAAGCTCGTCACCTGGTTTGGCCGACCGACCGAGGAATCGCCCCTGGAGCCGATGAACAAGCGGCTGTGGCTCATGTTCATCTTCCTGAGCATCAACATCGCCGTGCTCAACGTCCTGACCGGCCTGCCCGTCTTCGTCTTTCTGCCGACCCTGGCAGCTCTGAGTTCCATGGCTTTCACCGCCTTGGCCAGCTTCGTCAGTCGCCGGTTCGGCCTGGCGGGGCTGTGGATGTTCCTGGTCGGCATCGTGACCGCTCGCTACCCCGACTACGGCTTTCTGATCTACGGGGCCGGGTGGTTTCTGCTCTTGCAGGTCCTCGGGATCGTATTCCTGCTCAAGCGTCGCCGTTGGCTGGCCGATCTGGATGCCCGCTCGGCGGCGGAGGCCGAGGCGGAATCCGTCGTGGCCGAGGCTATTCCACGGTGACGCTCTTGGCGAGGTTCCGCGGCTTGTCCACATCGCAGCCACGCAGCAAGGCGATATGGTATGCCAGAAGCTGCAAGGGTACGACTACGACCAGGGGCTGAAGATAGTCCGGCACTTCGGGAACGTAGATCATGTCGTCGGCCAGGGCCGCCACTTCCTCATCGCCTTCGTTGGCGACGGCGATCACTGGTCCTCCGCGGGCCTTGATCTCCTGCAAGTTGTTCATGACCTTGTCGAAGACATGACCACGCGGCACCAGGAAGACGCTGGGCGTATGTTCGTCCACGAGGGCAATCGGCCCGTGCTTCATCTCCGCGGCGGGGTAACCCTCGGCATGGATGTAGCTGATCTCCTTGAGCTTCAAGGCCCCTTCCAAGGCGACCGGATAGAGGTACTGCCGTCCCAGGTAAAGCATGTTGCGGACATGGTGATATTTCGCCGCAATCTGCTTGACAGCCTCATGACACTGGAGCGTTCGCCGAAGGATGTCGGGCATGGCTTTCAGATCCCGGATGATGCGTGTGCCCTGCACGCTGGAAAGATGACCTAGTCGGCCGAAGTAGAGGGCCAGCAGAGTCAGGACCGTCAGTTGTGCGGTGAAGGCCTTCGTGCTGGCGACGCCGATCTCCGGCCCGGCATGGAGATAGACGCCGCCGTCAGCCTCCCGGGCGATGGTGCTGCCGACCACGTTGCAGATGGCCAGCGTCGGATGGCCTTTGCGTTTCGATTCCCGCAGGGCGGCCAGGGTGTCAGCCGTCTCGCCGGACTGGGTGATGCCAAGCACGATGGTGTTGCGGTCCACGGGCGGATTGCGGTAGCGGAACTCGCTGGCGTATTCGACCTCGACCGGAATCCGCGCCAGTTCTTCGAAAAGGTACTCGCCGATCAGGGCGGCGTGGTAGCTGGTTCCGCAGGCGGTCATGATGATCCGCTCGGCTCGGCGAAGTTGTCGCGGCGTCAGGTTCAGGCCGCCGAAGTGGGCGGTGGCGTCGGCCTCGTTGAGCCGACCACGCATCGCCGCCGCCACGGCGTCCGGCTGCTCGTAGATTTCCTTGAGCATGTAATGCTCGAAGGGGCCTTTGTCGGCGTCCTGCGGTTCCCAGTCGATGCGGTGGATCCGGGCATCCACGGGAACCTGCTGGTCGTTCTCGATCCGCCATTCGTCCGGCGTCAGCAGACACATCTGATGATCGCTGAGATAGACCACGCGATCCGTGAAGCCCAGCAGAGCGCTGGGATCGCTGGCCAGAAACATCTCCTCCCGGCCGACGCCAATCACCAGCGGACTGCCCAACCGCACCCCGATTACCAACCCCGGATGCTCGGGACTCAGGATCGCCAGGCCGTAGGTGCCCTGAAGTCGGACTACGGCTCGGCGAACCGCCTGCACCAGGTCGCCGTCGTAGCAGGACGCGATGAGATGGGCGACGGCTTCCGTGTCGGTTTCGGAGCGGAAGACGTAGCCTTCGGATTCCAGTTGCCGCCGCAGCACGGCGTAATTCTCGATGACGCCATTGTGCACGACGGCGACACAGAACTGGCCGTCTTTGCCGCCCAGATGCGGATGGGCGTTGCGGTCGGTGGCTTGGCCGTGGGTGGCCCAGCGGGTGTGGCTGATGCCGTGGGTGCCGGGGGCGGGCTGCTGCTGCAAGAGCGCCGTCAGTTCGCTGAGTCGGCCGGCCTTCTTGCGAACATGGAGCCGCTGGCCGGTCACGGTCGCCAGCCCGGCACTGTCGTAGCCGCGGTATTCGAGCCGACGCAGCCCCTCCACCAGGATCGGTTCCGCTTCCCGCGTTCCCGTGTAGCCGATGATTCCGCACATGACCGGCCCCTTTTTCGGTTCCCGGAAAGTGGCGACGTTGGAATGGACTTGGAAACGTGTGGGACGGCTATAGCAGGTTGGCACAAACGGGTGAAGTGCAGTTCGCCGCGACTCTCGCAGGACCCGCAGGGCGGCTTCCGCCTGGAGGCGAAGATCGCCTGGAGAATGGGGTCAAACAGCGAAGCATGTCCGGGGAGAAAAGGCGAAACAGGGCACGCGTCTGAGCCTGGTGCGGGGTCGGCAAGTGACATTGCTGGAGGCGTGGCTGGACCTATAATGGCAGAAGAACCGTTGCTGGGTTCGCGAGGATCCCCGATAGCTCAACGGTAGAGCAGCCGGCTGTTAACCGGCGGGTTGTAGGTTCGAATCCTACTCGGGGAGATGAACACTTGTACACTATGCCTGTCCCTTCCGAAACCTGCGATTTTCTACGGGAAACTTGAAGGCTACCTGATCGGCTGTTCAATTCCCTGCGCGATAGTTCCTGCGTGTACTGTGCCGGATTCTGTGCCGCGCCCTCTCTGGAGTGTGCCGCTTTCTGTGCCGCTGTGTGTCCGTACACTTCCCCGTTGGAAGCCGCTTGCTCAAAGTCTTCGTCCCGCACTTGCAGGTAGTGCTTCTGGGCGATCAGGGCCGAATTGCCTAGCCAGTAGCAGACGGCATGAATCGGGAACCGCTCCGCTAACTCCGTCTGACGGGAAGCCCGCAGGTTGTGGAACAACTTCGGCCACGGCGTCAGTCCGGCCCGCCAGATGATTCGCTCAAACTGCGTCCGCAGGTTGACGTTCGTAGTGCGATAGCGACGGATGACGTACTCGGTTCCTTCCGGGGCCGCTTCCCAAGCCGCTTCCAGGTAGGGCCGCAGTTCCGGGAAGATCGGCACCCAGCGTTCGCCGGTCTTCGGGGAATCTACGCGGAAGCGGTTGCGTTCCCAGTTCACGTCGGACCAACGCAGGGCCAAGTGTTCCGTGGGGCAGCGTAGGCCCGCGTAACGGCTCAAGGCGATGATGAGCCGCCATTCCACGTCCGGGGCCGCCGCGATCACTTGCTCAATCACTTCCTGCGGGATGAACGCCTGACGGTCCTTGTTCGGCTTGTTGCTCCCGGCCTTCACGTCGGCAAAGGGATTCTCGGGAATGAGCTTGTGCTGGACGGCAACCTTGAAGAATTGCCGGGCACGGCGGATGAGCCGTCCGGCGGTTGCCGGGGCTTGGGTCCGGTCCAGATGAGCCGCGAAGCGGGTCGCCTCGGCAACCGTGATGCTGGCCAAGGCTTTGTCCGGGCCGAAGTAGTCCAAGAGCTTTTGGACGGCCACGCTCAGGTTCATCCAGGTTCCCGGCTTGATCGTCGGCTTGCGGTTGTCCAGGTACTCCGTTAGGAACGCTGCCAGCGTCATCCCTGAAGGCGGGGCCGCTTCGTCCACAAGGCCCAGCTTGGCAAGCTTCGCCCGCAACTCGGCGGAGATAGTGCCCAGCCAAGCCGCAGTCGCCGACGGCGGAGCCACGCCTGCGGCCT
>JANWWR010000189.1 GCA_025055835.1 Gemmatales bacterium | reverse complement strand
AGGGTTACGCTCGCCCTTCAGAATCATGCTCGCCAAGGTAATACACCCTGCGGGAGAGAATCGATGCTCCGCGGAGCTGGCATCGTCGGACTTTTGATCCTGTGGTTGGCCTGGTCGCTTGACGGCTCGCGGGCTGAGGATCGCCCCCAACCGCTTACCGAGCGGCCCCGTCTGGCGGTGATCGTGGTCTTCGATCAGTTACGCGGCGATTTTCTGCCCCGCTGGCGGGCCTTATTCGGCGAGGGGGGATTCGAGCGGCTCATGAGCGAAGGAGCGTGGTTTCCGAACTGCCATTATCGCCACGCCACGACCAACACCGGACCGGGTCACGCGACTATTGCCACCGGCACGTTTCCGCAGCGCCACGGCATTATCAGCAACGATTGGTACGAACGCTCGGAGCAGGCCTCGGTCAACTGCGTTCAGGTGACGGGAGCTGCCGCCGAGCGAGCCGCCCGCGTGCCGCCTGCCGAAACGCTGGACGACGACGAGGAGGAACCGGCTCGCCCTCGCCCTGCGAGCAAACCGCGTGGCTACTCCCCGGAGCGGCTGCGGTCGCCAACCCTGGCCGATGCTTTGAAGACTGCCACCCAGGGGACGGGCAGGGTCGTCAGCATTTCCTTCAAGGATCGCTCCGCCATCCTGCCTGCCGGTCGCAGCGCCGATCTGTGCTGCTGGCTTGGCAGCGACACCGGCACGTTTGTCACCAGCCGCTTCTACCGGGAGCGCCTGCCGCAATGGGTCGCCGAATACAACGCCAGTCGGCCGGCGGATCGCTGGTTCGGCACGATCTGGGATCGGCTCCGTCCCGACGTGAACTACGACTGCTGGGCCGGTCCTGACGACGTGGAAGCGGAAGGACTCGGCACCTTCCAGGGCCGGACTTTCCCCCATCCGCTGGGCTTTCCACCCCTGCTGGTGAAGTCGTACTATGGCGCACTTTACAATTCGCCGTTCGGCAACGAACTCCTCCTCGACTTCGCCAAGAAGGCCATCGTTGCTGAGAAGCTTGGACAGGACGACGTGCCCGACCTGTTGTGCGTGAGCTTTTCCAGCAACGACGCCGTCGGCCACTGCTACGGTCCGGATTCCCATGAGGTGCTGGACACGACCCTCCGCAGCGATCGGACCCTGCGAGAACTGCTGATTTTTCTGGATGAGTACGTCGGCAAGGGGCGGTATGTGCTGGCCCTCACGGCTGATCACGGCATCTGTCCGCTGCCGGAAGTGGCCAAATTAGAAGGCAAGGATGCGGCTCGCATTTCGCCGCTGTTGGTCGATTTCGGCTCCGAGCGGATGTTGCAGGAACGCTTCGGGAAAGACTCCGTTCGGGGCAAATGGATCGAGGCACGATCCGGTTTCTGGTACTACCTCAACCGCGAAACGATCCAGCGAGCCGGGGCGGACCCCCGCGAAGTGGAACGAGCCCTGGCGGATTGGCTGAAAGCCCGGCCCGGCGTCGAACGCGTCTGGACTCGCTCCCAACTGGCCGAAAAGCCGGACGATCCCATCGGCCAAGCCGTCTGGCGGACCTTTCATCCGGACCGATGCGGGGAAGTCTATGTGGTTGTGAAGCCCTACTACCTGCCCTTGGTGGCCAAGGTCGGCACGACCCACGGCACGCCGCATGACTACGACACCCACGTTCCGCTGATTCTGTTCGGAGCGGGAATTCGCCGCGGTGTGTTCGAGCAGCGGGTTGGTCCCGAGGTGATCGCCGGGGCCTTGGCCGAGGCCCTCGGCATCGCGCCGCCAGGCGATGCCGAACCCGTCTCGCTGGAGACGCTTTTGCGAAACGCTCCGTGATACCGCGAAGCCTCACGCCGCCTTGACCAGGGCCACGGCTGGTGCTTTGGCCGCGACCACATACGCCTGACCGGCATAGGACAGGCGATACCGCAAGTCGTCGAAACCCGCCTCCGTGAGCCGTTCGGTGATCGCCGAGAGCGAGACGAAGTGGAACCGGCCTCGGCGGGCTTCCCGGTGCAGCCAGGCTCCGTATCGCATCATTCGCAGCCCATTCCACAAAGCCCGCAGCGGCTTGCCCAGGCGCACCCCGGGTCCCAGCGACCGCCAGAAAACCTTCCAGAAATTCGGATCGGGCACATTGACGGAAAAGACCAGTTGTCCCCCCGGTTTGAGCACCCGCCGCATTTCGTGGTAGAGCTGGTTGTAGGCCCGGTCGGTGAACTGTCCGCTTTGCGGATCGCGATGCTCGGCGTAGGAGATCGCCAGGCCGCTCATGATGCCGTCGAAACTGGCCGTCTCGAACTCGTACAGCCCGTCGCTGAAATTCACCCGGCGAAACTCGATCTGTCCCGGCAAAGGCGGCGGATTGAGGCGGCGCTGGAGCCGTTCGATGGCTTGCTGATTGATGGCGGCGCAGTCGGCGGCGACGATGCTGCCGATCTGTCCCTGGCTTTTCTGCCACAACGCCGCGGTCAACTGTCCGCTGCCGCAGCCCAGGTCGAGCCACCGCTGCCCCGGTCCCGGTTCCGCCCAGCGGATCGTGTCCCGCAGCAGTTCCTGATACGGGGCGGCTTTATGCTGGTCCCAGAAAGCCTGGGCGCAACGGTCGTCCAACCAGTGGTTCACGTCGTCCATGACTAACCTGCCTCCCGCAAAGGCCGGACTGCTTGCCGCAGCTCGGCCAGGATTTGCGAATGGAGAACTCGTTCCATCTCGGCCAAGGCCCGTGCGACATCGGCCCCATCCATGACCCGATGATCGTAGATGAGCCGCACCCGCACCAAGCCATCCGGCTGAATCACGCCGTAGTTGAGCGTCGTCGTCAACGGCGAGAGTGGATGAAGCGATTCTGCTCCCAGACTGGAATAGACGCTCACCCCGAAGGTGCCCATGCGGCGGGCGCGCTTGAAGCCGGAGGAGTTCAGTCCGATCCACCACAGCAGTCGCCGCAACGGCAGGGGAAGTCGGCCCACGGTCAACGCTCGGCGAAACAGCCCGATGGATTCGACCGGCTCCTCCTTGAACCGTCGCAGATGGGCGTCGAGTTGTTCGAGATTCTGCTGCTCGGGACTGCGAAGGTGGGCAAAGAAGACGCAGTGTTCGCCCTGGTATTCCCGTTCGATGGCCACGGAAGCGATATTGATCGGATGCTCGTAAAGCCGCGGCCAGGGAAAGGGCAGGTAGGCCCGTCGCAGGACGGGCCGCTGAGCGGCGACGAAGGCATAGGCTTTGGTGAAGATCGCACACCAGCTGGGCCGCACCGCCAGGCGATTCCGGGCGTCGCAAAGCGGAGCGACGTTCATGACCCGCTCCACGGGCACGGTCGGCATCTTTTTGGCGAAGTGGACCAGGTCCGCGATGATGCGCCGGGACGGCGAAAGCGCCAGGGTTTTTCCAGGTCGGTCATGCATTGTCGGGTAGCCGGTCCGAGGCCGGCCCTTCGATCCGCAAAAGGCGATGACATAATCAACCAGGTGGCCTCGTCGAGGCGGTCCACGATCTTGCCCGCTTTTGCGGAAAAACGCAACCCGAGTCCAAAAAACGCGAACCCGGGGGTTGGCTGGTGGCCAATCCCCCGGGCTGAAAGGAGTCGCTCCTGCGTCGTGGCTAAGGCATTAGTAGCTGATGCCGACGCGGAGGAAGAACCCGTCCAGGCTCAGGTCGCCGCGATCCCGGCGGTAGTTGCCCACGGTGCCGTCAATGTCATCCCAGCCCGGCACGTCCGGATGCTGAAGGATGCTGAACCAGCGGGTGAACTCGTAACCGGCGGCGATGCTCACCGGGCCGAAGCAGTAGCTCACGCCGGCGGCCACTTCGATCACCGGGGTGATGTCATTGAAGTTGTGGCCCCACTGGCGGAGATAGATCGTGTCGTCGCCCTCAAAGGTGATAGCGTCCCGCCGCAGCGTATCGATCTCGCTGTACAGCAGCGATACGGCAGTGCGACCGAACAGCGTGATGCCCCAGAGGGTGCTTTCCGCACCCAGGCCGCCTCGCAGACCGTAGCCGCGGAAGTTCGTGCTGCGGAAAAGGTCATAGTCCGCAACGCCATCATCGGCAAAGGCCGTGTACCGAACCGTCTCATCCTGATCGATATCGGCGATGCGGATGCCGATGAAAGGCCGCAGGACCAGGAAATCGCAGGTCCGGAACTCGGTGCCGACCCAGATGTCGTACACGTTGTAGTCAAGGCTGATGAGCTGGCTGGCGGCGTTGGCAAGGCCCGAGTCTAGGAGTTCATCGACGACATCGTCGGCAAAGGAACGGTCGACCAGGTTGGCGTGAATGAAGGCGCTAGGATCAGCCAGGTTTCCAAGGCTCGTCGAACCGTTCGTGTCGAAGCGGGTGTACTGGAAGCCGGCTTCCAACGCACCCATGCGGGCTCCGATCCCGAGGCGGAAACCGGAATCCCAATCGAGCTTGGAATCCACCGCGCTGATGACGAAGCTGCCTTCGCTGATGTCGGGACTGGTCAAAAACTGTCCGACACCGGCAAACGGCGAGGTGTTGCGATGGGCCCGCCAATAGAGCCAGTCAGCGTACCCGAACAGCGTGACCCCGGGACCGCAGCTCGGTTCCGCGGCGCAACAGGGACCTTTGTCTTCGTGCATGATGATCGGAGCCGGGGCGGCTTCCTTGTGCTGTCCCCAGGCGAAGCTGGGCAGCGCACTGGCAGCGGCCAAGGCTGCCGTGAAGATCGTAGAGCGCAAGCCTTTGCTCATGGAAACTCCCTTCGTGTGGAACTGGTTGCTTGATGCCTTTGGACCCGGGCATGTTTCCTCGTCAGGATGCCCTGCCTTTCCTCATCGGCAACTTCCAACGGGTAAACCCCCGCTTCTTCACAAAATCGCCCTGAAGCCGCTCACTTGTGCCGCTTTCGTCGGTGCGTTTTAACAGACCCGCGAATATTCAGCAGGGGGACCGGAATCGGCAGGTTCGGATCGCTCCGCACATCTTGCCAACCGACCGCATCCGGTTCTGCATGGAGCCGACCGAAGGCTCCTTGCCTGCCACTTGCGGGACCGCTATAAAATCGGCTTCATTGCGGGAAATCGAACTGGCCGTGACAGCACGGCCTCGGGTTCGGGGGGACGTATGGCTCGCAGGAAGAAAAAGAAGGGGCGCCGCAAAGTCGGCCGCAAAAAGCGCCGCATGCGCAGCCGCATCCGCCATCGCAAGGGATGATGGACGGGCCGCATCCGGACGGCTCGCCGGAGCGTCCTGCGTTCCCTTGCCTGACCTCCTTCACCGGGGGATAATAGGGATCGAACCCCCAACATGCCGGAGTGGCGGAATTGGCAGACGCGCTAGGTTGAGGGCCTAGTGGGAGTTAAATCCCGTGCAGGTTCGATCCCTGTCTCCGGCACTCGCCCGCCCTGAAGATTTCCAGTTTCAAAACAGTTTCCTGAGCTCACGGCGGGGTTCGTTCGCCCTTCCGCACTGTGCCATCGGACCGTAAAGCTTGCAGATACTGCCGGAACTGAGCCTCGAATTCCATCAGCGGCTCGTCGGCCAAGAGCCGAAACGCCTCCTCTTCCGAGCTACCCCGTTTCCGGGCCGCCAAGTAGGCGTCGATGCGATCCGAGGTCAGAACCTTGCGGTGAAATGCCAGATAGTGCGCCAGTCCCCAACACGCCAGAAACAGCCGGTCCGTGGCCGGGCTTTCCTGCCGATGAGCTAACTGGAACTGCCTCGGCTCAGCCTTCAAGACTTCCAGCACCCCCGGTAGCTGAGACTTCCGCAGAAGTTCCTGGGCCACCTGAAGCCGACGCGCATCGATGCTGCCGACCCGAAGTTCTCCGCCGTCCACCACGGCGCTTTCATACACCTGCGCCAGTCCTTCATTGAGCCAATGCGGCAAACCGCCCTCCTCGGCGGGGTACAGGTGGCTCTCGACGTAGGCGTGAAACGCCTCGTGAGCCAAGAGCGTGAACAGCGGCCGTCGCTGCCGTTCCAGCAGACTCTCGTTTTCCGCGTTAAGCAGATGAATGGTCCGCCTCGCCTGGGTGATGGAGAGCAACATTCCCCGCGGCGGCTTGCCGAAGAAGTGCTGACGCAGCTTCTTTTCCTGGGACTCCAGTTCCCGCAACAGGGCTTCGTGCTTGGCCCGGATGGCCTCGTACTCGGCAGCCCGCTGCTCGAAGTCGCTGACGGCCAGAATGGTGTTGCTGCGCGGATCGAAACAGGCCGGGTTGAGAATGTTCAATCCCAGCGTCGTCAAGCGCTCCTTGTAGTCCTTCTCGGATCGGAACAAAAGGACCAACGTCACCCGCCCCCCGGAACGCCGACTGCCGAAGCGGTCCGCAAAGGCCTGAAAGATGTCCTCCAACCGCACGACGGCCAATCGCACCAGGTCTTCCCGCAGATCCGACTCCAAGAGAAAGTGCTTGCAGGTGTAGCGTCGTGCCGGCTGGTCGTTCGGCCAGCGGATTTCTTCCAGGACCAGTTCCCGAATCCGCTGCCGCTCCCGCTCGCCCCCCCGGTCCAACTGGGCCACCCGCGCCGCCAGTTCCGCCCGGTCCTTCTCCGCCAGCCGCTGGATGCTCTGAATCTCGTCCCGCTGGAATGTCAGATCGAGAACGACCGTCTTGGCTCCCGGACGGCGAATGATGTGCTTGAACTGGATCTCGTCCCCTTTCTCCTCGACGATCAGCCCCTCAAACGTGTGTCCATTCTGATGGCGAAGTACATCGAAACGCCACGGCTCGTCCGCCCAAACCACGACGGTACTGCTCCAGAAAATCAGAACAACTGCTAAAAATGCACGGCCTTCCAGTCGCGAGGGATGGTCGCAATTCCAGAATGACCGTGGTACCATCGCTGCGCTTCGACCAACCAGGGAGAATCCCAATGACCGCTTCACGTTACCAGATTCACGACGCCTCAGCCATCCCGTCGCCGTCGCTGCTGTTCTACCCGGAACTGATCCGGGCCAACCTGGCCCGCATGATCGAGATCGCTGGGGGGTCCGACCGGCTGCGGCCGCACGGAAAGACGCACAAGACCCGCGAGATTTTCCAGATGGCACTTCAGATGGGGGTCCGCAAGCACAAAGTCGCCACCGTCGCCGAAGCGGAACTGGCCGCTCAGTCCGGCGTCCCGGATGTTTTCCTCGCTTACCCGCTCGTCGGTCCGAACTGCGAACGCTTCGCTCGACTGGTCCGCAGCTCTCCCCAGACGCAGATTCTCGCTTGCGTGGATGATGTCGAGGCGACGGCCCAGCTGGAAGCCGCCCTGCGAGGCGGTCCGCCGGTGGAAGCCGTGGTCGATCTCGACGTCGGCCAGCACCGCACCGGCGTTTCCGAACTGGCAAAAGCAGTGGCCTTGTACGAACGGATCGCTCGTTCGCCGGTGCTGCGCTGCGGCGGGTTGCACGCCTACGACGGGCACAACAACGCCCCGGAGCCAGAGAAGCGTCGTCAGGTTGTGGCGGAAATCACCGAGCGAGTGCAGGAACTTCTGAATCTCCTGCATCGCAAAGGCCTGCCGGTTCCCCGCATCGTGGCCGGGGGCACGCCGTCGTTTCCCTTCTGGGCCAAGGTCGATCTGCCCAACCTGGAGTGTTCTCCCGGCACCTGCGTGCTGCACGACCACGGGTATCAAAGCAAGTTCTCGGACGTGGGCTTCACCATCGCTGCCGCGCTTTTGGGGCGGGTGGTGAGCAAGCCGACGTCGGATCGGGTCACGCTGGACCTGGGCACCAAAGCCGTCGGTTTCGATCCACCCCCGGCCAACCGCATCGCCCTGTGGGACATCCCGGAACACCGTGTTGTCGGGCACTACGAGGAACATCTGATCCTCGAATCGCCGCACGCCGAGCAATTCGGAATCGGTCAGGAAGTGTACGGCAGTCCGACGCACATCTGCACGACGGTGGCCCTGCACCGAGAGGCCGTGGTCGTGGAGCGCGGCCGGGTTGTGGACCGCTGGCCGATCCTCGCCCGCGACCGCCGCTTGACGATTTGA
>JANWWR010000168.1 GCA_025055835.1 Gemmatales bacterium | reverse complement strand
TCGCGGCTGCTGGGCGGAAGACCGCCGGCCACCAACTCGTTGACGATGCCGATGATCTCCCGGCCGAGCGATTCCCGTTGGTCTCCCTCGGTGCCGGGATAGATCGAGCATTTGTGCCGGAGCTTACCCAGGAGTTTGCGGCGGTGCTTGTCGCGGACTTGGGCTTCGGCGGCCTGCTTTTCCAGTTCCTCGATGCGGCTTTGAAGCTCTGGCCAGCGGGTCGGATCGGCGGGATCGTCCACTCGCATGAAGCGGCGGATGAAAATCTGTTCCGAGGCTGCCGTTGCCTTGATCCAGTTAAACACGAATTGCTGGTCCGAGTCGATCGGCAACCGCTCCTTGTCCTTGAGCTTGAGCACGGCAGCGCGGACAGCGGACTGGGCCTCGGCGAGCAGCTCCAGGCCTTGCACGAACTCCGGAGCGGAGGAATCGAACTTCTGGCGGATCTCGTCCATGAGCAGGAGCATCTCGGCCAGGCAGTCGAAGCAGTGAGCGGCCAGTTCAAAAAGGGACAGGTCCTCCGGCTCCGGGCCCTCGGGGTGACACATCCACAAAAAGCAGCCGGGAATTGCACGGGCCTGGGCGATGATGGCGGCGTCCTTGGGTTCGATCTCCTTGCGGAAGTCGGCCCCCTGCTGCATGAGACGGCGTCGGGTGGCAGCCCAACGGCAACCCTCCGCCTTCAGACGGCACCGCCTGGCTATGAGGACGAAGTCAGCGTCCAGAGCCTCTTCGGGGCGGAGCAGTTTCCCGCGGCGAAGGGTCGAGCCTCGCATCAGCGGCAGGTCTGCCTCCCAGGTGGAGCGAGTCAGGCCGACCCGGCCGAAATGAAGCGGCGGCAGCGGCTCCGGGGCCCATCCCATCACCTCGTCGGATGCCGGTGCAACGGCCTCGACGGGGGCCGAGGAGGTTTCTGACTCCGCCGGTTTCGGCTCGGTCATTTCCAACAAAACTTGGGCTATTTGCCGAAGCTGTGAGCGGAGCTCGCCGTCGCTGGCGCATTGGCGCTCCAAGTACTGACCCAAAGCATTCCATAGTTCCAGAAAGGTGTTTTTCATGGTCGGCTCCCGTGAGCGGTCTTTAAGATGAGGTGGGACAGCACCGCTCGGCGTCCCCGGCGAACAAACGGGGCGAGAAGATGGCAGATTCTTCCACAATTCTACAAGGACTGGAGCCTTCCTGGACCAGTCTGCTGCTGTTTCCTCTCTCCATTCTTACGCTGCTGTTCAGCATGGTGATCGCGGATCGCTGGGTGGGCGGGATCGATTTCGGGCCGATTCTGTGGATTCTGCCGCGGGCCGTGGCCCTGTGTGCTCTCGTCACGGCTGTCAATTTTCTGAGTTGGGGAGTCATCCTGAGCGCTCCGGTGTGGTACTTTGGCCTCATGGGGCTGTTTCACCTGAGCTTCAGGGAGGCGGCGGTTCTGACCAACATCAATTGGCCGGTCATGGTGGTTTGGAAAGTGCTCCTGGCCATTCTGATAATAGAGTGAGAAGGGAAACTTTGAAGATGACGACCGTCGCAGCATCGCAGGGGGACCTGGGTGAACGATTCCGCCGACTCCTCGGCCCGGAAGCCGTGCTGACCGCGCCCAGCGACCTCGTGGTGTACGAATGCGACGGCTACACCATCGAGAAGAACCGGCCCGACGTGGTGGTATTCCCCCGCAGCACGGAGGAGGTGGTCCAGATCGTCCGGCTCTGTAACCAGCTGGGCGTGCCGTTTTTGCCTCGGGGAGCGGGAACGAGCTTGGCCGGGGGCTGTCTGCCGGTCGGCGGCGGCGTGGTCATCGCCCTGACGCGGATGAAGCGGATTCTCGAAGTCAACTATCGGGATCGCTATGCCGTGGTGGAACCGGGGGTGGTCAATGTCTGGCTGACTCATCAGGTCAAGGATCACGGTTTCCACTACGCCCCGGACCCGTCGAGCCAGGGGGCCTGCACCATCGGCGGCAACGTGGCGACCAATTCGGGCGGACCGCACACGCTCAAGTACGGTGTGACGGTCAACCATGTCCTTGGTCTGGAGTTCGTGCTGCCCGATGGCCGAGTAGTCCGCACCGGCGGGCCATGTGAGGATGCGCCGGGCTACGATCTCACTGGTGTCATCGTCGGCAGCGAAGGGACGTTCGGCATCGCCACCAAAATCTGGGTCCGGCTGACGCCCAACCCCGAAGGCTGCCGCACGCTGCTGGGCGTTTTCGAGACGGTGGATGCGGCCACCAACACGATCAGCGACATCATCGGGGCCGGCATCGTGCCTGCCGCCCTGGAGATGATGGACCAGTTGATCCTCCAGGCGGTGGAGGCGGCCTTTCACTTCGGATTTCCGCTTGACGCCGGGGCTGTCCTCATCATGGAAGTGGATGGTCTGGAGGCTGGTCTTGATGAGGAAGCCGAACGCATCGCCGCCATCGCCCGCCGCAACGGCGCTCGAGAAGTGCGCCGAGCCGCCAACGAGGCCGAGCGGCAACTGCTCTGGAAATGCCGTAAGCAGGCGTTCGGGGCCGTCGGCCGACTCGCACCCAGCTATTGCACCCAGGACGGCGTCGTGCCGCGGACCAAACTGCCGCACATCCTGCGGGAAATCCAGCGGATCGGTGAGCGGTACGGCCTGCGGATCGCCAATGTCTTTCACGCCGGCGACGGCAACATTCACCCGATCATCCTTTTCGACGAGCGGGATGCGGACCAGGTGCGGCGGGTGTTGCAGGCCAGCCACGACATTCTGGAAGAATGTCTCCGCTGCGGGGGCAGCGTCACCGGCGAGCATGGCATCGGCGTCGAGAAGATCGACTTCATGCCGCGGATGTTCTCCCCCGAAGACCTGGACATGATGCACCGGCTCAAAAGCGTCTTTAATCCGCACGGCCTATGCAGCCCGGCCAAGATGCTGCCGACCGCCGGGGCGTGCATCGAGCCGACCAAGGCGGGTCGCAGAGCAGCGTTATAGAGTGTTCCATGAATGCGGATGCGTTAGCCCCTGCAGATCGTCCCGGTTACGACAGGTTTCGTCCTATGTCGGGCGAACGTGCCGCCCGCGCCGCTGACTTCGCCCGGCAGATCGTGGAAACCTGCAAGCCCTTTGCCGCCAGTCCGCCCGAGTCCTGGGAGGTGCTTGACGTCGGCTGCGGGTACGGGCACACGGCAGCGGAACTGGCCAAGGTCTGCCGCAGCGTCACTGGCATCGAGCCAAGCGAACCGCTGGCCCGGGAGGCCATTCGCCTCGCCGCCGACATTCCCAACCTGACCATCCGGCAGGCCAGCGTTTACGACCTGGAGCCGAAACCGCTCTACGATCTGATCGTGCTCGACAACGTCTTCGAGCATCTGCCCGATCAGCCGGGGGCCTTGGCGATTCTGAGCGGCTGTCTTCGGCCCCAGGGTGTTCTGTATCTCCTCATGCCGAACAAACTGTGGCCGATGGAAGTGCATTACCATCTGCCGTTTCTCAGCTATCTACCGTTGTCCTGGGCCAATCGCTATCTGCGGTGGACCGGACGGGGCACCGACTACACCGACGCCAGCTACGCCCCGACCTACTGGCGGCTGCGGCGACTGCTGCGGGAGCGGCCGGAGCTTCGCTTCCAGTTCGTGCTTCCGGCGAACCTGGCGTGGACGACGGCCGGGGCGAAGTGGCACTATCGGCTCGGCGTGGCGGCATTGAAGCGGTTTCCCAGCTTGTGGGCCATCTCCAAGGCGTTTCTCGTCGTCGCGGTCAAACATGGCTGAGTCGCCTCAGGTCTCCGTGGTTATGCCGGTGCTCCATCCGCATCCGCAGTTCTTTCCGGAGGCGGTCCGAAGCATCCTCGGCCAGACTTTTCAGGACTGGGAACTGATCATCGTCGAAGAGCCTTCCGACGGTCCACGGGTCGCCGATCTGCTGGCAGACGTTCAGGACCCGCGGATTCGCATCCTGACCCATTCGCAGCGGACCTCCCTGGTGCAACAACTTAATCGGGGACTGGAGGCGGCTCTAGGACCACTCATCGCGAGGATGGATGCCGACGACGTGGCGGAGCCGGATCGCTTGCAAAAGCAAGCCGAATCCCTCAATGCTCGTCCGGAGGTGACGGTCATCGGCAGCCAAGTGACCATCATCGATGAATGGGGCAACTGCGTCGCCAAGCGGCGTTATCCAACGGATCATGAAGCAATCTTGACTCAACTACGCCGGAGTAATCCGCTAGCCCACCCCGCCGTGATGTGCCGTCGGGAAGCGGTTCTGGCCGTGGGCGGCTATTGCTATGAGGATTACCCGGCCGTCGAGGACTACGATCTTTGGTGTCGGATGGCCCAGCGAGGCTATCGCTTCGCCAATCACCCCGAAGCGTTGCTCCGGTATCGGCTGCACGGCTCGGCCCTCAAGGCGACCAAACTCCGGGGCCTGCTTCGGGGCACGCTGGCGATCAAGCGGCGCTACTTCGCGGGGCAGGGGAATATCGGGGACTACCTGCGTTATGCCGCCGAAATCGCCCTGCTGGGTCTGCCGCCGTCCTGGGTCTATGGGCTGTTCCGCCGCTGGACCCTGGAACCCGTGAAGACCCGGTAAAATCTTGGCGGACCGGCGTATGATTTACCTTGACGGCACTGGCACCTCGACATACAGATTTAGAAATTTCCACGACCACCATTGCCGGCCTTCGGAACGGGCCGAGCCGAAGTTGCCCTGTATTTCAGGTATTTGAACAGTGATACTCCGGGGGGACCAAACCCTGATGAAACTTCTCGATCAGTGGAAGATTCAGGATGCCGTGGAAACCTACGGCATCCGCCATTGGGGCAAGGGCTACTTCGGCATCAACGAACGCGGCCATGTCACGGTCCACCCGACCAAGGCCGACCGCCCCCGCCTCGACCTCAAGGAGCTGGTGGACCAGTTGCAGGCCCGCGGCATCCAGTTGCCGATCCTGCTCCGCTTCACCGACATCCTCCGCCACCGTGTCGGCGAGATTCACCAGGCTTTCCAGCAGGCGATGGCGGAGTTCAAATACCAGGGCAGCTACATCTGCGTCTATCCGATCAAGGTCAACCAGCAGCGGCACGTCGTCGAGGAGATTCTCGACTTTGGACGGCCCTTCCATTTCGGTCTCGAAGCCGGTTCCAAGCCGGAACTGCTGGCGGTCATGGCCCTGACCAACGGCAACGGCGAAACGCCGATCATCTGCAACGGCTTCAAGGACGACGAGTTCATCCACCTGTGCATGCTGGCCCACAAGCTGGGCAAGCGGATCATTCCCGTGGTCGAGAAATTCACGGAACTGGAGACCATCGTCCGCAACGCCGAGCAGCTCAACGTCCGGCCGACAATCGGCGTCCGGGCCAAGCTGGCTGCTCGGGGCGCGGGCCGCTGGAAAAGCTCGGCCGGGTATCGCTCCAAGTTCGGACTGACGATCACCGAGATTCTTCAAGCCCTGGAGTACCTCAAGAGCCGGGGCATGGCCGACTGCCTTCAGCTTCTGCATTTCCACCTCGGCAGCCAGATCACCAACATCCGCAACATCAAAGGGGCGCTGAGCGAGGCGTCCCGGATTTACACGGAGCTGGTGCGTCTGGGCGCGGGCATGAAGTACCTCGACGTCGGCGGCGGACTCGGCATTGACTACGACGGCTCGCAGACGGACTTCGAGTCCAGCGTCAATTACACGCTTCAGGAATATGCCAACGACGTCGTCTTCCGCATCAAAAGCGTCTGCGACGAGGCCGGCGTGCCGCATCCGATCATCGTCTCCGAGTCGGGCCGGGGCGTGGTCGCCTATCACAGCGTCCTCGTCTTCGATGTTCTGGGCGTTTCCGGCTTCGACCACTTCGAGGCTCCCCGGGAATTGCCCGCGGATGCTCCGCAGCCCCTCGCCGACCTGTTCAGCATCTACAACGACCTGTCCAAGAAGAACTACCTGGAAAGCTACCACGACGCCCAGCAGGCCATGGACGAGGTGCTGAACCTGTTCAACCTCGGCTACCTGAACATCGAGATGCGGAGCTTCGCGGAACGGCTCTACTGGGCCTTCGCCATCAAGCTCCTGCGACTGGTCAAGGAACTGGAATACGTCCCGGAGGAATTGCACGGTTTGGAGTCTCAGCTTTCCGACACCTACTTCTGCAATTTCTCGGTGTTCCAGTCGATCCCGGACAGCTGGGCGATCAAGCAACTGTTCCCGATCATGCCCATTCATCGGCTCAACGAACCACCGACCCGCCGGGGCATCCTGGGCGACATCACCTGCGACTCGGACGGCAAGGTGGATCAGTTCATTGACCTGCGGGACGTCAAAAACGTCCTCGAACTGCACCCATTCAACGGGCATCAGTACATCCTCGGGGCGTTTCTTCTGGGGGCCTATCAGGAAATCCTCGGCGACCTCCACAACCTTTTTGGCGACACCAACGCGGTCCATGTCAGCATTGATGAGAACGGCGAGGCCAATCTCGATGCCGTGGTCAAGGGCGACACCGTCCGGGAAGTGCTGCACTATGTGCAGTATTCCACGGAAGAGATGCTGAGTCGGCTCCGCAAGGACGTGGAACGCTCGGTGCGGACGGGACGCATTTCCCTCGACGAGGCCCGTCGTCTCGTCAGCTACTACGAATCCAGCCTGGACGGCTACACCTACCTGGAATGACCGAGTGAGCGTGAAATCCGAGCGGGGCATTGCCGCGGACCCGTCCGATGGGTTAGATTGCTCTTTCCTGCGCCATTCGAGTCCCGCCTTGAAAGAGCGACGCCATGCGAATCTTCGGTACGATCCTGGTTGCCGTCGTCATCACCGCTTTGCTGCACTCGGCGGGGGCCGAGGAGAACTGGCCGGCATTCCGCGGTCCGAGCGGCAACGGTCTGTCACCGTCGGCGTCCGCACCGATCCGCTGGAGTGAAAGCGAGAACATCCGCTGGAAGACGGCCATTCGCGGAAAGGCCTGGTCGTCCCCGGTCGTGTGGGGACGGCAAATCTGGATGACCTCGGCGACGGCCGACGGCAAGGAGTTGTTCGCCGTCTGCGTGGATCGGGACAGCGGCCGCATCGTCCTGGATCGCAAAGTCTTCGACGTGCCCCAGCCGGCTTTTTGCCATCCGTTCAACAGCTACGCCTCGCCGACGCCGGTGGTCGAAGAGGGCCGGGTGTACGTCCATTTCGGCAGTCCGGGAACGGCCTGTCTCGACACGGCGACGGGGCGGACCCTGTGGGAACGCCGTGATCTGCCCTGCGATCATTATCGCGGGGCCGGTTCCTCGCCGATTCTGGTCGGCGACCTGCTGATTCTGACCTTCGACGGGTTCGATTTGCAGTATCTCGCGGCCCTGGACAAACACACGGGCAAGACGGTCTGGAAGAAGCCGCGGGAGATTGCCTATTCCACCACGGACGGCGATTTCAAGAAGGCGTTTTCGACGCCGGCGGTGTTGACCCTCGGCGGTCGGCAGCAGTTGATTTCGCCAAGTGCGGAAGCGACCATCGCTTACGATCCAGCGACGGGTGAGGAACTGTGGCGTGTCCGGCACGGCGGCATGAACGCGGCGTCGCGTCCGGTCTTCGGCCACGGGCTGATCTACCTGACCAGCGGTCACACGGCCCAGCTGTGGGCGGTGCGGCAGGGGTTGAGCGGCGACATCACCGAGACCGGCCTGGCGTGGAAGGTCGTCCGCGGAGTGCCGACCCGGGCTTCGCTGTTGCTTGTCGGCGATCTGCTGTTCATGGTTTCCGATCAAGGCGTGGCTTCCTGTCTGGATGCTCGCAGCGGCAAGACGCACTGGCAGGAACGGCTCGGCGGCGGCTTCTCGGCCTCGCCAGTGCATTGCAACGGCTGCATCTACTTCGCCGATGAGCTGGGCAAGACCCACGTCGTCCGGGCCGCTTCCCATTTCGAGCGGCTTGCCGTCAATGAACTGGAAGAAGGCTGCATGGCCTCTCCCGCCATCCTGAACGGAGCCCTCTACCTGCGGACTCGAACCCATCTGTACCGGATCGAAGAAAGTGATTCACGTCGCTGAGGCCACCGCGTTCGCCGAAGGCTGGAGACGCAGATCGACGCTGCGGCTATGTCCGATCAGCCCTTCTTTGGCCGCCAGCAGACGCAGATCGGCAGCCCGCTCGGCGACAGCGGCTTGCTCGAAGCGGACGATGCTGCTGCGGCGGAGAAAATCGTTGGCGGTCAGCCCGCTGGCGAACCGGGCCGTGCCGCCGGTGGGCAGGACGTGCGAGGGACCGGCCACGTAGTCGCCCAGGGCCACGGGGGTCTGATGGCCCAGGAAAATCGCCCCGGCGTTGTCGATCTCCTCGGCGAACCGATCCGGGTCGGCGGTGCAGATCTGGAGATGTTCCGGAGCGATGGCATTGGCCAGTTCCACGGCCTCCTCAGGCCCCCGGGTGAGGATCAGCGCTCCGAAGGCTTCCAGGCTCTCCCGGGTTTCCGCCGCGCGGGGAAGCTGGTCGAGTTGTTCCTCCAGGGCGTCGGCCACGGCGTCGATCAGGGACGGTTCCCAGGTGAGAAGCAGACTGGCTCCGGGAGCGTGTTCAGCCTGGGCGATCAAATCGGCGGCGACGAAGTCGGGCCGGGCTGAGGCGTCGGCCAGGATGACGACTTCCGATGGACCGGCGAGCATGTCGATGCCCACCTGACCGTACACATATCGCTTGGCCAAGGCGACGAAGAGATTGCCGGGTCCAACGATCATATCCACACGCGGCAGCCCCTCGATGCCAAAGGCCAGGGCGGCGATGGCCTGTGCCCCGCCGATGCGATAGACTTCGCTGACCCCAAGCTCCTTGCAGACGGCGAGAATGTCCGGGTTGTTGGCCCCGAACGGCGTCGGCGGCGCGACCACGACGATTTCCTTGACCCCCGCCGCTCGGGCCGGACAAACGGTCATCAGCAGCGTCGATGGATAGGCTGCCGCACCGCCCGGAACGCAGATGCCGACCCGCCGCACCGGCCGATAGCGAAGCCGTACCTCCTGACCGTGGCCGTCCCGCAGCACGGCGTCGCGGTGGAGAATGCCCACTTGGAAAGCCAGCACGGTCTTTTGAACCCGCCGGACCGCCTGGAGAAAGCGCGGATCGCATTGCCGATAGGCCGCGGTCATCTCGTCCGCTCCGACCCGCAGGTTTTCCGGCGTCAGAGCGAAGTTGTCGAAGGCCTGGGTATAACGCTGGACCGCCGCGAAGCCCTGTTCCCGAACGTCCCGGCAGATCCGCTCGACGCTCCGCACCGGGCTGAGCGCCTCGCCAAAGACCCGCTGGGTTAAAGCCCGACCCCGCTCGGGCACCACCTCGCCGTCCGGGCTGAGCTGGCGGCGGATGGCGGCAATCTGATCCAGAGCGTTTTCCTCGGTGCAGTCAATGCGCCGGATGGCTAGTTTCATGAGACGGTCCTCGAATTCCTTTTCCTGACCTGTGTTGAGCCAACAGGCTAACACCCGCCGAGCCGGATTGCAAAGCGTTTGTTTTCGCGCAACATTCCCCCGAAGCAGCCGGTGTCGAAAACCTTTGCCGGATAAGCAGTTGATGCTGTTTTCCCGCCTGAAAGGCGCAACATTTTGCGCGGCGCAACGCGGACCAGGGTTTCCAAAACACAGCCATCCTGTCCTATCGGGGGCTAGGAAGCCAGCGACAGCGCGGACGATGAGCGGGGCGAGGGGATTCGCCTTTATACGGTTGTAACCGATTCCGGCGTAGGCCAGGAAGGTTGGTCGGAGATCCGGGCAGTGATTTCGGCCCAGATTCGCAAGGCGGGCTGATCTCCATGCCAATTTCCTTTGAAATCGGTTGGCGGGGTGCTTACTGTAGAAGGTAGGCTAATGTGTGCCAAAGGCCCGACAGGACCGCGGAGCGTTTGATTGGTGCGGCCTGCAAGCCATGGGGGAGCGCAACATTTCCCGTCCATCGCCGAATCCCGAACATGTCCGCGTCGCCGCCCAGCAGTTCGAGCGCGCCCGGCAGGCGATGAACGCCGGCAACCACGATTACAGCATCGAACTGTTGCGGACCTGTTGCAAGCTCGATCCGGCCAACCTGGTCTACCGTCAGGCCCTGCGCCGGACGCAGAAGGCCAAGTACAAGAACAACTTGCGTGGCAGCCCGATGAGCTGGCTGACAACCACCATCCCGCGGGCCAAGCTGGAACGGGCCAAACGCGCCGGGGATCATCTCAAGGTCCTGGAATACGGCGAGATCATCCTCTCCGCCGATCCCTGGGCCATCGGGCCGCAGATCGACATGGCCCACGCCGCCGAGGCCCTGGGCTGGACCGAAATGGCCGTCTGGATCCTGGAACAGGCCCGCCAGAAGGATCCCCGCGACGTCCGGGTCAACCGGGCCTTGGCCGACCTCTACGAACGCTGCGGCAACTACTCCCAGGCCATGCTCCTGTGGGGCATGGTCTGCAAGGTCAATCCGACCGACATGGAGGCTACCCGGAAATACAAGGATCTGGCTGCCCAGCACACCATCGTCGCCGGTAACTACACGGAGGCCGCCCAGAGCGGCGGTCGGCTTAGTCTGGAAACCCCGATTCCCGCCGACGCCCCGGCCGGACGCGATCCGCTTCAGCGAACTGTCGAAAACCTGCGGGAAAAGATCAACCAGGACCCGACGCACCCAGGGCACTACCTGCAACTCGCTTCGGCCCTGGCCAAGGGCGGGAAACTGGATGAGGCCCGCCAGTGTCTGGAAGAAGGGCTGGCGGCGACCGGACGGCATTTCGAACTGCAACTGGCTTTAAGCGAATTGGAAATCGAGCCGTTCCGGGCCAATCTCCAGATCGTCAGCAACAAACTGAAAGCCGAGCCGAACAACACGCAACTGCTCAAGCTGAAAAGCCAACTGGAACACGAGATCAATCGCCGGGAAATGGACCTGTTCCGGCAAAAGGCGGATCGCTTCCCGAACGAACTGACGCACCGGCTGGAACTGGGCATTCGGCTCTTCCGAGCGGGGCAGCTGGACGAGGCCATTCAGGAGTTGCAGGCGGCCCGCAAGGATCCCCGGTCCCGGTTGCGCGCCCATGTCTATCTGGGCCATTGCTTCCGGGATCGGAAGAACTGGGTCCTGGCCCGTAAAAACTACAGCGAAGCCCTTCAGGCGGCTACCGCCGGCGATGAGGAGATCCGCAAGGAACTGCTTTTCGAACTGGCCCACCTGGCCGTCGAGGAAGGCGATTGGCGGACCGCCATCGAACTGGGCAACGAACTGGCCGACCTCGATTTCGGCTATCGCAACATCGGCAAGCTGCTCGATCAATGGCAAAGCCAGTTGGAAAAGGCGACAACGTGACAGCGGTTGAAATCCCGTTGTCCTGGCATATCATTTCCTGTCCCTGGGACGGATGTTGATCCGTCGGCAAAAGGCAGGCTGGGAACGAGGGAGAGTCAGCGGGAGGCGATATGCCCCATACCAAGAGTGCGGCCAAGCGGCTGCGGCAGAGCGAGAAACGCCGCCGGCACAACCGGGCGATCCTGCGGGAAATCAAGGAACTGACCAAGCGGGTCAAAGCCCTGGCCAAGACGCGATCCGACCTGGAAGCTCTGGAGAAGGAAACGCGGCTGGCCATCAAGAAAATCGACAAGGCCGGCGCTCGACGAGTCCTCCATCCCAACGCTGCGGCCCGCCGTAAGTCCCAGCTTGCTCAACTGCTTCACCAGGCCAAGACCGCTCCCCAATCTTCCGGCGAAACTAAGACTTGATCGCCGAGAACAGCTCGGCCATGCGGATACCCAGGCCGAGACAGATGCGGTACAGGGTCTCGATGGAGGCGGAGTTCTTCCCCAGTTCGATCTGCGACAGATACCCCAGCGAAACGCCCGTCCGTTCCGCCATCTGGGCCAGGGTCAGGCCCAGCCCCTTGCGGCGTTCCCGAATGGCTTGGCCGAGCAACTCCCGCAACGCCTCCTCGGACAACCGTAGCAGGCCCTTGCTCTCCAGGCACCGCTGCACGACCCCCCGAAGTTGAGCAACGTCGAACGGCTTGGTCAGGTAGTCGTAGGCCCTGGCCCGCAGCGAGGAAATGACGCTGTCCACGGACGGAAAGCCGGTCACGATGATGACGCTGGCGTCCGGCTGATACGCCTTGAGCCACTCGAAAATCTGCTCCGGCTCGACGCCGGGCAGGACGTAGTCCTGAATGATGACGTGGTAGGGTCGGGCTTGCAGGGCGCTTTCCAGCCGGGCGGGGTCGCTGACCGTGTCGATGACGATGCCGGGCCGGGCCAGCACATCCTGGACCAGGTGGCAGATGGTCGGTTCGTCGTCCACCACCAGCATCCGAACCTCCGTCGGGAAGTAATAACTCCCGACGTTCGGCTTGCCGACGGGATACGGGTCCAGGCGGCCGGACTTCGAGTCGGATGATTCCGGGCCGCGGTTCAGACTGCGGGGCGAAGGGGTTCTCAGTTCCACGGTCGGATCCTTTCGATCACTCGGGACCACGCCGCGCGGAGGGACGGGTGATCCGGTTCGGGAAATCAGGCCTCAACAGAAACGTAGTTCACGATTTCACGCCACGCCAAGCAGCCCCCCGCGAAAATTGCTCCGAATCTTCACCATTTCATGAATTCGCTGGTCCGCTTGCCTTTTCCCTCGCTGCTTTTTCCCGAACGTCATGGCCGCTTCGCCCCTGAAATCATCGGGTGAACAATCCGGCTGGAAGGTTGTTGCCACGGGGGAATCTGGTTACAGTTGATGGCTCGTTGCTGGCCGCCCGGATTCGGTCCAGAACGCCTCGGAGAACGTGCTATTGCCAGGAAAGGTCGGGTGCACATGGGGAAAAGCATCGCGTGGGGGATGGGGATGGGCTTCGTTTTCATGCTGGAAATCATGAGTGCCTGTCAAGCCGGGCCGCCGCGGTATGTCACCGACACGGGCCTGATCGCGGGGTCGTGGCAGAGCGAGTCGCAGCGGTTGACGCTGATCTGCCTGCCGAGCGGACGGGCGATCATGGAACTCGACGTGCAGGCCGACCGGGGAACGCGTCTCGGCGTGGGCAGCTACCAACCGATCCGTCCCGGCGTGTGGCGGCTGGAAGTAACGGAGCCAGACTACACCCGCCATGTCTTTTTCCTCACCTTCGAGGATCCCCATCGGCTCGTGGTCAACGAGGGGGCGTCGCGGACGTTCCGCATGTATCGGGCTGGGCGCAGCTTCGACGAGCTGGACCGGGACAACGACGGCTACATCTCCCGCGAGGAAGCCAAGGGCAGTCCGCTGGCCTTTCACTTCGAGGAATTTGGCGGCGGTGAACGGAGGATGATCGACCGGGCGGCCTACGAGCGATTTTTGAGCAAGTACCCCCATCGCGGCTCGGCGAAGTGATGCGGCTGGGGTTCGGTCAGCTTCGGCCCGGCCCGTTGCCTGCTTCGCTCGGACGGCGATAACAACAACATGGTCGACATCCGCACCGTTTCCGAGAACGTGGGCAAAGGTCTGGCCGTCGGGCTGCTGGTGGTCCCGGCGGTTGAAACGTGGCTGGCTCCGACGCCTCCGGGCGGTCAAGAATTGGGCCTCGTCTTCGGAGCCGCGCTGGTCGGTCTGCTGGCCGGCTTGATCGCTTCCGCCGTCGGCAATCTGCGACGCCTCCCGACGGTTCGGGGCCGCTGGATCGCCTTTCTGTTGTTTCTGGTGCTGGAACATCCGGCGCTGGTTTACGTCGGAGCGGTGGGCGGGCTGGCCGTCGGCGTCGTGGCTGCAACCGCGTGGGCCGGCTGGCCCTGGCATCATCTCGGCCTGGGCGCGGCAGCGGGTTTGGGCCTCGGGCTGTTGCTGACGCTGTTCTACTTCGTGCCCAATCGCTGGCTGCGCAGCGGCACCATCCTGGCCGTCGCCGCGGCTGCCGCCGTCGGACTGTACCTCCTTATCTATCTGCACGCCGATCCGTCCGACTCGCAGCGGCGACTGTGGTTCGGCGTCACCATGCTGGCCGCCGCGCCTCTGCTGTTCGCCCTGACGCTGGCCGGTCGCATCGAAGAGACGGAGTTCGAGATCGGACTGATCTGCGCGGCGCTGGGTCTGGGCTTGTACTTCCTGTTGCCGCCGACGGCGGTGCTACTCGCCGTCGTCCTTCCCTTGCTGCTCTATGTCTTCTACACCCTGCGGGTGATGACCGGGCTGCGGGTCTTGAAGCACACGCTGCGGGGCATGAGTTACTTCGAGCTGGGCCGTCACGACGAGGCCCTGCAAGCCTACCGCCGCGCCCTGGCTTTGGATCCCCGGAACCGACTGGCCCGCGAGGGGCAGTGGCAGGTGCATCGCCAACTCGATCCCGACCGCCTGGCGGAAGATGCCTCGCTGATGGCTCTCATCGATCCCGATCTGTGTCTCAACCGCGCCCGTGATCTGCTGCTTGAAGTCCGCCCATCGCCCGAGATGCTGGCCGAGGCGCACAAACTCCTCAATCTTGCGGAGCGGCTGCGACCAGCGTGCCGGGCTGCGGTCGAGTATTGGCGGGCCGTTGCTTTCACTCATGCCCGAGACCTGGACAGGGCGGAGGCAATCCTGCGTACCTTGCTGGAGGATTCCGCCTGGGCACCGGACGATGTTTACCGCGAGGCAATTCTCTTACCGGCCTGGCAATTGGCCCTGGTGCAGCATTCGGAACTGCGTCGCCGCGTCGGCCTGCCGTTGATCGAGAGGGAAAAACGCCGACTCGACGCCCTGGCGGTGGTCGAACGCCGTCTCGCTCAGGAACCCAGGGACGACGGGGCCAGGGAACTCAAGGAGTTCCTCTACGAAGGACTGTCGGAGGGCGAAGTTCGGGAGCGCATCGTGGACGGCAAGGCCCCGGCAGTCGTGGACTACGAGCATTGCAAGCAAATGGGCCTAGCCCTGCTCAACGACCCGGCCCGCTGGCAGCGCGGTGTCGAACTGCTCCGCATCGCTGCCCTGGGATTGCCGACGCAGGCGCCGGGGTTGTTCACGCAGATCGTCGCCGCCCACGAGCGGAACGGAGATACCGCCGGCGCTCGGGAGGCCTTCTCCGTTGTCAAGAAACTGGTCCGTGACATCGGGCTGTCAAACCTGTCGGAGACCGACCGGCGGGACTACTTCGCCCTGCTCAAGCACTTCGCCGAGCAGGCCATGACAGCGGGCCATCTGGACGAGGCCATCGAGAATTTCACGCTCTACAGCGAGGCGGGCCAGAGTGGTCAGGACACGCTCCGGCTTCTCACGGAGTTGCACGAGAAAAAGGGCGACGCCCTGTCGGCCTTGATCTGGAACGAACGGGCCTTGATGTACGAGCCGGGCAGTCGCCTCGGCCTGGAACGCAAGGACCGCTACTACTACTCGGTCACGCCGGAGCAGCTTCAGGCCCGCTGGGAGGAAGTCAAGCCGTTGTTCGACATTCGCTATTGCCTTCTGAAGGCGAAGCAGTTGCTCGACCTCAAGCGGGGCGGGCCGGAGCAGGTGGACTGGGCGTTGCACCTGGCGGAGCTGGCTCGGGTGGCGGCCCCGGAAAGCATCATGGCGAAGGTGTTGGCGGCCCGTTGCCGACTGCGGCGCGGCGAGACGGACCAGGCCGTGACGTTGCTGGAATCGGCCTATGGATCGGCCAAGCCGACCGGCTTCGGCAGCGCGGAGGAGGAGGATCATTGGTATCTGGCCTGCCGAATGCTCGGCGACCTGTATCTGCAAACGCTTGGCCGTCCCGATCAGGCCCTGCAATGTTTTTCCATTTATCGCAAGCATCCGAAGTCCGGCGTGGATACCATCTATAAGATGGGCCAGTGCTATGAGGCCCTGGGCGACCGGGTGAAGGCGTCGAAGTGCTATCAGAGCGTGGTCGCCTACGATCATCCGCTGGCGTCGGACGCCTACTCGGCCTTGCAACGCCTGGGAAGCACCTGAGACCCGTTCTGCGAGGGAGCCGATCAGCGAGGTTCTTATGGCCGTCATCGTGGAATGCGAACGCTGCGGGCGGTATCTCGATGCCAGGGCCGACGCCGGGGACGGGCAACCGCTGGTCTGTCCGGCCTGTCGCCATGTGCAGGAGCGCCGGCCGACGGGTCCTGAGCCGGTCCCGGCGGAGTTGCCACGGATTTTACGCCGGGACCTCGAACCGCACCGCGGAACGCTGATCCTGGTGCTGGGCATCCTCAGTCTCGTCCTCATGTCGTTCCTCCCGCCCGTTGGCATCGTGTTGGGAGTGATTGCCTGGATCATGGGCCGGTCGGACCTGGCTAAAATCCGAGCCGGTCTGATGGACCCCGAAGGCGAAAGGCAAACCTACGCGGGATTCGTGAGCGGCAAGGTCGGGGCGATCCTGGCGTCCATCATGACGGTGCTGTTTTGTGGATTTTACGCGGCCTTTTTCGCCATCATGATCAACTTCGGTCCGCCGGGTGGCCCCGCACCCAAGACGCCTCCCGCGGCGAATATCGCTCCACCGCCAGGCGAACCCGGCGAGGAACCCAAGCAGCCGGAGGAGGTTCCCGATCAGCCCAAGGAGCCGATCCTGGAAAAATCCGAACCGCAGGCCAAACCCGACTCCGACAAGCCATCCCCGGACCCGATGCCGATGCCGAAGGACTAGCGGTTCTCCAGAGGAAACGTGCTATGATGGCGAGAGAAACGGGCCAGTCGGTGCGGTGTCATGGTGCGGGTTTCCGTGGTCATTCCGGTCTTCAACGAGGAGCCGAGCCTGCCCCAACTGCACGCCGAGCTTCAGGAAACCGCCGCCAAGCACGGATGGGATCTGGAAATCATCTGGGTGGATGACGGCAGCAGCGACGGCTCCTGGGAGTGCATCCGCACGCTGATTCGTCGGGACGGTCGCAGTCGCGGCCTCCGCTTTCGCCGTAATTTCGGCAAGGCGGCAGCCCTGGCGGCGGGAACTCGCACGGCCACCGCGCCGGTGATCTGCACGTTGGATGCGGACCTTCAGGATGATCCCGCGGAACTGCCCCGACTCCTGGCCGCGTTGGATCGCGGCTTCGATCTGGTCAGCGGCTGGAAGCAGCAGCGCTGCGATCCGTGGCACAAGGTCTGGCCCAGCCGCGTCTTCAATTTCCTCGTCAGCCGACTCACCGGCGTTCATCTTCACGACCACAACTGCGGACTGAAAGCGGTCCGAGCCGAGGTCTTCCGCGAAATACGGCTCTACGGGGAGCTGCACCGCTTCATTCCGGTGCTGGCGGCGGCGCGGGGTTTCAAAGTCGGCGAGGTTCCCGTGCATCATCGGCCCCGGAAGTACGGCCGGTCCAAGTACGGGGCGTGGCGGTTCGTCAAGGGTTTCCTCGACCTGTTGACCGTGAAGTTTCTCACCGGCTTCGGCGGGCGGCCGCAGCATTTGCTGGGCACCATCGGTCTTTTGGCCTTCTTCCTCGGCTTTCTGGGCATGGCCTACCTGACCGTGATCTGGCTGTTGCGGCTGTGGATGCCGGACGCCTTCGATCCGTTGCACCAGCGGCCGTTGCTGATCTACTCCGCCGCCGCCCTGCTCCTGGGCGCGCAGATGATGTCCATCGGTTTCCTGGCGGAGTTGCTGACCGCTTATCAGAGCCGGGATGAGGACGGTTACAGCATCGTCGAGGTCTTCGAGGGGCGCTCCCGAGGGGATGAGCAGTCGTGAACGAAATCTTGTCCGCGGCCTCCAAGGACCAGCAAGCCATCGATGCCACGGCCAAGTTGCGTCGGGCCATGTACGGCATCATCGTCTGCCTCGCCGCCGGTATCGTGGCGGGCCGATTGCTGGCCGTGCAACTGGTTTACGAACCGTCGCTGCATCGGCCTGCGGATCGGCCCGATCTGCCGGGGCGTGTCTGGCCCAAGGAACCGCCCAAGCCCATGCCCACCTTCAGTTCCAACGACCGCTCCCGCTGGGCCACGGTGCGGGCCTTGGTGGACGAGGGTACGTTTGTCATCGGACGACGCGATCCTTCCGCGGTCTCAGCGACGAACAAGTATGGCGACGTCGGCATCGTCTTCGAGGACGGCTGGGGCACCGTGGACAAGGTGCTGCACCCGCAAACCGGCGAATACTTCTCCAGCAAGCCGCCGTTTCTGGCCACGCTTGTCGCTGGAGAATACTGGCTGCTGCAAAAGCTGTTCGGCTGGACGCTGACCGAGCGGCCCTGGGAGGTCGTCCGCAGCGTGCTGTTCACGGTGAACTGGCTGCCATTCCTCATCTACCTGGGACTTCTGGCCAGGATGGCGGAACGCCTGGGCACGACCGACTGGGCACGGGTCCTCGTTGTCGCCGCCGCGGCTTTCGGCACATTTCTGACGACGTTCCAGACGACGCTGAACAACCACTGGCCGGCGGCTTTTGCCGTCACCGCGTCCATCGCCTCGGCGGTGCCGATCTGGAACGAGCAGCGGCGGGAACTCTGGCGATTCGTGGTGAGCGGCTTTTTCGCAGTGTTCGCGGCCTGCTGCGAACTTCCGGCGGCGGCTTTCGCCGGGGCATTTTTGTTGGCCCTGGCTGGAACCTCCTCGGCACGGGCGGTGATCGGCTTCGTGATCGGTGGATTGCCTCCGGCGCTGTTCTTCCTGGTGACGAACTATCTGGCCGTGGGAATGCTGACGCCGGTGCAGGCGCTATTCGGCTCCGAATGGTATCTCTACGAAGGCAGCCATTGGCTCAACATCCAACGCAATCCGCGGGGCATCGACGCCGCCGATGATCCGCTGCCGGTGTATCTGTTCCATCTTCTGCTGGGGCATCACGGCTTCTTTTCGCTGACGCCGATCTTTCTGCTGTCCCTGGTCGGCATCGGTCTGGGCATGACGAGCCGCGATCCGACCTTGCGGACGCTGGCCTGGCTGACGCCGATGGTGTCGCTGATCGTGCTGGCGTTCTATGTGTTCAAGACGAACAACTATGGCGGCTGGACCAGCGGTCCTCGCTGGTTCTTCTGGCTGATCCCGTTCTGGCTGGTGATGCTGCTGCCGGTACTCGACCGGCTGGCTTCCTCCCGCTGGGGCCGGGGCCTGACCTTGCTCCTCCTGGCGTTGTCGGCCCTTCACGCCGCCTACCCGGCGTGGAACCCGTGGCGGCATCCGTCGCTGTTCAATCTGCTTGAGTATGGCGGCTGGATCGGCTATTGATCGCAGAAAATAAGCCAGCGAGGACCGACGACGTGGATGCAATACTTAGCAGTTTGCTGGGCGGCTTCGTGGGGCAGGTGTTGCTCGGGGTCGGCGTCGCCTTGTTCTTTCTGCTCTCGCTGCCGTTCGGCTACATCCATTTGCGGCGGGAGTTGAAAGCGGCCGGCGGAGCCGATCCCCAACTGGGACTGAAAACGCTGCTGCATTATTTCTTCAGCGTCGCTCTGGTGATGGCCTTGACCGGGGCGGCTATGATCGTCGGCGATCTGTTGCAGCAGGAGCCGACATGGTGGTCGAATACGCAGCGCAGCGGGGCGGCCCTGCTGGCCATCGGCGTCGCCTTTGCCGTGCTGCATTTCCTGTTGTTGTGGCGTGCAACCAACGATCGCTATCTGCCTGCGGCGGGTCGCTTCTTCACCGGCTGGCGGCTGGCGATTCACGGCTTCGTCGTCATCGTGGCAGCCGCCTGGCTGACGATGCTCTTGCTGCAAAAGACACCCCGGCCCTTCGCCGAACGGGAATCCCTTTCCATCCGGCAGCATTACCTCTATGGCGTGTTGTTGATCTGGGGGCCGTCCTGGGTCGCTCATCTGATGTGGTACTGGCGATACCTCTGGCAGAGCCGCACCGCCGCGGAGCTGACTTGGGAAACGAAAGATTGAGCCGACAAAAAACCCTCACCCCCCAGCCCCTCTGGCAGACAAAGGGGAGGAAGGGGTGAGGGTCTGATCAGTGAGTTCGCGTTGACCGGGAAGAGCAGGCCGAAGGTTACGGGGCCAAAAGTTCCCGCAGCTTGGCCTCGATGGCCTTGGCGTTGGCCTCGCCGGCTCCGACCTTGATCAACCGCACGACGCCTTCGCGATCCACGAGAACGACGTGGGGAATGCCGCGGACGTGGTATTCCTCAAAGGTCCTGGTCAGCTTTTCGAGCGGCAGGGTCATGAGCAGGTGTTCGAGCTTGTGGTGCTCGGCAAACTGCTTGAGCAGTTCCTGCTCGCCTTCCTTGGTCTGCTTCTCGACGCGGGTCACCTTGCCGGTTTCCTTGTCGAAGCCATAGTGGCGATTGCGTTCGCAGTTGTACATGGTCACACCGACGATGGCGAGGCCCTTGTCCTTGTACTCCTTGTGCCACTCGCGGAGGTGCGGGAAGGTGGCGATGCACGGCCCACACCAGACGGCCCAGAAGTCCACCAGGACGACCTTGCCCTTGAGATCGGAGAGCTTGACCGGCTGGCCGTTGACCGCGAAATCGCCCTCGAAATCCGGAGCGGGTTTGCCGATCATGGCTTCATGCGGATCGGCCGGCTTGTCTTTTTTCTCGTCCTTCTTCTCATCCTGCCCCAGGGCGGGGATAACCAGCATGCAAGCCGCGACGACCAAAGCAGCCAGGCGAATCAGGGACGACATGATGCTCTCCCACAAGGTGCAACTGCCCGGCCGCGATCGCACCACGCGACCGCCGATCACTTGGCCGGGTCCATTTCCAGTGTATGATGCTGGGGATCGAAGAACCAGAAAAAAGGGGAGCAGGCCGTGCAGTACTTCTTCTTCCACCTCATGTCCTGGCCGTACCTGCCCGAGGATTTCAGCGAACGCTATGATTCCGCCTGGGTCTGGTGCCCGAATACGCTCTACGATCCGGTCAAGGGGCACGACCTGTACCGGGAATACATCAACACCCTGGCCTTGGCGGAGAAGCTCGGCTTCGACGGTGTCTGCGTCAATGAGCACCACCAGAACGCCTACGGGCTGATGCCGTCGCCCAACCTCATCGCCGCCGCCCTGACCCAGCGGACACAGCGGGTCAGAATCGCCGTCATCGGCAACGCCCTGCCCATGTACAACCCGCCGATCCGCGTCGCCGAGGAATTCGCCATGCTCGACGTCATGAGCAACGGTCGGCTCATTGCGGGCATGGTCATCGGCGGCGGCCCGGAGTATTTCTCCTATCAGATCAACCCGACCACGGCCCGGGAAAAGTTCCGCGAAGCCCTCGACCTCATTTTGAAAGCTTGGACGACGCCCGGTCCATTTGCCTGGAACAGCAAGCACTACTTCTTCCGCTACGTTAATCCTTGGCCGGTGCCGATCCAGAAACCCCACCCGCCCATCTGGATTCCTGGAGCGGGCAGCCTCGAAACCATCGAATTCGTGGCCCAACGCCGCTTCGCCTACATGGGCATTCCCTACTTCCACATCCAGACGTTTCAGCGGGTTTTCAATCTGTTCCGCGAGGCGTGTCAGAAGGCCGGGTACGAACCCGATCCGCATCAGATGGGCTGGGGCGTGCCGGTTTACGTCGCCGAGAACGACGCCAAGGCACGGGCCGAGTTCGAGCCGCACCTGCGTTACTTCATCAACAACTGCATGAAGGGCCTGACGCTGACGCCGCCGGGCTACACATCGCCGAAGTCGGCGTTGGCCATCCTCAAGAGCCGGGGGCAATTCCTGTCGCCGGAAAAGACCTGGGCGGACATCGAGGAAGGGGTGTACGCCATTGTCGGCAGCCCGGCCACGGTGCGGGACAAGATCAATCACTACCGCAAGGAACTCGGCGTGGGCGTCATCATGACCGGTTGTCAAGCCGGTTCGTTGCCCCACGACCTGGCCCGCAAGAGCATGACCCTGTTCGCCGAGGAAGTGCTGCCGTACGTCCGGGATTGATCGGGCGAGGAAGCGGTCACGCCGTCGGCGTTGCTTCGGCGAGCAGACGCAGGCCCTCCAAGGTCATCTCGGGCCAGGGGCGGAGAGTCAGGCCGCGTTCGATCAGGGCCGGTTCCAGGGCGGGCCGAAGCACCTCGCCGTCTCCGCCGGTCAACCACACGACCCGGAGCGGATGCCGCATCTGATAGCGACGCACTAAGTGGAGGATGCCTCCGACGACGGCCCCATGCAGCCCGGCGCGCATGGCTGCCTCGGTGGATTGGCCCGGCAGCGGCGGATGCGGTTCGTCGAGCGTGACCAGCGGCAGACGGGCCGTGTATTCGTGCAGGGCCAGCGTCATCAGCCGCAATCCCGGAAAGATGGCTCCGCCCGGAAAAATGCCGTCGCCGTCGAGCAGATCCACAGTCACGGCCGAACCGGCATCCACGAGCACCGCGGGAACGGCAGCAGGATCGGTCTTCCAGGCGGCCACGGCGTTAAGCAGCCGATCCACGCCGACCCGGTGCGGCGCTTCCACGTTCACCCGGATCGGCAGGGCCTCGGGTCCGGGCCAGAAACGGATTTGCTGGCGGCGTTCCGTCAGCCAGCCGGCCAGCCGATCCAACGGCGTGGGATTGACGCCGGCCAACATCCAGACGTCGTTCGCCGTCGGCTGCCAGCTTTGCCAGGTTTTCTCCCAGGCGGCGGAATCATCGAGCGGCAAGGCGGCAACCTGCTCGACGCGCCGTGGTCCGCAGCGACCCCATTTCATGCGACTGTTGCCAACGTCGGCGACGAACAAGGTCATGGCGTCACGCTCTGCGGTTCCTGAAGGCTCCGGGCTTGCAGGTGGTCCATGACCCGGCGGACCAGTTCCGCCAAGCCCTGCCCGGTTACGGCGGAGATGCCGAGGACTTCACGGCCCAGTTCTTTTTCCAGCCGCTGCCGCACCGCCTCGGCCCCGGTCAGGTCCATTTTGCTGACGACGACGATCTCCGGCCGGTCGGCCAGCTCCTTGCGGTAAAGTTCCAGTTCCTTGCGAAGCATCTGGTAATTGTGCAGCGGATCGGAGCCGTCGCTGGGCATCGGTTCCACCAGATGAATCAGCACCCGTGTCCGTTCCACGTGGCGAAGGAACTCGTGCCCTAGCCCGACGCCAGCGTGAGCGCCTTCGATCAGCCCCGGCAGGTCGGCCAGGACGAAAGCCCGCTCGCCGCCGACATAGACGACGCCGAGATTGGGGTATTTGGTCGTGAACGGATAGTCGGCAATTTCCGGCTGAGCGCGGGAGAGGCGGCTCAGGAGGGTGGACTTGCCGGCATTGGGCAGCCCGAGCAGTCCGGCGTCGGCGATCAGTTTGAGTTCCAGAACGATGGTCCGCTCTTCCCCCGGTTCTCCGGGTTCAAACTGCCGCGGGGCCTGATTGGTCGGCGTGGCGAAGGCCTTGTTGCCGCGGCCCCCCTTGCCGCCCCGGGCCACGACGACTTCCTGGCCATCCTCCACGAGGTCCTTGAGAAGGTGGCCGCGTTCCAGATCGCGGACCACGGTGCCGGGGGGAACGGGGATGATGACGTCCTCGCCGTCCCGCCCCGTGCGGTTGTTGCTGCCGCCGTGGCCGCCACGCTCGGCCCGCCAGTGCTTGATATGAGCGACGGCTGCGAGGCTGTCGGTGCCAGCCACGGCCCGGACGATCACGTTACCGCCTCGGCCTCCGTCGCCGCCGTCCGGTCCGCCCCGCGGGACGTACTTTTCCCGCCGGAAGCTGACGCAGCCCCGTCCGCCGTCCCCTCCTTTGACGTGAATCACCACGCGATCAACGAACATCCGTCACAACCCAGCGGCATTTTATGTTCCCGGTGCGACCGCCAGCTCCGAAGCGCGCTGCGCAAACAGAAAGGGACGCCGACCGCGACGTCCCTTGGCAGATTCTTTCCCAATTGGCTTCCGCCGTCAGGAAGCGACGACGTTGACCCGGCGTCCTCCGCGGTCGAACATCACGGTGCCGTCGATCAAGGCGAAGAGCGTGTCGTCGCGGCCCATGCCGACGTTGCGACCCGGCAGATACTTCGTTCCGCGCTGGCGGACGAGGATGCTGCCGGTGGTTACAAACTGCCCGCCAAACGCCTTGAGGCCCAGACGCTGCCCCGGCGAGTTGCGACCGTTGCGGCTACTGCCTTGCCCTTTCTTGTGTGCCATGTCTCGCGCCTCCGAAGCAGAACCGCCGGACGAATCGGGCGGGTGACGCCTTGCTGAAACTTCTTAAGCACGGTAATTCTAGCGCCGTCCGAGAGCCCGGCTAGGGGGCTGGCTCCGCTTCCTTCTGCCCTTTGCTGGCGGTGGCGGGGTCTTCGACGGTCAGCGGCGGCAGTTCCGACGTGGCATACACCCACTGATGCCCGACGAAGCGGATCTGGCTCGAATCCCGGCTGAACTGATCGCCAAGCCGACGGAACTTCAGTTGCAGGGCCTTGCGGCGGACGATGGGCTTGCCATCGGGACCGTCCGTCACCGCCCACCCGTCCGACAGACCGAAGACGTAGATGCTGAACTGCGTCGAGCGGGGATTGATGTCGTCCCAGGTGGCCACGCCGGTGACCATCTTCGGAAACGCCACCCGCATATCGCCCTCGAACTCCTTGCTGACTGGAATCGGGGCCTTGGTGATCGTTACGGAATTCTTGATGTCGAGGAGGTTGTTCGGATCTTCCACCCGGCGAATCTCCGCCTGGGCGGCGGGCAGGACCTGATCGTGATGGGCGGTGTTCTCGTCGTGGCAGACCCAGATGAAGTCGGGGACGAAGGGCCGTGGCTCGCCGGTGTTGTTGGACACCTGGTACCACAAGTACCAGACATGCTTTCGGCCACGCCCCGGAATGTCCACCACCATGACGCGGGGATCCTTGAAGTGGAAATCCAGCACCCAGATGCCTTCGCGGTCCTGGGGACTGGGCTGATGGGCCGCCGTCCGTTCGTTGAACCGATTGATCTCCGGCTGCGCTCCTGCCGGGCCGAAGATGCCGATGCCCGCGGCGATCAGGATTACCCGCGTTATCCGCCCCGTCATGCTCCACCTCGTCTTTTTCCGCCGCGCCGCTTCTCTGTTCCGCCAGCGAGCGCGCACCGTCTCTTTTTCCAACTCCCCGTCCCTGAGCCGACCATAGCAGACCTCGCCCGTGGCGGTCAAGGCCAGCGACAGTCCAAGGTTCGGCAGGCGGGTGCCGTTCCTGGGCAAGTCACAGAGGGAGCAGGGACCCATACCGTCTGGTCCGTGATCCGTTAAGATGACGGCATCGAAGCCCCGACGCTTCGCTGGACCGCGGAACCGCGTAAGAGGGAAGAATGGCCAAACTCCCGGTAAAAGGGTCGGATCTGTCGTTGGGCCTGTTCGCCTCGGTCGCTTTCTCCCTCCTCGCCGTCTTTCTTCCGGTCGTCCTGGGCGGATGCGGTCGCTCGCCGTGGCCGACCGATGACATCCGAGGCATCGTCACGGATGTCGAGGGCCGCCCCTTGGCCGGGGCCAGAGTCCGCTGGCAAGCCGCGCCTCAGCACGCCTTCACGGACCGGACCGGCACCTTTCACCTTGCCCCCCGCCCTGGCAAGACCCGAAAACTGACGGCGTGGATGCCGGGCTACTTCATCGGCGGCGTTTCGGTGGATGCGGAAGCCGTAGCTCTCCGCCTGAGGCCTCTGCCCCAGGAAGATTGGGACGGCTACGAATGGGTCGTTCCGACGCCGGATGCGGGCCAGGCCGAGCGCTGTGGCAATTGTCATGGCACCATCCATGCGGAATGGGCCGCCAGTGCTCATGCCCGCTCCGTCACCAACAGGCGCTTCCGCAATCTCTATGACGGCACCGACTGGCACGGCCGACCTGATCGCGGCTGGAACCTGCTCCGGGATCATCCGCACGGGGCCGGTGTCTGTGCCGCCTGCCATGCACCGACGCTGCCGGTCGAACATCCGGCTTTCGAAGACATTCGCCAGGCGGATGGCGTTCATGCTCTGGGCGTCCACTGCGACTTCTGCCACAAAATCGCCGACGCCCGGCTCGACCGGCTCGGTTTGGAACACGGCCGCTACGCCTACGATCTGCTACGTCCTCGACAGGGCCAGGTGTTCTTCGGACCGCTCGACGACGTGGATCGGGATGAGGATGCCCATTCACCGCTCTACAAACAGAGCCGCTACTGTGCCGCCTGTCACGAGGGAACCGTCTTCGGCGTGCCGGTGTACACCACCTACAGCGAATGGCTGACCAGTCCGGCTCGCAGGGCCGGGGTGCAATGTCAAGACTGCCATATGAAGCCGACGGGGACGCTGACGAACATCGCCCCGGGACACGGCGGCATCGAACGGGATCCGCTCACGCTGGCCTCTCATGCCACCCCGGGAGCGACGCCGGACATGCTCCGCCGAGCCATTAGGCTGAAGACGGATTTGACGGTCGAAGGCGAAGCGGCGGTACTCCATGTGACCGTGTCGGCTCAGGAGGTCGGTCACAAAGTGCCGACCGGCTTTGTGGATCGCCGTCTCGTCCTGACCGTTTCCGCGGTCGATGCTCAGGGAGAGGCAGTCAGGGAAGTCTCCGGTCCGCGGATACCGCCGGATGCCGGTTTCGGCTCCGACCAACCGGGGCTGCTGTTCGCCAAGGTGCTGGAAGATTACGACGGTCGTTCCCCCGTGCCGTTCTGGATGCCGTGCCGGGTCCGGGAAGACACACGGCTGGAGCCGGGGAAGGTTCGTACCGATCACTGGGTTTTTCCGCGGGAGGCCACCGCCGAGGTACGGGTCCGCCTCGAGTACCACCGTTTCCCACCGCCAGTCGTTCAAGAGAAGCACTGGCCGGAAGATCGCATTCTCATCGCCGAAACCGTCCTGAAACCGTGAGGTCGGTTGACTTGCCCGACGTCGCTAAATATCCGTAGAAGAGGCCCGATGCGTGTCGGTTTCAAGCCGGCCGAGACTCCAGCGGGCCAAGGGGGGCATCCGGGTTCTAACATGAGGAGAGTGGCATGAGAACATCGAAGTGGTTGGCGGCTTTGGCGGTCCTGTTGGGCATGACGGGATTGATCGCCGCGAGCAGCATCGACGAGATCATGGTCAAGGCCCACAAGGCCCGGACCGGCCTGCGCGATCAGATCAAGAATGCAGCCGCCATGCCCAATCCCGACTGGGCGGAAATCCAGAAAAAGACCAAGGAATTCGTCGAACTGGCCAAGGAACTGGTCAAGTACGACCCGCCCATGGGGACCAAGGAAAGCTGGCAGAAGCACTGCGCGGAATACGTGGAGATCATCAAGGCCCTGGATGAGGCCGCTGCCAAGAAGGACGCCAAGGGCATCGCCGAGGTCAACAAGAAGCTCGGGGCCAGTTGCAAGGGCTGTCACGACGCCCACCAGCCGTAACCGGGCCTTGAATCGTCCCGGACGAATCATCACCATGACAAGCGGGGGAACATTCCTCCGCTTGTTGTGTTTCGGGGTCGGCGACAGGATCGCATCCATGCTCCAAGGCCGCGACGTTCTTCAGGTGCTCAAGGCCCACGGCGTCAGCCACGTCGTCTGGCTGCCGGACAGCCACATCGGCTGCTGGGACGAGGCGTTGCGGAGCGATTCTCAACTGCGACTCATCCGGGTGACACGGGAAGGCGAAGCGATCGGCGTGGCGGCGGGCCTGATGCTGGGCGGCAAACGGCCGGTCGTCATGATCCAATGCACCGGGCTGTTCGAGGCTGGCGACGCTTTGCGGAACGTTGTGTACGACCTCCGGCTGCCCTTGTTCCTCGTGGTCGGCATTCGCAGTTGGCTCGACTTCCAGGCCGGCATAGCCTGGGACAGCGCGCCGCGTTTCGCCCTGCGAATCCTCGACGCCTGGCAGATCCCTTACACGATGATGTCGGAGAGCCGTCCCCTGGAAGACTTCTCGGAAGCGCTCGACCGCTGGCTGACGACCAACCAGGCCGGTGCGTTGCTGATTCCTGAGTGAGTCGTCGGTCCCCCTGCGGAGGTCTTGTCAACATGGAACTGCGTGAAGCCCTGGAAGTGCTGGCCCGACATCGCGGCGACAAGGTGGTCATCACGACGATGGCTTCCGTGGCCGTCTGGCCGACGCTTTCCGATACGCCCCTGGATTTCAACTACATCCCTTCCAGCATGGGCCAGGGACCGGCGTTGGGATTGGGACTTGCCCTGGCCGTCCCCAGCCGCGGCGTGATCGTGGTCAACGGCGACGGCAGCATGTTGATGAACCTCGGCAGCCTCGTCACCGTGGCGGCTTATCCAGCCAATCTTTACCTGCTCATCATGCAGAACGATTTGTACGAAGTGACCGGAGGTCAGCCGCTGGTCGGGGCTGGGCGGGTCGATTACGCCGGTCTGGCCCGTGCGGCGGGCATCCGACGGACCTACGCCTTCGACACGCTCGCCGACTGGTCCCAGCAGGCTTCCGAGGTGCTCAGCGGGCCGGGTCCGGTCGCCTGCTGCCTCAAAATCGCTGGGCGAATGGGACAGAAGACCCCGAAACCGCCGCGGCCCATGCAGGAGCAGATCGCCCGGCTGCGGCATGGGCTTGGAGTCGCCTGACAGCGTTCGGACACAGGACATGGCACCGCTCATCATCGAGTTTCTGGGGCATTCCAGCTTCGCCCTGCATCATCCCAGCAGCGGCTGGGTGATCGTCGATCCGTGGATCAGCGGTAACCCGGCCTGCAAGATCACGCTTCAGGAAATCGCCGAGGCCCATTACGTCCTGGTCAGCCACGGCCACCGGGATCACCTGGGCGACGCGGTGCCGATCTGTCTGCGGACCGCCGCCCGGCTCATCAGCACGCCGGAAATCTGTGCCTTCGCCTCCCGTCACGGTGTCGCCTACGAGAAGCAGTCGTATGGCCTGAACATCGGCGGAACGGCCCGGTTCGACCGCTTCGCCGTCACGATGGTCCAGGCCTTTCACACCAGCGACATCCAGGGGCCGCAGTACGGCGTGGATCGCAGCCTCGAACCGGGCAGCGGAGCGACCGGATTCGTACTCGACTTCGACGGCGAGCACCGCCTCTACTACACCGGCGACACCGGACTGTTCGGAGATATGAAGCTGATCGCTGAGTTCTACGAACCCGGCCTGGTCATTCTGCCCGTCGGCGGAAAGTTCACGATGGGTCCGAAGGAAGCGGCCAAGGCGTTGGAGTTGATGCGGCCGGCCCGAGCCATCCCCTGTCACTACGACACGTTTCCCAATCAACGAGTGGATATCGAAGCCTTTCGCAGCCTGGTCCGTCAGGCCAGTCCGAATACCGAACTGATCGTCATGCAACCTGGCGAACGCCGGGAGATTTCCCCAGGCTGATTTTCGAGGCACGAGGGGTCGGGCACGGCTTAAGGGCTGCCCGCCAGGGTCTTGGTCTTGGCGTCGAGCATGGCGATGTGCTGTTTGACCAGATCGTTGGGTGACGACACGACCGCTTCCAGACGCGGCAGGAACGGCCCGGGATGGGGCGTGTGCCGCAGTTCCTGCAAATAGTCCAGCAGCACTTTCCGCACCTCCGGCGAGCCGTGCAGCATCATGTGCGTCCACGCCCAGGCCTCGCGGTAGTCGGCGGGGGTCATGTCCTTCACCTGGGTGATGCGTTCGAGGCGGGCCAGGTCCGGCGTCCAGGGGCTGCCGGTACTGGGCCGCAAGGCGCTGAGGTGGCGGTAGTTCAGGCCCTTGAGGTCGGCAGGCACCTCGAAATACTCGGCCAGACCCTCATCGAGCCACATCGGCACGTCCTTGAGGACGCTGTGCAATAAGGCGTGCGTGAGTTCGTGGCGGAGATCTTCTCGGATGCGGTCCCCCCAGTAGGTGTACACCGTCAGTTCATCGCCGCGGCGTTCGTCGGTCCGGGCCATGAAGAAGGCACGGCGGCTGGGCAGATTCTTGAAATGGGCCTGCATGTACTGGTCGAAGCGCTGCCGATCCGAGAACAGATAGACGTAGATCAGATTGGTGCCGTCGGGCAGATGCAGTTCGCGGTACACCTGCTCGGGAAGCTGCTCGAGTTCCTTCAGGAGAGCGGCGTTCTCGCGGCGATTCAGATCGGCATCCGAGAGGAAGACGTAGGGGCCGCGACGCACCTGCTTGGCGCTGGGCAGCGGTGGCAGCTCGCTGGTCGGCGGCGTGGAGTGCAGCGAGGCGCAGCCGACAGACAGCACCACGACGAGGCCGATCACGCGCAGTTCGATTCTCGGCTTCATGCCTCTCCCCGACGGCTCCGCCCGACGCCTTGCAGGATCGGCGATTTTACGGCGTTGCCCGCACTCTGCCTATCCCAATCCGAAGGCACCAGGGCCTGGCTCCCCAGCGGGCAGGGGACGGATCAACTGAGCGGTCGGCCACGTCGCCGGTTCTGCTCGATCTTTTTCTCGGTTGCGGAAGCGATTTCCCTCCACCACGCCTTCCACTCGCGGAAGAACACCATTCCGCCATGCAAATAAGTCCTCAGGAATCGCAACCGGTCGGAAAGACTCAGCCCAGCGTCGAGACAAAAACTCGTGTGCAATCGCGCCAGGTTCTGCACCTTGCGACGCCGATCCACTTTCCGCAGCCTTTCCATTCCGACCAGGTCGATCAGAAAGAGCCTGCCTTGCGAATCCGCCAGTATGTTCGCGGCTTTGAGATCCCGATGGCTCAAGCCTCGCCGGTGCATCTCGCCGATCAGCCGGGCCGTGTCCGCGAGCAACCGTTGGCGTGCCTCATGGGACGGTGTACTTTCCCAGGATTGCCGAAGGCTCCTGGCACCTTCAACAAACTCGGCCAGCAGGTAGCTTTCTTGAATCAGGCCGAAGCGTCGTCGGTGCAGGACAAGCAGCGGTCGTGGCGTGGGCAGACCGCATTCCCTCAGCCGATGACCGTTGATCCACGACCGCAGCGCCGGCGTCGGCCGGACCAGATGGACCCACGGATCGCTCCAGCGGGTGACGGAAAAGCGCTTCCAGACGAAGCGGCGAGCCTGGCCGTGCACATGTCGGCAAATCACCGCCACGGCCGAGCTTTTCGACGCTTTCAGCAGATTCTGCCCCTGTACAAACGGTCGATCCGGGTCCGAGGCCAGTTCCCGGATCAGTTCCTCCGGCAGATCGCGGACGGCATAGCCGACGCATGGGCCGTGTCGGACTCGGCGGAAGTAGGCATTTTGAGAAACGCAGCGGCGGTCCCGATTTCGCCAGAATCGCAGGCACGATTGCCACGTCGCCGTTTCCAACTGCTTGGCTGTTTCCCGTGCATCCTTGGGCGCGAAGCCTGATCGGGAGCAAACCGCAACGTAGCGCCGCCAGAAGCGGAGCCGATCCGTTCGATGACTTCGCTGAATAAACCAGCGATTGAGCATGACCAGGTTGGACCACGCCTGCCGATGGGAGAGCCGACGAACGAAGCGGACGGCGTGCAGGTCAATGACATGGGGATGACACAGCCCATCGACGCCTTCGGCCAGGAGCAGATTGCCGGCGTGCAGGTCGTCGTGCAGGACGCCGTGGCCGTGCAGGGTGCCGATCAGATCGGCCAGTTCGAGCGTGAGTCGGTGGCGCTCCGGGGCCGTCATGCGGTTTGCCAAGGGCCCTTCCAGAAATTCGCGCACGGTGACGGGTTGTCGCAGTCCCAGCGTGACGAGGCAGCTGGCTCCGTCGGCCGTTTCCCCGAACGCAATCGGAGTGACCGTGCGAATGCCCAGGTTTTGTAATCGCCAGGCCGTCATCGCCTCGGTGCGGGCCTTGGGCGGGCGGAAGCACTGGCGGAGCCGGGCACGCCAATCAGCCACCGGGTAGAACTTGACGAAGAGATGGCCCTGCGGAAGTTCGATCCGCCAGACGGTGCGGTGCTTCGCCGATTTGACCACGAACAGTCTGCACGCGCGCTCCCACTCCGCCCACCGCAATCCGACAGGCCGCAATGTCTCATCGCCGAAGGCTTCCGTATCGCAACTCAGCAACGCCTCGATCCACTGGGGATGGACATGCCATTGCCACGGCCCGAACAAGCGGACGGTCCACGCGGCTGGTCGCCAGCGGAGCGCAAGTTTTTTCTTGGCGGTGATGGTGTCCATGATCGCCCTTAAGCCGCGGACCTGTTCGCCAGGCCGCCCAGCAGTTCCAACCACTTGTTGGCCGCGCAGCGGACGCTGAAGCGTTGTTCCACCAGCCGCCGGCCATGTTGGCCGAGTCGCCGACGCAGCACGGGATCGCCGGCCAGTCGGCGAATCGCCTCGACCCATTGGGCCGGTGTGTCGGCCAGGTAGCCTGTTTCTCCGTGGCGAACGAGTTCCAGGTGCATGCCGACGCGGTTGGCCACGACCGGCAGCCCGGCGGCGAAGTATTGCAGCACCTTCAGTCCGCACTTGCCCCGGCTCCAGTCGTCGTCCGGCAGCCAGGAGATGGCGATGTCCGCCGCCGCCAGTTCCGCCGCTTCCGTGGCTTGCGACCAAGGACAGGTCACCACAGGAAGCTGTTCCAGATGGAGGAACCGGTCGCAGATCAGCTTGAGCCGCAGCCCCGGCACCGCGCTGCCGACCCGCTCCAGCAATTCCCGCTGTCGTTCCAGGCCTTGCAATGTGCTCGATGAGCCGATCCAGACCAAGGTCACGCCATGGCCGCCAGGGTGATGTGCCGACAACGGGTACTTCTGCGGATCGACGCAGGTAGGCACGGCGTGGATGCGTTCGGGGTTCGTGTAGCGGACCGCCTCGGCGGCGAGGAAGTCGTTGCCGGCAGTGACGGCATCGGCAGCGTGCACCACGGCGGCGAAGCGACGGCGACGGATCGTGCTTTCCAGCGGTTGCCCGGAGTATGAATCCCGGAGAAAGACGGCGTCGTCGTAGTCGAAGATCAGTCGCCGGGCGTATCGCCGCACCAGGAGCAGATGCAGCGACGAAAGCAATCGGCGCTGGAGGACAACGACATCATAGCGACGCAGACTCAGCCACAGCGGCAAACGCGAAAGGGAGGATTTGGGTATCGCCTGCACGTCGAGGCGATGTCCCTCGGCTTCGAGGAAGGGCTGCAAGGCGGTCAGCCGATAGCGACAGCAGACGTGTTCCGGATGTTCGACCAGACCGAGGATGTGCACGGGTGGTCCTCCTTGACCCACGTGGCAGGCCATGTCCTGCCTTCAGCGACGTTGGCGTCGGCCCTTGGCCATCATGCGGCCGATCTCCCGTTGCGTCTCCCGCTTCTTGATAGATTCCCGCTTATCGTGCAGCTTCTTGCCCCGAGCCACGGCAAGTTCGACCTTCGCCAGTCCCTTCTTGAAATACATCCGCAAGGGGATCAGCGTGAAGCCCTGCTGGGACGCCTTGCCGGCGAACTTGCCGATCTCCCGCCGATGCAGCAGCAATTTCCGCGGCCTCTTGGGGAGATGGTTGCCGGTGGTCGCCATGCGGTACTCGGGAATCTCGCAGTTGATTAACCAGACTTCGCCATCTTCCACCTTGGCGTAGGCCTCATCCAGACGCGCACCATTCTCCCGAAGGCTCTTGACCTCCGAGCCGGTCAAGGCGATGCCGCATTCCAGCTTGTCGAAGATTTCGTACTCGTGAAAAGCTCGCTTGTTGCGGCAGATGACGAGTTCTGATTCGTTTGCCGGTTTCTTCGTCATGGTCCGCCAACTCCTCCCCGGCATCGTATCACAAGCGACTTTCTGCCGACAGATCAGCATCACTATCGGCACAATCGGCCCAGGCGCAATGATTGACAAAAGTTTGCCAGATTTCCTTTCCGATACTACGGGCTAGACCGTCAAAGCTCCACGAATGGGGCTGCGCCCCGGGCATGGGGGCAGCAATGCGTGGTGAACGGGCAAGCCAACACCCGGAGCTGGGGCGGGGTAGGCCAGGAAGCGGAAAACAAAGGGCCGTCACGATGAACCGGACAGGACGCAGCGGGAAAGGCTCGGAATGCTGGACGCGGAGCGGTCGGCCGGCGAACACGATCCACGGCCCACGCCACCGCTGGGGGTTAGCCGTTTTGGTTGCTGTGGTGTTGCAGGGGGTGGTGATGGGTCAGCAGCCGCCGGCGCAGCCCGCACAACCGGCGGCCCAGCCCCAAGCTCAGCCGCAGCAGCCGGCTCGGCCTGCCGACGCCCTGAGCGGCAAGACCCGCCTGCCGGTCCTCGGCATCGCTCCCAAACCCGACGTGCAAACCCTCGAAAAATACAAGCCCTTCGTCCAGGAAGTCGTCGATCCCGACAACACCCTCGACCTCATCCAGGGCCGACCCCGACTCATCATCCTCAAACAGGTGCCCGTCCGCGTCCAGATCGCCAACCCCGACACCGCCGACTGGGAACTCATCACCGACCGCGAACTGTCGGTGCTGGGCAAAGAACAGGGCACGACCGTGCTCAACCTCTGGTTCACCGATCCGCAGGACCCCAACCGCCAGATCATCCTCAGCTACCTGGTCCGCGTCCTGCCCGATCCCGGAGTGCGGGAACGGCTCGAACAGATCTACAAGGCGTTGGAAGCGGAGATCAACCAGGCGTTTCCCGACAGTTGGGTCTGTCTGGCGTTGGTTGGCGACAAGCTGGTGGTGTCGGGACAGGCCAAGGACGTGGCCGAGGCGGCGCAGATCCTGCGGATCGTCTCGGCCAATGCGCCGACCGAGGAGCAGGCCCAGCAGTTGCCGCTGGAGTCGGCCTATCGCACCCGGGTCAATGAGGAACTGGGGGGTCTGCTGACGCCGGGGTTGGCGGATTATCTGGTGGCGGGCAGTCAGAACGTCATCAATCTGCTGCGGATACCGGGGGAGCAGCAGGTGAATTTGAAGGTGACGGTGGCGGAGGTGAACCGGGCGGCGGCCCGCAGCATCGGCATGAATTTCAGCCTGACCAACAACGACGGCCTGACCTACTTCTCGCACGGCACGGGCGGCTTGCTGGCCGGGGTCGGCGGAGGCGGGGGAGGAATCGGGGGTGGTGGCGGCGGATTGGGCTTCGGGCTGGGCGGGCTAGGCTCGGGCCTGGGCTTTGGCCTGCTGGGTGGCCAGGGCGGTCAAGGTGGTCTGGGCGGCGGCGGGCTGGGTCTGGGAGCGGCCAACATCGTCGGCAACCTGGACAACGGGCAGGTGCGGTTGGCGATCAATGCTCTGCGGAGCCTGGGCTATGCCCGCACCCTGGCGGAGCCGAACCTGACCACGCTCAACGGCCAGCCGGCCCAGTTTCTGGCCGGGGGGCAGTTCCCCATTCCGATCGTGACCGGCTTCACGGCGGCGGGATTGCAGGGGGTGGCGTTTGTGCCCTTCGGCGTGCAGTTGAGTTTCACGCCGTACATCACGGACCGGGATCGCATCCGCATCACCGTGTCGGCCAACGTCAGCACGCGGGACGTGGGGGCGGGTTCGATCATCGCCGGGGCGGCGGTGCCGGGCCTGACGACCCGGACCTTCATGACCACGGTGGAACTGCGGGAAGGCCAGACGTTGGCCATTGCCGGGCTGATCCAGAACAACCTGGGGGCCAATGCCGACCGCATTCCGCTGTTGGGCGATCTGCCGATCTTCGGGAATTTGTGGAAGTTTGACCGGCTGACGGCGGGGGAGCAGGAGTTGGTGGTGCTGATCACGCCGGAGTTGGTGCATCCGCTGGAGCCTAAGGAGGTGCCGCCGCTGCCGGGGTCGGACCTGTTTGAGCCGGGGGACCTGGAGTTTTACGTCCTGGGGCGGTTGGAGAGTCGGCGGAGCTACGACTACCGCAGTCCGGTGATGAACGATCTGCATCGGATGTGGCGGTATCGGCAGTGCGAGAACCTGTACATCCTTGGCCCGCATGGGCATTCGGAGTCGGCGGGGATGCCGGTGAAGTGAGCGGGGGAAGTCCCTGGGAAGACGGGGTCGGAGGCGAGGCGGGACCATGAAGACGCGGAACTGGCTGCTGGTGGTGGGATTGCTGGCTCCGAGCCTGATGAGCGGGTGTGCCACGACCTGGCACGACTGCTGCGTGGACAACTGCGCGACGATTCCGCCGGGGGCGCAGCCGGCTCCGAACGGGACGTACGTGCAGCGATTCCGGGACGTGCAGGCGGCCAAGGCGGAGGCGGACGATTTCGTGATCTACAAGTACGAGTGGTCGTATGGGACGGCGGAGTTGGGTCCGTTTGGACAGTACCATGTCAATGAGATGGTCAAGCGGCTGCCATTCGTGCCGTTTCCGGTGTTGATCCAGGCGCACACGACGGACGGGGAGTTGAACCAGCGGCGTCGGGAGTACGTGGTGCGGCTGCTGGAGATGAACGGGATTGCGGACGCGGAGCAGCGGGTGGTGCTGGGCTTCCCGGAGGCGGAAGGGCTGTATGGGGAGGAGGCGCCGCGGATTTACGGGATGATGCTGATGCCGCAGACGGGCATGTTTGGCGGCCTGGGTGGCTTTGGCCTGGGCGGCTGGGGTGGCTTCGGTGGCCTGGGCGGGTTTGGCTTCCCGGGTTGGGGCGGCGGCTTTGGCGGGTTCTTTGGATTCCCCGGGTTTGGCGGGTTTGGCACGGGCCTGGGCTGGTGAGGGGGGTATGCCCCTGGTGCTTGGGGGTTGCGGTGTGGGCAGGGGGAGGCGGGATGATGGCGTGGCATGGTTGCTGGCGGCTGGCGGCGGGATGGTTGGTGGTGCTGTCGCTGTCGGGCTGTGCCACGGGGACGCGGGGTGGGGGGTTGTTGCCGCCGTTGACCAGTGACACCCCGTTGACAGGGAACACGACGGCGGCAAAGCAGGAGAGCGAGTTGCCGCCGGCCAAGGCGGCGGAGGCGTGCCTGGCGACGGCGGAGTTGATGGAGCGGCACGGGCACGAGGTGCAGGCGATTTATCAGTACGAGATGGCCCGGCACTACAATCCGAAGCTGGATGGCAAGGTGCGTCGGCGGCTGGCGTATCTGTACGATCGCATCGGCGACTGGCAGCGGGCCATGGCGGAGTATGAGCGTTGCCTGGCCGAGACGCCGAAGGATGCCGACCTGCTCAACGACGTGGGGTACTGTCAGTATCAGCAGGGGAAGTGGGCGGAGGCGGAGCGGTGGTTCCGGGCGGCGTTGGAGCAGAGGCCGGACCATGCCCGGGCGGCGATCAATCTGGGGATGGCGTTGGGACAGCAGGGGCGGTATGCGGAGGCGGTGGCGGCGTTTGAGCGGGTGAACACGCCGGCGGAGGCGCAGGTCAATCTGGCGTTCATCTACCAGACGCAGGGGAAGCGGGAGGAGGCGAAGGAGGCGTACCGCAAGGCGTTGGCGTTGCAGCCGGAACTGGACCTGGCCCGCCGCGCCCTCGCCAAACTCGAAGCCCCACC
>JANWWR010000162.1 GCA_025055835.1 Gemmatales bacterium | reverse complement strand
GTCAGGGACGTATTTTGTCCAGCAACCAAGAATTCTGGAAGCAATTCTAGTCGGTTTGGTCCGCCGGCATAAATACCAAGTAAGTGCTAACTACTCCTCGAATCTGTCCCGTCACATTCCTGATACCGTTCGACGAGAAGTTTGGCAGCGCGACGGTGGGCGATGCGTCCGATGCGGAGCCATGGATTATTTGGAATTCGACCACATTATCCCCCACTCCAAAGGTGGAGCAAACACCGTGGCTAATGTTCAATTGCTTTGCCGTCGCTGCAACAATCTAAAACGGGACCGGATATGACAGGAGGTAGGCCTTCACGCACTGGAAGCTGCATGGAGGCTCATTAGCTTAGTTAAGGGCACGAGGGACGTCCAATCCGGCATGACGTATATCCATCTCTTCCGATGGCCGCAATCGTATGGCCGCGGCAGCACTTCTAAATGCAGCAATTGTAAGACTGGAAACTTTTTCGAAAAGGCCCCGCGAATTTCGCAGAATTAACGGGTATCGCAGATTTCCTTAAACGTCTGCCGGTAATTGCTCCGTTTTCCGCCGGGCATAGACCGGGTGTTGGACACGGCTGCATGAACGTCCGAGACGTACCCGCTTTCCGCTGGCGGGGTGCGCCGTAGATTGCTCGATTCCCCGCATCGTTTACAAGCATAGCCTGACCGGTGTACGGCTTTGCCACGCCGTGGGTTCCACAGAGCGCTCGGGAGGCGAAAGGGAGGCGTACTGCGACTCGTCATTCGTACAGAAAGTTGGAATGCCAGTTTGGCAAGACTGAAGCAGCTACCGATGCAAGCTCTCACGGGCCCACCTCTGGCACGTCGTAACCTGCCACCGCTCTTCCCCGGAGGTATCCGGCCACTCCGTCTTGACTTGCGGTCGGGATTTCGGAATGTAGGCACCCTCGCCACGAAATGCGTTGCCGCGCTCTGGGGGACCGGCCTAGGTATGCGAACCGGAAAGGTGGTTTACGCCATTTGCCTGCTCTGCCTCTTTTCCGGGTGCGGAACCACCCGCGTCACCGACACCCAGCGGACCGCCACCGAGCAACTGCTCGTCTCCCAAGCCGTGGACCAGGCCGTTTCGCAACTGGACTTCCGCTGCCTGGCCGGCAAGCCGGTCTATTTCGATCCCCAATACCTCGACAACACCATCGACCGCGGCTACCTCATCAGTTCGCTGCGGCAGCATCTGCTGGCCTGCGGCTGCATCCTGCAGGAGGACCGTGCCAAGGCAATCTATGTCGTCGAAGCCCGCTCCGGGGCCGTGGGCACTGATCGGCATTCGCTGTTGATTGGCGTTCCGCAGATGAACGTACCGACCCTGGTTCCCGGTCAGCCGTCGTTCATTCCGGAAATCCCCATCGCCAAGAAGACCGACCAGAAGGGCGTCGCCAAGGTGGCGGTGTTCGCCTACAACCGCGTCACCGGATTGCCGGTGTTCCAATCCGGGGTGGTTACGTCCACGAGCACTGCCAAGGACACCTGGATCCTGGGCGTGGGTCCGATCATGCGGGGCACGATTCGGGACAACACGGAGTTTGCCGGAGCGCCGCTGAGCCTTCCGCTGTTGGGTAGCGATGGCGAGGAACGGCCACCGGTGGTGCGCGTGGATCACCCGGCCATCTGGAATGAGATGATGCCATTCCGAGGTCCTGGCCCGACGCCGATGCAAATGACTTCCCAAGCCGCCGTCGGGCAACTATGCCGCCCCGGGGAACTGCCGCCCGTCGAGTCGCTTGTGCCCACCAGCGGAACGGCAACCCCGCCTCCTCCGCCGGGACCGCCGACTCCCAACGCCGGGGGGCAGGCCGAAACCGAGCCAGCACGCCTGAACATCTCCGGCATCGGGAATCGAACCGACTTCTGAAAAGCTGGGAAAATTACGCCGAGATTCCCTTGGCCCGGCAACCCCGAACGTCACACGGCAGAATCTGCGTAGGATAAGAAAGAGAAACGGTCCCCATGTGAATGGCGGGCTTGTGTCACCGCGTGGGTGGCAGGTATGATCGCTACTCCGCCCCCGCGGGGACGTCTACACGCGGAAGAGAGGAGAATCGCATGGGCCAGGACATCGACCACGCCCTGCGCGGCTGGGAATTCAAACCGTCGGTGGTCCAGGCCAGACTGGTGGACGCCGTCGACGGCCGACAGGTGCTCCAGATGCGGGTCGATCTCGGCATCCTCCAGATGGAGCTGAGCGGCCGCCCCGACGGCACTCGACCGCACGGCTTCCCGACCTATTTCGATTACCTTCGGCATCAGGCTGCCCAGGCCCGCCGCAGCGAACGGACCTTCCGCATGAGCGAAGAGCAATGTGGTGAGGCCGACCGGGAATTTCTTCAGTTCTACCATCGCCGCATCTGCTGGCTGGCTTTGCGGAACTACGACCGGGCCATCGCCGATGCCGACCACAACCTCCGCTTCATGGACTTCATCCGCGAGCATTCCCCCAGCGAGGAATACACCCTCTCCCACGAACAGTATCGCGGATTTGTGCTGTTCCACCGCACCCAGGCCGCGGCTGCCCTGGCCGTTGAACGCAATGATCCGGAACTGGCCCTGGAGGAAATCCACGACGGTTTGGAGAAAATCCGGGCCTTTTTCGCCGAGCACGGCCTGGAAGACCGCTTCGACGAGGATGCGATGGTTCAGCAACTGCGAAAGATCGACCAGCAGATCCGCACCCTGCACGGCATCCGAGCCACGCTGCGAGAACAACTCGATGAGGCCGTCGCCAAGGAGGAATACGAAACCGCCGCCCGCATCCGCGATGCCCTGCGCCGCCGCGCCCAGGGAGACTGACGATCCCCCTGACATCTTCTCAACATGGTCAGGGCGTTCGCAGCCAGTCCAGTGAAAACCGTGCAAAGGTGATGGTTTCGTAAGCGGATTTCTCGCCTTTCTCGTACAAGCAGCCGATGCCGCCGTCTTCCAGAACGGTCAAGCAGGAATAGGCCGACGGCCCCTGGTGAAGCTCACGGGAATAACGCCACGTTCGGCCGTCGTCCAGGCTTAGCCGAACGGTCATCTTCTCTCGCCGAGTGCTGGCCGGATTGCTGAACAGCAACGCCTTAGGCAATGGATCGTAGCGCAGCAGACTGGCCTGGCACACCGGCTCAATCAGGACCGGATCCTCGAATGGTTCGGAAAAAGTTTCGCCGCCGTCTTTGCTCAGGGCGACTAAGCGCCGCCCCGTGCCGCGATACGAGCGGATGTTGAGCATCAATTGCCCGTCGGACAACTCGGCGATCTGGCATTCATTGCATTGCGGACCGACGATCCCGCCGATTTTCCACGTCTGCCCGTGATCATCGCTGTAAATGACGTGGGAAAAGAACCGCCTGCCGGGCTGGGCCTTGTGATCGCAGGGAATAACCAGACGTCCGCTGCGGGTCTGAATGCCGATCCCTGGCCCCGTGGCATACCAGGTCCACTCCGCCTTTTTGACCTGGGCCGTGATGTCGCGGGGCTTGGTCCAGGTCTTTCCATCGTCGCTGCTGGACGTGACCCAAATCGTCCGGCTGCCCCGGGCAGTGCCCGCCTCAATGCGGGCCTCCGTGTCCTCGCCAAAATTATGCGTCATCAGCAGCCAGATGGTTCCGCTGTCCCGATCCACAACCGGACAGGGATTTCCGCAGGTATTCGGGCCGTCGTCCCAGACGATCTGAAGTGCCTCCCAGGTCTTGCCCTGGTCGAGGCTGCGGCGGAGTACGAGGTCAATGTCGCCGTGGTCGTGGACGCTGTTCTTTCTGCCCTCGGCAAAGGCCAGGAGCGTGCCCTTCGAAGTCCTCAGGACGCTGGGGATGCGGAAGGTGTGGTAGCCCTCTGAACCGGATCGGAAGACGACGGTTTCCTCGACCTGCATCAGGCCCGCAACAACCGTTAGAAAGGCAAGCCAATTCATGTCTCTCTCCGGATTGAGAGATTTCATCTTCCCCAAAAACTGCTTTCGCCGAGGCATCCGGTCCGGTAGATTGATCCATACCTTCGGGCCGCGGTCAACCCAGAATTACGAATTGAGGGGCGAATTTCAACCTTGCCAACTGGAGAACCCACCCGTGATTCTTCGACGAGGAGCCGCCTTGCGATTAGCTTTAACATTCGGACTGATACTATGCGTTTGCCCAAGGGCCTTCTCCACGACGAACTCGCCGCCGAACATTATTGTCATTTTTGCGGATGATTTGGGTTGGGGCGACGTCGGCTTTAACGGTCGAACGGAATGGGCCACACCGCATCTGGACCGCCTGGCACGTCAGGGCACGATCTTTCGCCGCTGGTACACCGCCGCCGTGGTATGCGCCCCAAGCCGGGCCGCTCTGCTGACAGGCAAGTACACGATTCACTGCGGCGTCACCGCCAACAATGACGACCTGCCCCGGGAGGAAGTCACAATTGCCGAGGCGCTGAAACCACTGGGTTACGCCACGGCATTAATCGGCAAATGGCATCACGGTCGGCCCCGTCCCAACGAGACCGATTATGTCCATCCAATGGATCAGGGTTTTGACGAGTTTTTCGGCTACACCGACGCCCGCCATGCCTGGGAGCATTTTCCCAAGGAACTGTGGGATGGCCGCCGGAAAAAGCCGGTCTCCGGTTACGCCGCCACGCTTTTGACGGACCGCGCCATCGACTTCGTGACCCGGCACCGGGATCGGCCTTTCTTCCTGTACCTGGCCCATATCATTCCTCATCTTTATATCGAGGCTCCGCATGAAGACGTGGCCTTGTTCCGCTGCAAATTCCCTGAACGCGATCCGACCCGCCCTGCCAATGCCACCTACGCGGCCATGATTACCTGCCTGGATCGAGAGATTGGCCGACTCTTAAAGACACTCGACGATTTGCAATTAAGCGATAGCACCCTGGTGGTCTTCAGCAGCGATCATGGAGCCACGTTTGAGGCTGGCAATCTCGGCGCTTCCTGGTTTCATGACAGCAACCGGCCGTTTCGTGGACATAAACGGAACCTCTGGGAGGGCGGGATCCGCGTCCCGGGCGTGGTCCGCTGGCCGGGCCGCATCCCCGCTGGCAAAGTTTCTGACGAAATCGTGCACATGATTGATGTCTTCCCCACACTGCTGGCGGCGGCAAGGGGCAAACCCGATCCGGCCTGGAGGGTGGACGGCGTCAATCTCCTGCCGTGCTGGATGGGCCTGGCACCGGCTCCGGAACGCACGCTGTTTTGGGAATGGCGGTCGGAAGGTTATAACCAGCTAGCAGCAATGCGCGGCAATTTAAAGCTGGTCCGAATCGGCAACAATCGGGCAGAACTGTTTGACGTGGTTGCCGATCCGGCCGAGCGGCGTTCCGTCCACGCCGAGCATCCCCAGGTACTTCAACAACTCGAACGGGAACTCCAAGCCTGGCTGGGTACGGAAACCGAATCCGCGAAGCAAGGCAAACCCGCCCCGCGATAGCGGTGAAGGTACGCCGCACCGTACATTGCCACGGAATCGTCAGTCATCGACGACCGGTGGCAGATAACTCGCAGCAATAGCCTTGCAATGCGAGTGCCGCTGGCAAAGGAAGTGGTTGACGCCTCGTCTGTTGGCCCAAAGCGATTCCAGTTTAAGTCAATTGCGATTTTTTTATGCCCGCACGCTTATTCTGCAAACGGCTTTTAATACAAGCTGCGGAATACGGTTAAACGCGGGCTGGTTCCCACGATGTATGTCACCTCCTTGGTGGAAATCTCGCCATCTGGCCCGCGTAAGACCAGCTTCACAGGACAGAAGAGATTGGCATCTTCGGCCCGGTCCGGTCCAAGGACCTGATAATCCATAAGCTGAAAGCCCGTCTCCCAGTCCATGTCTTGGACAACGATGGGAGGTTGGCGCTGCTGCAAGGCTGACGCTTTTTCCCCTTTTTTCCAGGCATCAAGTACGACTCGCAGGGTGTTCCGAGCCTTATCTGGATCCACCGGGTCGGCCCGCTGCGGTCCTTTCGTGCAGCCGATACTTGCGATCACAATTAGCAAACAAAATACGCGAAGCGGCATAAGGTTTTAGTCTCCTTGTTTAACGTGATCGATCAGGAAAAGGGCGGCGGGAGTCATATTCCCCCCGCCGCCGGGAGGTGAGGCATGAGCACCTTAGAACTCGTCGCTGACCGGCTCCCCTCCATTGCGTGACCCAAGGGACCGCCAGATCTGGAGGTCAATGTTATTCGTCACGTACCGAAGCGATCCGTCGCCGAAAAGCACATTGACCCCATTGGGGTGACGGCTGCTGGGTGGCAT
>JANWWR010000133.1 GCA_025055835.1 Gemmatales bacterium | reverse complement strand
TATCGGGATCCGGCGTCGGAACACGCGGACTTTGTAGTTCCCGCTGAGATAAAACCCGGCGACCGGCTGCCGGCCTTGCACGACCGGTCAGCTCCGAAGTTCGGGCCCTTGATCCTGATCGAACGCAAACTGGACTCGGCTCCGGGTTCGTCTCCCTGATCCAATTCGTTAAGCAGGCGACTGACGATCTGCTTTTGCTCGGGGTGGCTTTTCGCGGGATTAATTCTGTCCCCAAACGCGGGCAGGAGTGACAGCGTCGCGGCCGTGCTCCCGGCTGTCCAGCCAGTTACGGGTCTTTCGCACTTCATCGAGAACGGCGTCCACCTGGCGGCGTTCTTCGCGGAGCCGCTCGGCAACCTGCGTGGGTACCTGGCCATACGCCGCTTCCAGCTCATGCAGAAGGTATTTACGGACCTGCTCGTGGAAGAGGCCGCGGATTTTCTTCCAGCGAATCGGCAGCAGGATGCGAACGAGGATGTAAAGCAGGACGAGGGTCGCCACGCTGACAAGGATCGGTAGGAAGATGGCTTCCCAAACGCTTAAGGGGCGGCCAATGTTCCACACTGGTATGAATGGGAAGAAATTGTTCAGCACGAGCAGCAAGGCTGCGAGCAGGGCCAGGGTCGGCACCCATTCTCCCAGGAAGACTAGCAGTCGAAGAACCCAATACCGGGGCTTCAGCGGCGAATGCCACTGCTTCTGAACTTCCTCACCGCTTTGCTTGAGCAAGTACGAAAACTGGTCTTGGCGTGGCGAGTCCGCTGCTCGTTGAATCGCTTGGTTGAGCAGCGTGATCGGAAAGCCGTTTTGTTCGGCGGTGACAAGCAATTTGTTAGGCATAGCCCGCCACCGAGCATCCACATGGGCTTCGGCACTTCTTAATTCAGGTATGTCTTGCAGGAGCGCGGGAAGGTCAGTGATGATCTCTGTTTCCGAAGTTGCCCCGGACGATTTGAACCGTGTCTGCGGCAGGAATTTGGTCAGCATTCGAAAACCGGAGCGTAATGTCGGGCCGAGTTCAAGGAAGACTTTCATGGGGCCGCGAAATTCGCCGTACAGCTTGTCCCTGAAGTACCGTTCGATGTCCTTCTCATGGTGGTCGAGGCTGTTTAGCAGAACGTCAGCCATTTCACCGACTTCATCCTTGATGATTTTCTGCCAGGCCCGTTGCGCCTTGGCAGCGGCATCGGCAAGGTCCGGCGGTCGGACCTGGTCGAGCACTGCTTCCAAGCGAGTCAAAGTCTGGTGCACGCCGCGGGCCTTGATGGCCTCAATCTCCCGTTGGGTCAAGCCGTATTCGAGCCACGCCACCAGCTCGCGGAACTGTTCGCCTTGAGGCAGCACCGGGGCCTGGCCGTTTGCCTCAACCCAGGCGCTAGCGCAGACACGAAACAGCAGCGGATTGTGGAATCCTTCGCGTCGCAAGTCTTCGAGTAAGTCTTCATCCGGCCGCAAGCCACTGGCCTGGGTCTCGGAGACGCATCGGTCCCACTTGTTGAGGACAAAGGCGAAGCCACGTCGCGGCCGGTGCTTCCGGAACAGTTCCCAGCCAAGCCGGTCGTGGTATTTCTCCTGCGACCCCACGTAGATCACCAGATCAGCGACAGGAAGGACAGCTTCGAGGCGGGCGCGGTTGGCCAGTTCGGTGGAGTCGAGATCGGGCGTATCCACGATGATCTTGTTTTCCAGTGCGGACCGATCGTGGGGTACGGCCAGACACCCTCGCAGGGGTGCTTCGAGATGCTCCAAGGCGAGCGAGCGGTGATGGTACACGACGGGATCGCGGGTTGTGGGGCGTTCGCCGGAAGCGTGGGCGATGGGGGCGCCGGCCAAGGCATTCAGAAGCGTGGATTTTCCAACCCCCGTCCCGCCCATGAGGACGATATTGAGCACGACCCGCTCTCGACTGAGGGCTTCCGCATGGCGTCCCAAATCCTCCATGAGACTTCGCAGTTCGGCCTCATCGATGACCGACAAAGGGTAGGTCCGGGCAGACGCCAGCCATTGGGCGACCAGTTCCTGAAGCCGCTTCAAGGCCGGGGCCAGCGTGCGAAGAACGGAATCGGAGGAGCTCATGCTGCTCTTTCTCCAAGCCGACTACGGACCGCTTCGTAAACCTGACCGATATGCTGAGACAAGCGCTCGGCGATCTGTTCGAGGCGGTTGAATTGCGACCCGTGGGACTTGGGCCAACTTACCAGGTAGTCCTTCAAAGGTGTTGCCACGGTTCGATCCATCAGTTGCAGCTGGCGTTGTCGCGCTTCTGCCTTGCGCGTGTCCACATACTGCTTTCCGAAAAACTCCGTAATTTCCTGAACCAGTGGGGTAATGATGATGATTAGTATCGGATCCCAGATATTGATGCCGCCTGCCACCAGGATGGAAATAATCGTGAGCGCTTCCACGGAGAATTTGATTCCGCGCAGGGAATTAAGCAGGGCTGGGTTTTTCTCGATGTCCTCGTAGATGGCCCGCGCCGTGCGTTCGACCTCTTCTTCCAGACCGCGGCGAAGCTCCGGCAGACTGGCTCGATAGCGCTGCTCGATCTCCTGACGCAGATTGCTGCGGAAAGCCTGCTCCAGTTGGGAGAAGAGCGGATGCTTGCTGCTGCGTCGGCTTACTTCCACCTGAAGGTGATCGAGCCAACTCGCTAACGCGGTCTGGAGAACTTTCTCCTCGGGCATTTCCTGGGTGGCAGACGAACCGACGAGCCGTGTCAAGAGTTGCTTCCCTAGTTGCCACGGAAGGCGGGCTACCGCCACTGCCTTGCTCAAATATTTGCCGACGCCAGGTAGTTCCAGCAATTGGATCAGCTTCAGGAACGACTGGTCGAAGCGATGGAACTTCTTGCCGCTGAGGTATTCGCGAAAGTATCGGGCTTGGAGTTCGGCCCGACCCTTTTCGACGAGATCATTCCAGGTTCGTAGGGCGGCCAGGTCTTCGTTCACGGAGGCTAGCAGCTCGCCCTCCTTGGCCTTCAGAAAATGAATGGCTCCTCGAACGGTGTTGACCCTGCATTTTTCGCCACCGTTCAGTGCCCTTCGGATGGCACTCAGAAGCCGCTCCCGTATGTGGCAAGCCTGGTTTGCCGGATCGGCCAAAACTCTTGGTTCGAGGAAGGGAACGGCGATGCAGTCAACGACTCGGTGAGCCTCTGGCAGCTTATCCAGAACATGACTACGAAAGTGTTTAAGAATCTGCTGGACCTCCGATTCACGCATCTTGGTCAGGACGCAGACCACAGCTTTGCCCGTTTCTAGGATCAGCCGCAGGAGTTTGGTGGGCACTTCGTCGTTGTAGCGCTCATCAGAGGCGACATAGACAACCACGTCGGCCAGCGAGACGATTTCCAGAACGCGTGGCAGATAATTGAGCGAATGCCAAGTCGTCACGTCGGGACAGTCCCAGACCACCGCGTCCCGAAATAACTCGTCGTCGCCCAAGACCGGCAGATATTTGCGGACCTGAAAGACGTTTTCGTCCAGGTTGGCTGGTTGGTTGACGTGCAGCCGTCGCAACGGAGCCAGGAAGCCGGAAGTGACATTCCACCAGTCGGCTTGTTCATCCTGAGTTACGTAAGCGACCGGGTGGCGCGTGAAGCCCGCTTGCGGATTGGCTTCGGCCAACGGTCTTCCGATCAGCAGGTTGGCCACTGAGCTTTTGCCCGTCCCCGCTCCCCCGACGACGGCGATGTGAAGCGGAGCCGTGCGACTGGCCTGAAGATACGGCCGAAGCACGTTGCGGGTCAGACCGCTGGCCAAGCGGACCTCAGCGGCATGGTGATGGTTTTGCTGCCGCTGACTCGCCAGGTATTCGGCGAGCCAATCCAGATCGGCGGCCAAATCCTCAACCGCCCGGACCGAGTGACTGAGCGTGGAAGTTGTCAGCGTCATAGGCATATTACACCGATCAAAGAGACGTAATTCAACGTGCTATCGCGCCTGAAAAGACCTGCCACACCTTGTAATTCGCACCCCAGGGTTGGGAATTGACACAAACATACCTTAGGCCGACCGTCGGAATCGCTCCAGACTGAACGGCTGCCAAGGCAGTTCCGGAGTTCTCCCCGTGAGCAGATCGGCAATTAGTTTCCCGGTGATCGGTGACAGGTGAATGCCGGTGCGGAAGTGCCCGGCGGCGACAAACAAATTGGTGAAGCCGGGAACGGGACCGAGGACGGGCTTGCCGTCGGGATTTCCCGGACGCAGCCCTGCCCAACACCGTTCGACTTCCGCCTCCCGCAGTGCCGGAACGAGTCGATAGGCCAGTTGCTTGAGTCGTTCAACGGCTTCTT
>JANWWR010000035.1 GCA_025055835.1 Gemmatales bacterium | reverse complement strand
CGGGCTGTCGGGCCGTCGTGACAGGCGTTGCAATCTTCCCGCATGAAGATGGCGTGGGGTACGGTCGGCGGCGCGCCGGGATACAGCCGTGAACCCCGGCGATGTTCTTGACGAAGCGGCTGGAACGTCGAGGCTATCAGGACACTGTCCGTGCTTTTGAACACATGACACTGCTGGCAGCGAGAGGCGATGCTGAGGCCGGGCGTGTGCCGGTGCGGATTGGGCGGAGCGACGCCGACGCCGAGCAACATGCGGGCCAGCTCGGCATGGCAATCTATGCAGGTTCCTCCCAGTGGCGGATGGGGAATGACCGGCGGAGCACCGTCGTAGGCTCTCCGTTCAGCGCGGATCGCCGAGGTGGTCGGAACCGATGTCGGCGAATCGCTGCGGAACCAGCCCATGCCGCAACACAGGGCCAAGAGGACGAGCAGGCCGAACCGTCGCATGATTTGACACGGTTTTGATCGGATCATGCCCGGCTTCCCCCGGATGCAATCCGCTCGATGCGGACGGCGCACTTCTTGAAATCCGGCTCCTTGCTGATGTTGCACATGGCATCCAGCGTCAAGCGGTTGATGAGCTTGCCCTCGTCGAAAAACGGCACGAAGACTGTGCCGCGCGGCGGCTTGCCTCGGCCGTCGAGAACAACCGGCAGTTCCAGTCCACCACGTCGGCTCACGAGGCGGACGACGTCGCCGTGGGTGACGCCCAATTCGATCGCGTCAGCAGGATTGATCTCGACATAGGCCCCGGGCACCGCCTGATGCAGTTGCTTGATCCGGCGCGTCATCGTGCCCGTGTGCCAATGCTCGATGACCCGACCCGTCGTCAGCCAGAAGGGATACTCGGCGTCGGGCACCTCCGCCGGCGGATGGTAGGGTCGAATCCAGAAGGCCGCGCGCTCGCCAAACCCCTTCGCCTTGTAGAAGTGGATGCCCTTGGGTTTGGTGACGTAGGGATCGTACCCGGCGGCGTAGCGATAGCGCGTCTCTTTGCCGTTGACGACCGGCCAGCGCAGACCACGGGTGGCCCGGAGTTGAGCGTAGGACGCCACGTCCTTGCCGGTGCCCAGGGTGAACTGGCGGTATTCCTCGTACATCGCTTCATGCCAGTTGTCCTCCGGCCACGGAAAGAGATGGCCCAGCCCCATACGCTTGGCGACCTGGATGATCTGCCAGGCGTCCTCCCGAGCCTCGCCGGGCGGATCGATCAGCTTGTCCCACTGCTGCGTTCGCCGCTCCGTGTTGCCAAACACGCCTTCCCGCTCCACCCACGCCGCCGAGGGCAGGACCACATCCGCGACCGCCGTCGTCACGGTCGGATAGATGTCGCTGACGACGATGAACAAGCCGTCGTCGGGTTTCCGATCGAAGCGGTGAAGATTGGGCAGCGTGACGAAGGGGTTCGTGGTCTGGATCCAGATCGTCTTCAGGTCTCCCCGGCTCAACGCGCGGAACAGGTCCACGGTGTGATAACCGGGTTTCTCGGGGATGGTCCCGGGCGGCAGGCCCCAGAGTTTTTCCGCCTTGGCCCGGTGTTCGGGATTGGTCACGACCATGTCGGCCGGCAGGCGATTGTTGAGCGTACCGACTTCCCGCACCGTTCCGCAGGCCGATGGCTGGCCGGTGAGGCTGAGCGGATTGCTGCCCGGTCGGCTGATCTTGCCGGTAATCAGGTGCAGATCGTTGATCAGATTGTTCATCCAGGTGCCGCGGACGTGCTGATTGACCCCCATGCACCACAGGCTGACCGTGCCGCGATTCGTGTCGCCGTACACCGAGGCCAACATGCGGATTTGGCTCTCCGGAACGCCGGTAATCTCGCTGACCCGCTGCGGCGTGTAGTCGGCAAGGAAGGTCTTGAGTTCCTCGAAGCTGGAATCGCGGGGCGAATCCTCGAAGACGTACCGCTCGGCCTGCTCGCCAAAGCAGCCGAACCCGATGGCCTCCAAATCCTCGACGCCCCGCTTGAAGACGACGTTTTCTTCGACAAACGCATGAGCGACTTTGTCCTCGGCGACGAGCAGATGGAGGATGCCGTTGGCTAGGGCCAGGTCGGTGCCGGGGCGAAATTCGATGTACGCATCGGCGTAGTCCGATGTCGGCGTCCGACGCGTGCCCAGGTCAATGATCCGGACGCGGGGATTGCGGCGGCGATGTTCGAGCATCCGACCGAATAACACTGGATGCATCTCGGCCATGTTCGCACCCCAGATGACGAAGTCGTCGGCGATCTCGAAGTCGTCGTAGCAGCCCATCGGCTCGTCGCTCTGAAACTGCGTCATGAAGCCGCTGACGGCGCTGGCCATGCACAGACGGGCGTTGGGCTCCAGGTTGTTGCTCCGCAGGCCACCCTTGACCCATTTCAAGGCCGCGTAGCCGTCGAAGACCGTCCATTGTCCCGAACCGTACATGCCCACCGCCGACGGCCCGTGCTTCTCCAGCGTTTCCTTGAACCGCTGAGCGATCAGGTCCAGAGCCTCATCCCAGGTAATGCGCTCAAATTTCCCCTGGGCGGTGCGACGTTGCGGAAAGAGGAGCCGATCCTGCCCGTAGAGCAACCCGGGCAAATGGTAACCCTTGACGCAAAGCAGTCCGCGGTTGACCGGACTGGCGACGTCACCCCGGACGGCGACGACCTTGCCGCCGGAGACGCCCACCTCGACGCCGCAGCCAGTCCCGCAGAAACGACACGGGGCCTTGCCCCAGCGGACATCCTCGGGCAATGACGGTGATGACTGCGACCGGGGCTGTGGGTCGTTCGATCCGCAGCCGGCGACGGTGATCGTGGTGCTGATGAGGCCGAGATTCAGGAGAAAGTCGCGGCGGTGCATCGGCGTCATCTCCCTTCGGAAGCCTGCGAATCGGCGTAAAGAATCGGCTGACGTCCCAGGGACGGCAACGCGGGTGAAATGCCAAGGCGTTTCGTGCCTCCACTCAGCGTCGGTTCCTGACGGCGGTAGTGCGGTTCCCGACCGGTCAGGCTCTTAGGACGCGGCTCTTTCTCGAACCATTCATGTTCGGGACGCTTGAGGATGTTTTCGATAACGGTGCGCACGGCTTCAGCGGCTGATTTGTGGCCCTTGGTTTCCGCCTGGTGAATCAGTTCCCGAGCCTGCGGAATCATCTCCATGTAGAACCGCTCGGCCACTTCGTACATGCCGTGCCAGTGGGCGTAGTCGGGAGCCATCATGGAAGCGCCATGCCGGGCGCGTCGGCCCTCGTGATGCCACAGGTAGAACCACGTCCACTCGATTTCCTCATCGAACTCCGTGGGCGTGATCATGTTCTGCTCGCGGAGCGTCTTCATGATGAGTTGGCCGGGCTTGGCGAACTTCTCATTGTAGAGCACGACGAAGTCGTCGTACTGCTGATAAAAGGCGTTGATGTAATCCGGCGTGTGGCAGTGGGAGCAGACGTCCTTCATGCGGGAGCGCTTCGCCTCGGCAGTGTCGTGGATGAGGCTGGCCCGCTTGGCCGGGTCGGTTTCGGTGACGATCTTGTGGTTGACGTCGGTATCCATGACGAGGCTGACCGGCGGCCGATTGCTCCAGGAGATGCGTTCGCCGGGATCATGCGTGACCTTCCCCCCGTTGCGGGTGTGGCCGGACATGTGGCAGGTGGCGCAGGTCGGGGCCTGGGTGTAATCCCGGCCCAGGACCCACTTCGGAGCGTTCAGGTTCATGTGCTCTCGCAGGTCCCGATAGGCCACGCCATGCTTCGATTCTTCGTAGATCTCCTTCTGCGGATGGTCCGGGCCAAGGTGGCATTTGCCGCAATTCTCCGGCTGCCTGGCACGACGCGGGGAAAAGTCGTGGCGGGAATGGCACGCCGAGCAGGAGCCGAGCGAACCGTCGAGGTTGATCCGGCCGATGCCTGTGTTGGGCCACGTGCTCTGGTGATACAGAGGTCGGCCCGACTGGTCCTTGAGAATGCGGCCGACTGCTTCCAGGTTCGTCGGCTTGCCGTCGGGACCGGGTTTGAGATCATCCACGGTAAGCATCCTGCCGTCCGTGGACCGCAGTGCTACTTTGCTGCCGTGACACTGCTGGCAGCCGATGAATGCGCTGGCCATGCCGTTGACTGTGTCCACCTTTAGACCCGGCGTCGGAGAGTGTGGGTTGAATGGCACCCGCGAACCTTCCACGACCTCAGCCAGGAAATTGTCCAGCGAGGCGAGAATGTTGCCGCCCTTGGCGTGATGGCTCTGAGCGAACTCCGCGGCTTCCTGCTGATGGCAGCGAGCGCAGTCCCGGGGCGTGACCACGGTGGCGATCAAGGCCCCGTAGTGGTTGAAGGCGTCGGCGTCGCCCTGTTCGGCCTGATGGCACTCGACGCAGCCGATAGCCTTGCGGGCATGGGTGCTGCCTTTCCAGTGGTCGATGATGCCCGGCGTGCTCTGGTAATGACAATCGATGCAAGCCTTGGAACTGGCCGGGATGACGATGTGCGGCTCGCCGATGCCGATTTCGGCCCGTTTCCGCAGAATCTCCATCCACTGCACGAAAATCAGCGACAGCAGAAACAGGATGCCCAGAGCGGCGATGATGAACCGTTTGGTTTCCAGACGCATTTTCGCTCTCCAATGCGAGACAGAACGCCAGGAGCTTCACCCGACCAGCTGCTTCAGTGTTCGACGGCCGCTTCCCAGACTGTCATGCCGATGATGAGCAGTACTGCGACAATGCCGATCCACACGCTGGCTTCCTGGAATGGCGTGTACTTCCGCAGAGCGGCGTCAATGAACGGCCAACAGAACATGACAAAGCCGATCAGCCCCATGCTCAGTACCGCCGCCGTGCCGGAAAACAGCTTCAGCCAGCGAAAGGCGACGTAGAAGAACCATTCCGGCTTGATCACTTCAGGGGTCGTGAGCGGATCGGCTCGTGGTCCCAGGGTTGCCGGCAGAATCGTCGCCAGGGCGGAAAGCAGGATCATCAGCACGAGGCCGATGATCAGTTCCGTGTAGAAATGGTCCGGATAAAACTGGTAGTAGCCGGGCTGGTCCGGTGGTTCGTCCGAGAAGCGCAGCTCGGAAACGCCGTGGAGCCGCACCAGCATGATGTGCAGAAACAACAGCACGACCGTCGTCACCGGCAAAATGGCGGCGTGCATGATGAAGAAGCGTGGCAGCGTGTGTTCGTTGTAGGCGTCCCCGCCGAGCATCATCCGCTTCAAGAAGCCGCCGACGTAGGGAATGTTGTCGGCGAGGTTGGCCCCGACCGTCGCGCCCCAGTAGCTCAACTGCTCATAAACCAGGCTGTAGCCGGTGAAGCCCAGCATCAGCGTGCAGACGAGCAGACACATGCCGATCATCCAGTTGATCTCGCGGGGCTTGCGGTACGCTCCAGTGAAATAGACGCGCATCTGGTGCAGGATGACGGCGGCGATCATGAGCGTGGCCGCCCATTTGTGCAAACTGCGGAAGTACCATCCGTAGGAGACTTCCTCGGTGATGTAACGCACCGATTCGTAGGCCGTGCTCGGCGCGGGTTGGTAATACAGGGCCAGCAGGATGCCGGTGACGATCTGCACGAGGAACAGGTACGCCGGGGTGCCGCCGAGGCAGAACCACCAGTGCTTGAGATGATTGGGCACCGGCTCGTTGGTCAGCTCGCGCAGGTGCTCCCCGCGGATCGGAATCCGCTCCTTGAACCACTCGGCGACACGGCCCATGCCTTCCATCCTCCATCGCTGCGTTCCTCATCGATGCGGTGGGATGCAGCGGTCTGGCGGTCTCCGCGGAAGGGGACGGGCTTCAGGTCAGTATCTTGGCCGGCACCTCGATGAACAGCAAGCCATTTTCGACCCGCAACGGATACAACGGCAGACTCTGACGGGCCTCTGCCGGCGGTCCCTCGATGGCGATGCCGGACGGATCGAAGACGCCATTGTGACACGGGCAGAAGAAACGGTTGTTGTGCGGCTCCCAATGGACTTGGCAACCGAGATGGGGACAGGTGCTGGACATGGCCAGGAAATCGGCAGCATCGCCGTTCTCGGCCACCCGGCGGATGGTCACGGTCTGCCCGGCCGGGGTCGTGAACTTGAGCACCCCCTCTTGGGGAATGCGGGCCGTCTCTGCGACGAAGACCCAGGCCGTCGGCGTCGGCTCCGCAGGATACAGAAACCGACCGGCCATGTAGGCCAGCGTCCCGTAGGACGAGACGAGTCCCACCCCCATCGCCACCTGCGAGACGCTGGCCAGAAAGCGGCGCCGGTCCGCCTCGGCCGGTTGTTCCTGGGCGGAATGCTCCTGCTCGCTCACCAGGGTTTCCTTTCTTCGAATGCCGTTGATTGGGGGTCCACCCCCCGTCGTGAAGACAGCCAGCCAACCGGCGTGCAAGCTACTCGATGAGCACCTTGTAGGTCAAGGCGCCGATCGGCTCGCCTTTTTTCGCCTGCTTGTAATGGGCATGGCAAAGGACGCACTTGTCCATGACGACAGGCACCGGCGTGATCGCCCGCAGGTAGGGCTTGCCATCTTCGACCACGACTTTGTCGTGGAAATCCTTGCCGCTTTTCAGGATCTTCAGCCCCTCCTTGTCGAACTCGTCCTTGGCGACGTTCGTCGGGCTGTACGGCTCCCCGGTGGCGTCAATGAGCCGAACTTCATGCCAGCCTTTCTTCGAGATGCCATCAAACCAGCGGACGGCGATGCGGCCCGCAGGGTAATCATCCTTGCTGTGAACGTACTTGTCGGTAATCAGCACGATGGCCGACTTGTACACGTCGTCCAGCATGCGGACGGTCTTACGGGCGCGCTCTACGGCGGCAGGATCGGGGGATGCTGCGTCTCCCGCCGAGCCGCGCTGCGACGGATGGCCGGAAAGCGACAGCGTCGCAAATACTAGGATCCCAACAACCATCAGGCGGGTCTTGTCCATGGCAGGTCCTTTCATGCAAGGCACCAACAAGGCAGGTCAGGGTTTTGCAGGACGGCTCAAGTTTCTGATCTGAGCACGGGTGGGAAGAACATCCTGCAAGGATACTCCCGCGAGATACTCCCGTTGAATCCGCTCCGCCTTGGCGAGAACGGATTTGAGCTTGCAGAACGACTCGATGACGCAGACGCCCTCCTGTCCCAGACAGTCGAGCAGATGCACCGGGCCTTCAAAGGCCTGGATGACCTCCCCGACACTGATCGAGGCCGGATCGCGAGCCAGTTCGACTCCGCCGCCCGGTCCCCGTCGGCTCCGCACCAGACCGAGCCGGACCAGTTGGCTGACCACCTTGGCGACGTGGTCGCCGGAGATCCGGTAGAACTGGGCGATCTCTTCCACCGTGGCCCGCTCAGATGCCGAGGCCAGGTACATCAGCGTTCGCAGGGCATAGTCAGTCTGGAGCGAAAGTCGCATGGCATCCGCGCCAATTTCCGCATCACTGGTACGGATTTTACCGTAAAGGGTCGAGCCGTCAAGATAAATGTCGAAAACCTTGCGGAAGGGACGCTTTCCGCCGCCGTGGAGAGGATGTAGATTCACTCGGCAATGAGGAATCAAGCAAACTGGTGCTGAATCGAGAACGAGGGTGCCGAGCATGACGACGCCGCTGGCCCGCCGCCTTGCTGAGTATGCCGTCCGGTTGCGTTACGAGGACCTGCCCGAGGCCGTGGTTCACGAAGCCAAACGCCGGTTCATCGACTCCCTGGCCGTCGCCGTCGGAGCGATGGACGCTGAGGCGTTCCACATCGCCCGCCGGTGTGCCCTGACCATTCACGGCACGCCCCCGGTCCGCCTCCTGGGAGGAGGGAAGTCCAGCTTCGACTGGGCGACGTTCGTCAACGGCCTGGCCATCCGTTACCTCGATTTCAATGACACCTATCTGTCAAAAGAACCGGCCCATCCCAGCGACAACCTCTCCGCTGTGCTGGCCGTCGGCGAACTGAAGCAGCGGAGCGGACGCGATCTGATTACCGCCGCGGTGCTGGCCTACGAGATTCAATGTCGGCTATGCGATGCAGCCAGTCTGCGGAAGCACGGGTTTGATCACGTCACCTACGGGGCTATCTCCAGTTGCGCGGCAGCATGCAAGCTGCTCGGTGCCGACGTGGAGCAGACGACGCACGCCCTGGGAATCGCCGGCGTGTGCAACACCGCGTTGCGGCAGACCCGCAGCGGCGAGCTGAGCATGTGGAAGGGCTGTGCCTTCGCCAACGCGGCTCGCGGTGGAGTCTTCGCAGCCTACCTGGCTACTGCGGGGATGACGGGACCAGCCCCGATCTTCGAGGGCGAACTCGGCTTCATGAAGCTGCTTACCGGCCCTTTCGAGGTTGCTCCGATGGGGGCGGAAAATCGTCCCGCGGCGGACCCCGGGGACTTTATGATCGTCCATACTTACATCAAGTTCTGGCCAGCTGAGTACCATTCGCAAAGCGCCATCGACGCCGCCCTGCAACTGCGACCTCACATCGGCGATATTCGCAACATCCAACGCATCGACATCTACTCTTTCGACGCGGCAGTGGACATCATCGCCAAGGACCCGGAGAAATGGCGGCCCAAGACGCGGGAAACCGCCGATCACAGCCTGCCCTACTGCACCGCCGTCGCGCTCATGGACGGCGACGTGACGCTGAGCAGCTTCGACGATGCCCACCTGAACAACCCGGCCCTACTGGAACTGGTCGGCAAGATCGCCGTGCACCGCAGCAGCAGTCACACCGCCCGGTATCCTCGCGGCATTCCCAACACGTTGACGGTGAAATTGCGAGATGGCCGGGAACTGGTCAAGGAAGTCGAGTTCCCGCGCGGTCATGCCGGAAATCCAATGACCGATGCCGAGGTCGAAGCCAAGTTCCGCCGTCTGGTCGAACCGCGTTACGGTCCACGGACCGAGGAGATTCTGCAACGCCTCTGGAAGCTCGACGAAGTGGCCTCGGCCGAAGAAGTGCTGTCGTGGTTTGAAAAAGGCTGATTGCCTCGGTCGTGTCAGGGTTGGGAGGGATTTCTTTGCTGCTTGACGCCGGCATGAATCAGGAGGTGGGCAGCATCCGTGCCAGGCCAAGCAAAGACCAGCTCCGATGGCTTGATGCCGGCTAACTCCTCATCGATCAACCTTCGTCGGTGCAAATCCTGGTCGGCGGGATCGACGACGACAAAGCGCCGAGGTTTTTTCGTGGAGTCAGACCGGATCTGCGACTGCGACGGCGGCACAAAGCGTCCCGCGTAGAAACTGGCCCATCCGTAGGGATCGACGAGTTTGTCGAAGGGCTGCATGTGTTGTTGCAGCCACAGGCCGGCGAGCTTGTGGCCGACGCGGTGTTGGTGCGGGATTTTCAGCGTTTGCGTCAGCCCCAGGGCAACGGCGACGACGAATGCCGCCTCCATGCCGATGCGCATTCGGTTCGGCTCCAGGAAGCGATCCGCCCAGGTGAATCGGCGGATAAAGGGCAAGGCCCGCCCCCACGTCGGCAGCCGTTCAGCCCAGTGAAACAAGGTCGCCATGCTGAGGATGCAGCCGACCAGGACGATCAGCAGCGTATGCCTCTCGGAAATATACCGGACGCGATAGGCCAGGAGCCAAAGGATCAAGAACTGCACCACGATCAACAGCGTCAGCAGCAACACCCCAGGCGACGAAGCGAATCGGCGGGCATACCAGGGTAGTCCCAGAACCACCGGGATCCAGACGGCGTAATTGAACGCCTTGCATACTTCGTCGAGCACTTCACCTAAAGCGTACCAGGGGCCGACGTCGTCGAGCCGTCGTCCATCCACGCCATCGGTGAATCGGGAGGCCAGCAGCAACGAGCCGCCGGGAGGCGAGGCGGATATGTGCTGCGTGAGCGATTCCTGAAGCGGCTTGAAGAACTCCCGGGACGCGGGCTTATTGGACAAACCGCCGATGGTCAGCCAGTAGGGCAGGGCGACAAGGATGGCGACGGAAAGCCCACCCCAGCAGGCCAGGGCCTTCCGCCAGGGCATTCGTTGTGTGGGGCTGATCTGGAGCCACAGGATCATCACGGCGGCCAGGGCGATAAGGATCGCTCCCTCGGGGCGAGTCAGGTAAGCCAGTCCGCCGAAAATCCCCGTTATTGCAAAGGCCCAGGTATACCGACGTTCCAGTCCGATGACAGCGGCAAGCAAGGCCGAGGCGGAAGCCAGAAGAAACAGACCTTCGGAAAGCGTGTCGGTAGTGATCTGAGCAGGAACCGGAAGCACCTGGAAAGTCAACGTCGCCCAGAACGCCACGCGGGAGCCGAATAGCCGACGTGCCAGAAAAAACATCGGCACGGCGAGAAGCAAGCCGCAGATCAGACTGACCGCTTGCGCCGACGACTGCCAGCCGATCGGCGAATCCGCGACGACATCAGCCGCCTGAAAAAGCCCGTGGGTGACGGCGACGGCAATCGGATAGAGGGGATGCTGCTGTTCGCTGCGGAGGACGTTCGGCCAAGGCTCCTGATGCAGCCGAGCGGCGAAGCGGATGTAACCGACACCGTCCCGGGCCAGAACTTCCGTGCGAAGGAACAACCAGCTCTTGACGGCCAAGCCGACGAGCAGCACGAGGATGATGCACAGCAGGTCGCGCCGGAAGGGGCGGGGGGTGCCCTGCACGGGAGGCCTCCTTGCCTTTGAGTTGCCTGCTACCGACGGCGAATCCTACCGGCAGAGGTATTGCCCCGCAACGCCAATCACTCGTCGGCATCGGCATCCACGAGATCGTCAAAGCGGGTGACGGCGGCGACGTCGGCCCGCACCAGAAGCACCCGTCGCCGATTGCGTTTGATGCCGGTGGCATAGGAGGCAGCGACGTAGTTTTCCCGCGTCGTATCGGAGTCGCGCATGTCGTGCAGATCGGCGTCGCGGAGCAAGAGAAACTGATCGTCAAACTTCTCCAGATACCCCAGACACACATACGGACTGCGGAGGTCCACCACGACCTGTTTGCCGAGGAAGCTCTCCAACATCGTCCACCTCGTCGTTTACGTTGCCTGTTCTGGCAGCGAACTTCCACGAAGTTGCCTCATCGCTGTTAAAATACCCCGATATGCGGCTGCGGCACAATGCCCGGAACGTCAGGGCGGTATGAATCGATGGCCATGACCGGCAGGCTGGCGGGAAAGCGCTGTCTCATTGTCGGAGGAACAAGCGGAATCGGCTTGGCCTCGGCGGAAGCGTTTTTGGCTGAGGGTGCCCGTCTAGCCATCACGGGACTGGCGGAACCGAACGCCGAGGCGCGGTCGCGCCTGGAACAAGCGGGATTGGTCGGCCTTCACCTTGGCGATGCTTCCGACACGCGGGACGTGGACCGAACCTTTGCCGCGGTCGCGGAACAACTGGGTGGATTGGATGTACTTTTCCATGTGGCAGGGGGAAGCGGACGCAAG